>JBJTYE010000142.1:0-31826 GCA_046082625.1 Actinomycetota bacterium | reverse complement strand
CCACAGGATCGTCGCCTCCGCACGCTGCCACGAACAGCGAGGTCGCCGCCAGCGCCATCAGGATTTTCGAAGTACTGCGTGCCGTGTTCATGTCGACGTTCATCTCCTCGTCGGACACCCGTCCCGACGACCGTCGCCGGGAAGCCTGTGTCTCGGGTGGACCTTAACCGAGCAGGGTTCGCAAGGTGGGGACATCGGCAGTCGGTGCGGCGCAGGTGTAGTTCTCGCAGACGTACGCGAATCCCGGTGAGCGGTGATCCCACAACGGGCTGGGGTAGGGCTCGCCCCGGGCCACCACGGCCCGGGGAAGCCACAGGTCGTCCACGGCTCGAGCCAGGGCGGGCACGTCGCCTGCCAGGACGACCTCGACCACGCCTGCCACCGCAAGGTCCAGAGCGGCCAGGGATTGGCCTGCGGCCGATGGAGCGGCTTCCATGATCCGGACGAGGAGACGCAAGGTGCCACGGGCGGTCTCGGAGAAGTCGTCCCGTCCGAGCAAGGTGCCGAGACGGAGCAGTGCCATGGCCGCTGTGGAGTTGGCCGACGGAGTGGCGTTGTCCATGAGGTCCTTCTGGCGAACGACCAGCGGGTCGGCCCCGGCGGCCACCGTGAAGAATCCGCCGCGCTCGTGATCGTGAAATTCGGCGATCAGGTGATCTGCCACATCCGCGGCCCGATCCATCCATCGCGCCTCACCAGTGGTCTCGGCCAACCGCGTGAAAGCGTCGACCAGAGCGGCGCAGTCGGCGGCCACGGCCCGGTGCCGGGCCGGAGGGACACCCTCGGCCTGCCAGGTCCGATGCCAAGAACCATCCGGACGGCGCAGATTGGCCGACAAGAAGTCTCCGCAGGCCACCGCCGCTTCGATCCAGTCGGCTCGCCCGAACGCTCTCCCTGCTTCGGTGAGAGCGATGATCGTCAAGGCGTTCCACTCCAGCACGATCTTGGAATCGAGACCTGGTCGGGGGCGACGGCCGCGTTCGGCCAGAACCGCGGCGCAGGATTCTTCCAGACTCGCGTTGCGCTCCAGGTCTCCGCGATGACGGTGGCGAGTGGGGATGGAGCGTCCCTCGAAGTTGCCGTCCTCGGTGATGTCGAACCAGCGACAGAATTCGGCAGCCAGGTCGGCCGGGAGGACGCGGGCGACTTCTGCGGGAGTCCAGGTGTAGAACGCACCTTCGTGGGAATGTCCGCTGTCGTCGAGGGAATCGGCGTCCTCGGCACTGTAGAAACCGCCGTCGGGATGACGTAGATCGCGGCAGAGATAGTCGATCGTGGCTTCGATCACCGACTTCCAGGTCGCGTCGCCGAACACCTGCCAGGCATGTGTGTAGACGCGCAGGAGTAGAGCCTGGTCGTACAGCATCTTCTCGAAATGCGGGACCAGCCACTTCTCGTCCACGGAATAGCGGGCGAAGCCTCCCCCGAGATGGTCGTACATTCCGCCGCTGCACATCGCATCGAGCGAGGTCCGAACCACCGCCTCGTCCTCGATGCGTCGGCCACGTTGCCATCGGCGCGCCACCAGGTCGAGGTTCATGGTGCTCGGAAACTTGGGAGCCGATCCGAATCCACCCCAATCGGCATCGAAGGCCGACACGATCCGTTCGATGCAGCCATCGATGAACGCTTCATCGGGTAGTCCGTCTGCGGGAGTCACCAGCGCCGTCCGCCCGATGGCCTCGATCAACGCCGACACGTTCGCAGTGACGTCGTCACGTCGCGTGGTCCAGATGTCGGTGATGGCCGCCATCAACTTCGACAAGCCCGCCTTCGGGAAATAGGTGCCGCCATAGAACGGCTCACCCGTCGGAGTGAGAAAGACCGTCATCGGCCAGCCACCTCGACCCGTGAGAGCCTGAACGGCGTCCATGTACACGGCGTCCACGTCGGGCCGTTCCTCGCGGTCGACCTTGACGCAGACGAACTGCTCGTTCATCTCCCTCGCCACATCGGGATCCTCGAAGCTCTCGTGAGCCATGACATGACACCAGTGACAGGCCGAGTAGCCGACGGAGAGCAGGATGGGCACGTCACGGCGCTCGGCTTCCGCAAAGGCGTCCGGGCCCCACGGAAACCAGTCCACCGGGTTGTCCACGTGTTGACGCAGATACGGCGACGTCTCGGCGCGCAGTCGGTCGGCCATCGTCGTTCGCCGGTCAGGCGCCGGTGGAGTGGTAGCCGCCGTCGACGTGGATCATCGAGCCTGTGGTGGCGGGAAACCAATCCGACAAGAGAGCCACCACGGCGCGGGCGACGGGTTCGGCATCGGTGACGTCCCAGCCGAGCGGGGCGCGTTCGTCCCAGACGTCCTCGAACTTCTTGAAACCGGGAATGGACTTGGCGGCCATGGTCTTGATCGGCCCGGCGGCGACGAGGTTGGACCTGATCCCGCGTGGTCCGAGTTGGCGCGCCAGATACCGGTTCACGCTCTCGAGTGCCGATTTCGCAACGCCCATCCAGTTGTAGGCCGGCCAGGCCACGGTGTTGTCGAAGTCGAGGCCGACGAAGGAGCCACCAGGCCCCATCAAGGGCAAGAACACGTCAGCCAGGTGCTTGAGCGAGTAAGCGCTGATCTGGAGAGCGACTGCGACATCTTCCCAATCGGCAGCGAGAAAGTCGTCGCCCAGACACGATTCGGGGGCGAAGCCGATCGAGTGCACGACTCCGTCGACGCGACCCCAGGTCGACTGGACGTGATCCCGCACGCGTTCGGCGTGTTCGGGGACGGTGACGTCCAGTTCGAGAACCTCGACCGCCGTCGGGAGCTTGCGCGCCGTCCGTTGGGTCAGCGAGAGGGCCCGCCCCGCCCCGGTCAGCAGCACCTGTGCACCCTCGTCGATGCACAGACGAGCGATCGAGAAGGCGAGTGAGGCATCGGTGAGGACTCCGGTGACGACGATGTTCTTCTCGCGGAGCAGTGCCATTGCCCCAACCTACTGCCGGGACCGGACGTGGATGACGGTGCCGTCGGGACCATGTGACAGGCTGGGGCCATGAGGATCGGAATACTCGGTGGTACCGGACCGGCGGGTTCGGCCCTGGGAGCCCGGCTCGCGTCGGTGGGCTACCACGTGGTCATCGGATCCCGGTCGGCCGATCGTGCCGCCGAAATCGTGTCGGCCGAATCCGAGAAGTTTCCGACGGTCGCCGACCACCTGTCGGCCGGCGACAATGCCGCGGCCGCGAACTGCGATCTGGTGGTCATCGCCACCCCATGGGACTCGGCGGCTGCCACCGTCCAGGACAACGCCGCGGCGTTGGACGGCAAGATCGTGGTGAGCATGGCCAATGCGCTGGTGCGTGTCGCCGGCGAGTTCCAGCCGCTGTTGCCGCCTCGGGGCAGTGTGGCCGCCCACGTGCAGGCTGCGGTACCGCGGTGTCGTGTCGTGGCGGCGTTCCATCACCTGCCGGCCAAGGAACTGGGACACCTGGGTGAGCCGATCGATTCCGACGTCCTGATCTGCTCCGATGACGACGAGGCATTGGCGACCGTCGCCGACATCGTGGCCCGGATACCGGGGTGTCGACCCCTCGATGCCGGTCAACTCTCGAATGCGACTGCCATCGAAGCCTTCACGGCGGTGTTGTTGCAGTTGAACGTCCGGTATCGCACGCGGGTGGCGCCGAAACTCACGGGCATCAAGGGAGACCCGCGCTCTCGATGACCGCCATGCGTCTCTACGACACCGCCCGGAGGGCGGTCGTTCCCTTCGAGCCCGGTCCATTGGTGACGATGTACACCTGCGGCATCACTCCGTACGACGCCACTCACATCGGCCACGCCGCCACATTCGTGGCCTACGACGTGCTCCAGAGGAGATTGATCGACCGAGGCCACGAAGTTCGGTGCGTGCGAAACGTCACCGATGTCGACGACCCCCTGTTCGCCAAGGCGCGCCAGTTGGGGATCCATTATCTCGATCTCGCCGCCGGCGAGGAGGCGCGTTTCGAGCGCGACATGGAAGCGCTGAACGCCCTGCCGACCTATTCGTCGCCGCGGGCCTCATCGGCGATCCCGGACATTCGCGGCTTCATCGGCATGGTGTTGGAGCGGGGATTCGCCTACGAGTCCCACGGTTCGGTCTATTTCGACGTCAGTCGATTCGATTCCTTCGGATCGGTCAGCGGATACACGCGAGAGCAGATGCTCGACTTCGCACGGGAGAGAGGCGGCGACGTCGACAATCCGGCCAAACGCGATCCACTCGATTTCGTCCTGTGGCAACCCTCGGCATCGGACGAGCCGGCCTGGGACGCGGTGTGGGGAGCTGGTCGTCCGGGATGGCACGTCGAATGCAGTGCGTTGGCTCTGCGAGAACTCGGTGAGACCATCGATCTCCATGGTGGCGGTTCGGACCTGATCTTCCCTCACCACGAATGCGAGCGCGCCCAGAGCGAATCGGTGACCGGGCAACCCTTCGTTCGCCATTGGATGCACGTGGCCATGGTCTTCAAGGACGGGGCCAAGATGTCCAAGAGCCTCGGAAATCTGGAGTTCGTCGATGCACTGCGCCGGATCTGGGACCCGCGAGCCATTCGCTTGGCCATCATCGCCAACCACTACCGGCGCGAATGGGAGTGGACGGACCAACTGATGCCGGCGGCGACCGAGCGTCTGGCGGCCTGGTCGGCGGCGAGCGGACACGGGGCCCGGATGCCGGGTCCGGTCGACGCGGTCCTCATGGACGCGGTTCGCCGGTGCTTGGACGACGATCTCGACACGCCCGGGGCCCTGGAGGCGATCGACGACGCCGCCCGGAGGGGATTCGATGTCTCGGCGCCGGCGGCCCTGCTGGGCCTGGACCTTCTCGGCTGATGTTCCCGATGGTGGCGTGACGGAAAGTACGGCTTCCGCCATCGCCTGATCCGGACCGAGACCGTACACTCCGCCCATTGTTCGGGGTTCGGCTTCAACCGGATCCCGGAGAGGTGGGGTTCCGGTCCAGTTCCAGGTTCTCGTTCTTCGACCCGGTCGGATCGGTCCTCGTCGTCATCGGTGCGAGCGGAAGGTGGGTGAGATGAGAGCACGTGGAGCGGGGAAGGCCCAGAGCCGGGCGCGTGTCGCCCTCGGACCTGCGGCCCGCAGACTTTGGAAGATCGACGTGCAGGGGCTGGATCGGCTACCGGCCGAAGGTCCGGCGATCCTCTGCCCCAATCACATCAGCTTTCTCGATTCGGCCTTCCTCATGTTGGTGGCTCCGCGCAACATCTCCTTCGTCGGCAAGGCCGAGTACATGGACTCTTGGAAGACCAAGTTCCTCTTTCCGTTGATGGGGATGATCCCCATCGATCGCTCGGGAGGCGAGAGGAGCCAGGAAGCGCTCGACGCGGCCCGTGAGGTGCTCAGTCGTGGCGAGTTGTTCGGAATGTTCCCGGAGGGGACGCGCAGCCGGGACGGATGTCTGTACAAAGGTCGCACCGGTGCGGCGCGTCTGGCCACCACGGTGGGCTGTCCGATCTACCCGGTGGGCATCGTCGGAACCGATCTGATCCAGCCCCCCGACGCCAAGATGCCCAAGGTCTTCAAGCATTGCTCGATCACCATCGGTCGACCGATCCATCCCGACCGCTACGCCCAATCCGGGGAGCCGCAGCGCGGGTGGCGATCGATGATCGACGAAGTCATGTTCGAGATCCGCGAAATGACCGGTCAGGTCTACAAGAACGTGTACGCCGGCAAGACGTCCACCTCGGAGTCGGTGGTGACCTCGCGTGTCGGCCACACCGACGACGAAGCGGCGCGGTCGATCGACCTGGTGACGTCGCAATTCACCCACGCCGAGTCCGACGCCTGACCCTAAACTCTCGGGGGTGTCCGAGATCACGGTTTCCCTGCCCGACGGTTCGACGAGAACGCTTTCGAGCGGATCGACCGTCCTCGACCTGGCCCAGGGAATCAGCAGGAACTTGGCCAAGGCGGCGGTGGCGGCCGAGGTGGACGGTTTCGAGGTCGACCTGCAAGTTCCCCTGGCCGACGGAGCCAGCGTCAAGATTCTGACGGCCGACAGCGAGGCGGGACGCCACGTCCTGCGTCACTCCACGGCCCACGTCCTGGCCCAGGCGGTCACGCAGTTGTACGCGGGTGCCAAGTACACCATCGGCCCGGCCATCGAGAACGGCTTTTACTACGACTTCGATCTCGGCGGTCGGACCTTCACCGAGGCCGACCTGGAGAGCGTCGAAGCCAGGATGCGCGAGATCATCGCTGCCGACCAACCCTTCGAGCGCTCCGATGTCGCCATCGACGAAGCCCTGTCGATCTTCGGTGATCAGCCCTACAAGTGCGAGATCATCGATCGCGTCCGTTCCGGAGGCGCCGATGGATCCGACGCCGGGGAAGTGGGTTCGGGAGGCGACCAGGTCAGCGTGTACCGGAACTCGCCGGAGTTCGTCGACTTGTGTCTCGGACCTCACGTACCGAGCACCGGTCGTCTTGGTCATTTCAAGTTGCAGAAGGTGTCGTCGGCTTATTGGCGGGGCAACGAAAAGGGTCCTGTACTGCAGCGGATCTACGGTACGGCCTGGGAGAGCAAGGCGGCCCTGGCCGAACATCTGCACCGACTGGAAGAGGCCGAACGCCGCGATCACCGACGGCTCGCCGTGGATCTGGATCTGCTCTCGTTCCCGAGCGAGCTGGGTGGCGGGTTGGCGGTCTGGCACCCCAAGGGCGCCATCATCCGCAAATTGATGGAGGACTACAGCCGATCTCGTCACCAAGAGGGGGGATATCAGTTCGTCTTCACCCCGCACCTCTCCAACGCCACGCTGTTCCAGACCTCGGGGCACCTCGACTTCTACGCCGACGGCATGTATCCGCCGATGGAGATGGACAACGGGACCTACTACCCGAAGCCGATGAACTGTCCGATGCATTGCCTGATCTATCGGGGTCGACAGCGGAGTTATCGGGAACTGCCCCTGCGCCTTTTCGAATTGGGCACCGTGTATCGCTACGAACGAGCCGGGACCCTGCACGGACTCCTGCGCATCCGCGGCTTCACTCAGGACGACAGCCATATCTATTGCACACGTCAGCAGTTGCAAGGCGAGATCATCTCGTTGCTCGACTTCATCGTCAGCGTGCTGCGCGCCTTCGGGTTCGAAGACTTCTCGTTCAACCTGGCCACCAAGGATCCGTCCAAGTACGTGGGGTCCGACGACATCTGGGACGAGGCCACCAAGGCGTTGGCCGCGGCGATGGATCGGCATGGGGTGGAGTACGCCATCAAGGAGGGAGACGCGGCGTTCTACGGCCCCAAGATCGACATCCATGTCCGCGACGCCATCGGGCGGACGTGGCAGCTCTCCACCATCCAATGCGACTTCAATCTTCCCGAACGGTTCGACCTCGAATACGTGGCCAATGACGGAACGCGCCAGCGGCCGATCATGATCCACCGAGCCTTGTTCGGATCCATCGAGCGGTTCTTCGGGGTCCTCGTGGAGCATTACGCCGGAGCCTTCCCGACCTGGCTCAGCCCGGTGCAGGTGAGGATCCTGCCAGTGGCCGCCAGCCACGAGCACTACGCCTCCGAGGTGGTGGCCGAATTGATGCGTCGCGGTGTGCGGGCCGACATGGTCGAGGCCCAGGACCCCCTCGGCAAGAGGATCAGGTCGTCGAAGATGGACAAGGTGCCTTACGTCCTGGTCGTCGGTGACGACGACGTGGCTCACCGCACCGTCGGCGTGAACGCTCGGGAGGCCGAGGTCGAACGTGATGTCCCGTTGGAAACGTTCGCGGCGCGGATCGACGCCGAACTGGGTTCCACGAGGATCTGATGCTCGACATCTTGTGGTCCGGATGGCGGGCCCAGTACATCTCGTCGCTTCCCGAATCGCAGGCGCCCAAGGATGGACGGAGCGTTTTCCGGCGCATTCTCGAATCCGGACTGGGTGACGAGGAATCTTTCATCATCCATCGCGGTGAGCACGTGTTCGCCATCATGAATTCGTATCCCTACGCCGTCGGACACTTCATGGTCGTTCCGTACCGTCAGGTGGCCGCCCTCGAGGAGCTCGCGGTCGCCGAAAGCGCTGAATTGTGGCGCACCGTCACCGAAGGAGTTCGGGTTGCCAAGGAGGCGCTCGGCCCCGAAGGTCTGAACGTGGGCTTGAACATCGGGACCGCCGCCGGTGGCAGTGTGAACGAGCATCTCCATGTTCACGTGGTGCCGCGATGGACGGGCGACAACAACTTCCTGGTGGCCACGGCCCGAACCAAGTCGATCTCCCAGCCGCTCGACGTCACAGCGGACGCGTTGCGCCGCGTCTGGCGCGACCTGGAACCCGCCAATAGGGTTTCGCCATGAGCGATGCCGCCGAATTCCGTGACCGTCTACCCGAAGAACTGGTCGCGGTCACGCATTCGGCTGATTACCGGTTTCCGGACAACAGCCGCCGACGGATTCCGGGAGTCACCTACGTTCTTCTCGGGTGCGGGGTCGGACTCCTGGCCATGGTGCGCGGCGACGAGGGACCACTGGTGAACGGCGGACTCCTGGGTGGAGCGGCCCTCTTGGTGGTCGTCGGTTTCGTTTCGATCTCCTCGGGATGGTCGATGGCCATCGACGAGCAGGCGGCGCTGGCGGCGGCCGGAGTTGCTATCGGCTTTCCCATCGGTCATGCCTCGGCCCAGCAAGTCTGGAGAGGAGTACGGAGTCGTCCCACTTGGCGGGTGCTGTGTTACTCGAGCGAGGATCCGCCTCGGCAACGCGCCCTGGTTCTGGTGGACGCGATCGACGGACGGGTTGTCGAGCACCTCACCGAGGACTGCACCGAAGTGTGGTCCACCGAACCGAACCCGGGCCAGGGCTAGGCTGGTCGGATGTTCGACGGCCAGTTCCGTTCCTCGGTCGACCGAGCCGTCAAACCCATCGGGGACCGTCTCCGTCGGACCCGCATCTCACCCGATCACCTGACGGTGGCCGGTCTGGTCATCGCCGCCGGAGCCGCAGTGGCCATCGGAGCCGGATTCCTGGCCCTCGGCCTGCTGTTGGTGATCCTCGCCGCGCTCCCGGATCTGCTGGACGGAGCGTTGGCCAAGGCCTCCAACACTTCGAGTCAACGCGGCGCATTCTTCGATTCGGTGGTGGATCGGGTCACCGACTTCTTGCTCTTCGGTGGAGTCGCCTGGTACTTCGCGGCCACCGAGTCGCCGTATCTCACCCTCCTGCCCTTCGCAGTGGCCGGAATCAGCGGAGTCATCTCCTACGAACGGGCCAAGGCCGAATCCCTCGGACTCGATGCCAAGGGCGGATTGATGGAACGCGCCGAGCGGATCATCATGTTGTGCCTCGGACTCTTGTTCCCACCGTTGTTGATTCCCATCCTGTGGGTCATGCTGGTCCTGACCGCGGTGACCGCGTTGCAGCGCTTCTTAAAGGTGTGGCATCGAGCCGCGGTGGCACCGGTGACGGCGGCTCGTATCGAGATGCGGCGGTCGCGTCGGCAGAGTCGGCGGGCGGCGCGCATGTCGCGTCGGACCCGGGCGTCCGGTCTGCGCCGCCAGCGCTGATTCATGACCCCGCAGCGGGATCCACGTACGCCCTGGCAGGAACTGTCCGATTCCCTGACCGTGGGGACCTATCGCCTCGGGTCACTTCTCGCCAAAGCCGTTCCTGGACCTCTCAGTGGTCCGATCGGCACCCTGCTCGGAGCTCCGGCTGCTTTCGGAATGCGGGATCGCCGACTCATGGTCGAGCGCCACATGCGGCGCGTTCGTCCGAAGGCTCGGCTGTTCGAGATTCGCCGTCTCACGCAACAGGTGTTCGAGAGTTATGCGCGGTACTACGTGGAGAGTTTCCGTCTGACGGGATTGTCGGCGCGCCAGGTGGCTGCTTCGTTCGATGTCGAAGGTCACGACGAGTACTTGATTCCGGCCCTCGAGCGGGGGCGGGGTGTGATCCTGGCGCTGCCACATCTCGGCGGCTGGGAGTGGGCCGGTCGGTGGGCGACCGACCGCGGACATCGCCTCTCGGTGGTGGTCGAACCCCTCGACCCACCGGAGTTGTTCGATTGGTTCGTGGATCTGCGAAAGGCCTTCGGAATGACGGTGATTCCGTTGGGACCTGATGCGGGTGCGGCCTGTCTGGCCGCCTTGCGGCGCAACGAGATCCTCTGTCTCCTGAGCGACCGCGATCTGACGGGAACTGGAGTCCCGGTGACGTTCTTCGGGGAGGCCACCACTCTGCCCGGGGGGCCGGCCACGCTCGCGGTGCGGACCGGTGCGACATTGCTGCCGACGGCCGTGTACTTCTCGGGCCGGAGTTCCGGACATCACGCGGTGATTCGACCGCCGATTCCCTGCGATCGCCAGGATTCGCTACGTGCCGACGTCCAGCGCATCACGGCGACCCTCGCCGCCGAGCTCGAAATGCTCATCGCCGTGGCTCCGGAGCAGTGGCATCTCATGCAGCCGAATTGGCCGAGCGATCCCGGTTTCGCCGAGTTCGTGGCCGCCAATGCGGCGCGATTCGGTTCCTGAATCAGTCGGCGCAGAGTTCGAAGAGTTCGTTGATGGCCTTCACCTGGCCGCCCGACACGCTGGACATCACAGCGATGGGTTGCACTCCGATCTCGTACCATCGTTCGAATCCCCGGCGGACGTCATCGGCCGTGCCGAACAACGTGCAGTCCTCCAGCCAGGCATCGCTCATCAGGGCGGCGTGGTCGTCGCGATTCCCAGCCGCGATGGCCGCCTCGATGGCTTCCATCTCTTCGACGTACCCGGCCGCCTTCCAATAGTTTCTGTAGTTGGGTAGACGGACGTACACCGCCATGGTCTTGCGGTTCACGGCGGCAGCCGCGTCCCGGTCCTCGGCGATGACCGTCGGGATCATGTTGGCGACGTGGAAGCCGGTGCGACCAGCGGCCTGCACGCGTCGCATCTGTTGGCAGGTGTAGGAATGACTGGCGTTGGCCCACAGGGAGCCCTGGGCGATCTCGAGAGCCAGATCCAACATCTTGTTGCGCATGGCGGCCACGTAGATCGGCGGGAGCGTCCCGGAGTACTTCTCGTTGGCCGTCAGACCGTCGACGAAGGAGCGCATGTCGGCGAGAGGCGGTCCCATCTCCACGCCCAACCTCTTGACCATCGGCTCGTGGCTGACGCCGAGTCCGAGTGCGAATCGAGCTCGACCGTCGTGTTCGCCGGCGATCTCGTGGATGTGGCTGGCCAGTGCGCCGATCTCGGAACGGGCGGTGCCGTAGATCCCCTGGATGGCGGTGAAGAACTGGAGTTCATGGGTGACGTGCGCCAGGCTGACGCACAGGCCGAGGGCGCCGCCGAGAGTCGGGCAGGCCAGCGCTGGGAATCCTCGTGTCTCGGCTTCGGACGCCAAGTCGAGGATCAGGCGTCGCTTCCCGGGTGAGGCCACGATCGACAGAGCAGGACGGCGCATCGCCTCGACCGTAGTCCAGTCGGGACGAGCGGTCGCTAGGTTGTTCGGAAGTGGACGGCGATGGAGAGATCTCGTCATTGCGGATCGGCATCGTCTGCCCCTACAGCCTGACGATTCCCGGTGGGGTGCAAGGCCAGGTCATGGGACTGGCGCGTTCCCTGCGGCGATTGGGCCACGAGGTGCGCGTCCTCGGACCGTGCGACGGCGCGCCTCCGGACACCTTCGTGACGCCGATCGGCGAATCGCTGCCGACGGTGGCCAACGGCTCGGTGGCCCCCTTGGCTCCCGATCCGTCGGCCGCTCTGCGCACCATCCGCGTTCTACGCGACGAGGAGTTCGACGTCCTGCATCTGCACGAACCATTGGCGCCCGGTCCGAACATCACCGCCTTGGTGATGCGAACCGCTCCGATCGTGGCCACGTTCCATGCCGCCGGCGACAGTCTGAGTTATCGGTATCTGAGCGGACCATTGAAGGGGTTCGCCAGTGCCATCGATCACCGCGTGGCGGTATCCAAGGACGCCGCCGAACTCGTGAGCCGATACCTCGGTGGCGAATACGAGATCCTCCCGAACGGTGTCGAACTGGATCGGTTCCGCCCGCGCCTTCGACGTCATGATCGCACCGAAGGTCCTTCGATCTTCTTCTGTGGACGCCACGAGCCGCGCAAGGGCTTGGAGATCCTTCTGCAGGCGCACCGCGAGTTGCCGGCGGAGGTCCAGGTGTGGGTGGCCTCGGACGGCCCGGAGACTGCACGATTGCGGGCCCAGTACGCGGGCGACGATCGCGTGCAGTGGTTGGGTCGTATCTCGGACGACGAGAAAGCCGAGCGACTACGGGCGGCCAGTATCTTCTGCGCGCCATCTCTCGGCGGGGAGAGTTTCGGCGTGGTCCTGATCGAAGCCATGGCAGCCGAAACTCCGATCGTGGCCAGTGCCATCGACGGGTACATGAACGTGGCGACCCACGAGGTGGATGCCGTTCTGGTGGAGCCGGGCGATGTCGAGGAACTTCGGAATGCATTGCGACGTGTCCTGAGCGATGGCGGCCTGGGGGACCGCTTGCGGACCGCGGGACGACTCCGTGCCGAGAGCTTCTCCATGGATGCGCTGGCCGAGACCTACGCTGCCCGGTATCGGCAGGTGGTGACGGTGGGGCGCGAGTCCGCGAAGCGACGCACGAAGTCCGCAGTGACCACCGGACCGGGCGATCTGACCGAATTCCTCCGCCGGGCCTGGGACACCGCTCGCGCCGTCCTGCGGAGCACCTTGGATCGGGGTATCCCGGCACGGGTCGGATTCATTGACCGAATTCGCCGGCTGGTGCGCCGTATGATGGGCCCGTGACCGCAACGTTCATCGTCTTAGCGATCGTCGCCGTCGTGGTGATCCTGGTGATCGTCCTGTACAACGGCCTGGTTCGTCAACGCAACCAGGTGGACAACGCCTGGTCCCAGGTGGACGTCCAACTCAAGCGCCGCCTCGACCTCATCCCGAACCTGGTGGAGACGGTGAAGGGATACGCCAGCCACGAACGGGCCACCTTCGAAGCGGTCATCGAGGCCCGGCAGGCGGCCTTGGCCGCTCCGGCCCAGCCAGGCCCGCAGGCGGCTGCCGACACGGCGGTGACCGGAGCCCTTCGCCAGCTGTTCGCTCTCTCGGAGGCCTATCCCGATCTCAAGGCCAACCAGAACTTCCTCGCACTCCAAGAGGAGCTGACTTCCACGGAGAGTCGTGTGGCCTATGCCCGGCAGTTCTACAACGACGCCGTTCTCGGATACCACAACAGACTGGACACCTTCCCGTCGGTGTTGATCGCCAAACTGGGAAACTTCACGCGTCGCGAATTCTTCGAGGCCGAGCTCGACGCTCGTACCCCGCCATCGGTCCAGTTCTGACGACGTGTTCGAACAGATCAGATCGAACAAGAGGCGCAGCGCCCTGCTGATCCTGGGGTTTTCGGGCTTCGTCGTCGTGGTCGGCGTGGTGGTGGGATACCTGATCGGCGGTGGTCCTGCCCCGACCGTCGTCGCCCTCGTGGTGGCAGCTGTCATGGCGTTCACCTCCTATTGGCAGTCGGACAGGATCGCTCTGGCGGTCAGTCGGGCCAGACCAGCCGACCCGGAGGAGTACCGACGGCTGCACAATCTCGTGGAGGGATTGTGCATCGCCAGCGGTCTACCCAAACCTCGGGTCTACGTCATCGACGATCCGGCTCCGAACGCCTTCGCCACCGGACGCAATCCCCAGAACGCCGCTCTCGCCGTCACCACCGGTCTTCTCGAGAAGATGAACCGCGTGGAGTTGGAAGGGGTGGTGGCCCATGAGTTGTCGCACATCCGCAATTACGACATCCTCGTGTCCACTCTCGCCGTGACTCTGGTGGGAACCGTGGCGATTCTCACCGATCTGGCGATCCGCCTCATGTGGTGGAACGGTGGACGGGTGTCGAGGGACGGTGATCGCGGCAACGGCGGTAACCCGCTGGCACTGCTCGGTTTCGTCATGCTCGTCCTCGCTCCACTGGTGGCGCGGGTCATGCAGGCGGCCATGAGTCGGCGACGCGAGACGCTGGCCGACGTCTCGGCCTGCCAGATGACCCGATATCCCCCCGGACTCATCTCGGCACTGGAGAAGCTGCGCGCCGACACCTCCACCACGCATGCGGCGTCCATGGCCACCGCACACATGTGGATCGAGCAGCCGTTGTCGGGCGTACGCGACGAAGGCCGTCTCAAGTGGGTGCACGGGCTCTTCGACACACACCCTCCTCTCGACGAACGCATCGCACTGCTGAAAGACCTGTGAACACGAAGGACTGATGACATGGACGGCTCTACCCGCACCTCCCTCACGCGCCTGCCCCGCACGGCAGTGGTCCTGGCGACGATCGCCGCTCTGGCCATGGCCGCCTGCGGCGGGGGAGGCTCGTCGTCCACGCCGGCGACGACCACCCCAGCGCCGGTCACGAGCCAGGCGACCACGACCACCGAGTTGGCGACCACCACCACGATCCCGGGTCCGTTGATGCCTCTCACGGGACTGCGCGGCACCGACGAGGCCATCGCCAACCGTCCGGCCATCGTGGCCAAGATCGACAATCACCCGGCGGCCCGCCCCCAGAGCGGTTTGATCGAAGCCGACATCGTGTACGAGGAGAACGTCGAGAGCCTGACGCGGTTCGCCGCCGTACTTCACTCGCAGGGTTCCGATCCCGTCGGGCCTCTGCGCTCGGGTCGTTCCCAGGACGTCGAACTGTTGCAGAACTTGAACAACCCTGTCTTTCTATGGAGCGGGGGCAATCCGACGGTCACGAAATTGATCAAGGACTCGACCATGGTGAACGTCAGTCCCTTCATCGGATCCGTGGCGAGCATCTTCTTCCGGTCCGACGACAAAGGCTCTCCCCACAATCTCTACTCGCGCACCAGCGACGTGTGGCCCTTGGTGGTCGACAAGGATGCCGGGGTGCCGGTTGCGCTCTTCACCTACCGCGAGCCCGGATCCGCCGTAGGTGGAACGGATTCCAACGGCGTCAAAGTGTCGATGGACGGCGACACCAACGTGTCGTGGGAGTGGGACGCGGCATCGGAGACCTATCTGCGGCAGCACGGAGACAAGCGACACAACGCCCCGAGTGGCAACCAGGTGAACACCAACAATGTTCTGGTCCTCTTCGTGGTCTACCGCAACAGCACCTTCGAGGCCCGCAGTCCCGAGGCCCAGACTCTCGGCAGTGGAGTGGCGTGGGTCTTCACCCAGGGCAAGTTCATCGTCGGTACCTGGAACCGACCTGATGCCGATTCGGGTTGGGGTCTGGTGGACGAGTCCGGAACACCGATCGATCTGACGCCTGGACGTACCTGGGTGGAATTGGCTCGCGAGGGCAAGGCCGCCGCCGTGCCGCCAGGAGCACTGGTGGCCGATATCGCATGGCCATGATGGCCGTCCACCGAGATGTCCGTCGCTCGGCACCGTTAGCCTGACGGCATGTCCATCGACGATCGAGGAGTCACGGGTACCTATCCGGTCAAGCGAGGCCTGGCCGAAATGCTCAAGGGCGGTGTCATCATGGACGTGGTGACCCCGGAGCAGGCGCGGATCGCCGAGGACGCCGGGGCCTGTGCGGTCATGGCCTTGGAGCGGGTTCCCGCCGACATCCGCCGGGACGGAGGCGTCGCCCGCATGAGCGATCCGGAGATGATCGAAGGCATCAAGGCCGCCGTGTCCATCCCGGTCATGGCCAAGGCTCGCATCGGCCATTTCGTGGAAGCGCAGATCCTGCAATCTCTCGGAATCGACTTCATCGACGAGAGCGAAGTCTTGACTCCGGCCGACGAGTCCCACCACATCGACAAGTACCCCTTCGCCGTGCCCTTCGTCTGCGGGGCCACGAACCTGGGAGAGGCACTGCGGCGAATCTCCGAAGGTGCTGCACTCATCCGTTCCAAGGGCGAGGCCGGAACCGGAAACGTGGTGGAGGCGGTCCGCCATCTGCGATCCATCCTCGGTGACATCCGCAAGATCACCACTGCCGACTCGGCGGAGTTGTTCGATTGGGCCAAGAGCCTGCAGGCGCCCCTGCCCTTGATCCAGGAGATCGCCCGTACCGGCAAGTTCCCGGTTCCCATCTTCTGTGCCGGAGGCCTCGCCACTCCGGCCGACGCCGCGCTCGCCATGCAGTTGGGAGCCGAGGCGGTCTTCGTGGGCTCGGGAATCTTCAAGAGCGACAATCCCGGCCCGCGGGCCAAGGCCATCGTGGAAGCCACCACGCACTTCGACAATCCCGAGATCCTGGCCAAGGTCAGCAAGGGACTCGGAGCCCCCATGACCGGTATCGGCATGGATGAGATCAATCAGCGCTACGCCGAACGCGGTTGGTGAGCGAACGTGCGAGCGAGGCCCCCAGGTGAACATCGGCGTTCTCGGTCTGCAGGGCGCATTCGCCTGTCATCTCGACACCCTGAATGATCTGGGGGTCGTCGGTCGGCGTGTCCGTCGACCGGAAGACCTGGACGGCATCGACGGAATCGTCCTTCCCGGTGGCGAGAGCACGACGATGAGCAACCTGCTCGTGTCCTCCGGTCTGTTCGGTCCGCTTCGGTCGGCCCTGCGGGACGGATTGCCGGCTTTCGGGACGTGTGCCGGCTTGATCCTCCTGGCTCGGACGGTCCTCGACGGTCGCGCCGATCAGGTGGGCTTCGACTCCCTGGACGTCACCGTGCGCAGGAACGGCTACGGGCGCCAAGTCGATTCCTTCGAGAGCGATCTGGTGGTCGAGGGTTTCGAACGTTCGTTCCACGCGGTGTTCATCCGCGCTCCCGTCATCGAAGAGGTCGCCTCGTCGGTGACGGTCCTGGCTTCGGTCGAGGGCCGACCCGTGCTCGTACGTGAAGGTCGTGTTCTGGCCAGTTCCTTCCATCCCGAGCTGACACCGGACGTCCGCATCCATCAATTATTCATCGAAATGGTGCGCAGCGATTCCTTCGCCCGCGGCCGCGCCTAGAGACGCCACCGAAAGAGGTCACGACATGTCCGGACATTCCAAATGGGCAACGATCAAGCACAAGAAAGGCGCGGCCGACAAGGCGCGGGGAAAGCTCTTCGCCAAGATCGCCCGCCAGTTGGAAGTGGCGGCCAGCCAGGGTGGAGGTGACCCGTCGGCCAACGCCACCCTGCGGACCGCCGTTCAGAAGGCCAAGGCGGCCCAGATGACCAACGATGCCATCGAACGCGCCATCAAGAGAGGCACCGGCGAGGCTCAGGGCGACGACTACGAGACCATCACGTACGAGGGGTACGCGCCGGGTGGAGTGGCGATCATGGTCGAGACCCTCACCGACAATCGGAATCGCACGGGGTCGGAGGTGCGCAACATCTTCTCGAAGTTGGGCGGAGCCATGGCCGAACCCGGCGCCGTGAGTTGGCAGTTCTCCCGCCGCGGGGTGATCTATGTCGCCGGTGGGCCTTCCGAAGACGATGTGATGTTGGCGGCGCTCGACGCCGGCGCCGATGACGTGGCGCAGGATGGAGAGTCCTGGCGCGTCACCACGGATCCGCAGGTCGTGTACGACGTGAAGACGGCCTTGGAGGGATCCGGCATGTCGGTGCTCTCGGCCGAGTCCACGATGGTCTCCTCGACCACCATCGCCATCGAAGACGCCGAGACTGCTCAGAAGGTTCTCCGCGTGATGGAAGCCCTGCAGGACAATGACGACGTTCAGGACGTCTTCGCCAATTTCGACATCAGCGACGAGATCATGGAATCGGTGGGCTGAGGAGACGTCGGGGCGGACGCCGATCCTCTAGAGTCGGTCCATGAGCGTCGCCGTCGGAGATCAAGCCCCCGATTTCTCGCTGCCGGGAACCGGCGGCCGTACCTACTCCTTGTCGGAGTTCGCTGGTCGACCGGTGGTGTTGGTTTTCTATCCCGGTGACGACACAGCGGTGTGCACCAAGCAGCTGAACACCTACAACTCCGAACTAGACGAGTTCCGAGCGCTGGATGCGACGGTGTTGGCCATCTCGGCCCAGGACGTTCCCAGCCACGAGGCCTTCTCCGCCAAGCACGGATTCGAGTTCCCCCTGTTGGCCGATGTGGACAAGCATGTGGCCGGTCTGTACGGGACCCTCGGTCCGCTGGGTTTCCCGCGACGGAGTGTGTTCGTCGTCGACGCCGCTGGCAAAGTGGTCTATGCCCATCGGGCCATCGCCGGTCTCACCTATCGCTCGGTGGACGAGATCACGGCGGTCCTCAAGGTCTCCTGACGGATCCGGTCGACCGACGACAGGTGAGTCCGGAGTCGAAAGCCGACACCAGAACCGTTCGATGGGTAGAATCGTACGCATGTTCGCCCCGACCGAGCCGGATCTGCGGGTGCTCGGGATCGATCCCGGTCTGACCCGTTGCGGATATGCCGTGCTCGACGGCGGCGTCGCCGCAGTGCGATCCGTGTCCTTGGGGGTGTTGCGGACGCCGACCGAGGCCGATCTACCAGAGCGTCTGGCCGCACTGTGGACCGATGTGCAGGACCTGCTCGACGAGTTCCGTCCTCAGGCTGTGGCCATCGAGCAAGTCTTCTTCCAGGTGAACGTGCAAACCGCCATGAGTGTTGGACAGGCCAGTGGCCTGGTCCTGGCATTGGCTCACCGTGCCGGGTGCCAGGTTGCGCAGTATCCACCGAACCAAGTGAAAGAGTCCGTGACCGGCTCGGGCCGAGCGGACAAGGTTCAGGTGCAGAAGATGGTGCAGATGCGATTGGGACTGAGCGTTCCACCCGATCCACCCGATGTCGCCGATGCGGCAGCGGTGGCGTTGTGTCACCTCGCAGTGTCGCCGATGCACCGTCGTCTGGTGGCGGCTGGCGCCGAGACGGTGACCGGGCGGATGCGCAGTCGGAGAGGATCCTGAATGATCGGCTCGTTGCGGGGAGCGGTGATCGAGCGCCTGGGTGATGGGCAAGTGCTGGTGGAGACCGGTGGTGTCGGTTACGTCGTGCACGTCACGCCGCGCGCCCTTGCCGAGCTCGAACCCACGTCACCGGTGTTCCTGCACGTGTACCACCACATCCGCGAGGACCACCAGACCCTCTACGGCTTCATGCACCGCGACGAGAAGGCGACTTTCCAGATCCTGATCTCGACACATGGCATCGGTCCGTCCTTGGCATTGGCCATCCTGGCCACGCACACGCCGCCGGCCTTGTACGACATCGTCGCCGGCGGAGAAACCGGCGCGCTGACTCTGGTGCCCGGAGTGGGGAAGAAGACGGCCGAGCGCTTGATGATCGAATTGAAGAATCGTCTGGTGGTTCCGTCTCTCGGTTCCGCTCTCGGAGGTGACGTGTCGACGACTGGTGCCGTTCGCGAGGCGCTGATGGGTCTCGGGTACACCGAAACCGAAGCGCGCCAGGCTTTGCACGACGTGCCAGCCACCACGGACCAGGAGGAACTCCTCCGTTACGCCCTGCGTATCTTGGGGTCGCGTCGTGCGTGACGAATTCGTGGCTCCCGACCCCGATGTGTTGCGGGCCTCGGCGAACGATGCCGTGGAGGAGTCCGAGGAAGCCGGATTGCGCCCCAAGTCCCTCGAAGAATTCGTCGGCCAACGGGATCTCAAGGAGAAGTTGGGGATCGTCCTGGAAGCGGCTCGCGGCCGCGGCGAGGCCGTCGACCACTTGTTGTTCGCCGGGCCACCGGGACTCGGCAAGACCACGCTGTCGACGATCATCGCGGCTGAGATGGGTGTCCGTCTGCACATCACCTCTGGCCCGGCTCTCGAGCGTCCGGGAGATCTCGCCGCCATCCTCACCAAACTCGAAGCCGGGGACGTGCTCTTCATCGACGAGATCCATCGACTCAGCCGCTCCGTCGAGGAGATCCTCTATCCAGCGATGGAGGACTTCCAGTTGGACATCGTGGTGGGGAAGGGTCCGGCGGCGTCGAGTATCCGACTCACGCTGCCGCGCTTCACCTTGGTCGGAGCCACCACTCGCACCGGCATGATCACCGGGCCATTGCGGGATCGATTCGGCCTCGTGGCGCGACTCGACTACTACGAGGTCGACGAGGTGGAGGCCATCGTGGCGCGAGCGGCGACGATCCTTCAGGTGGACATCGACGGTGCGGGTACCCGGGAGATCGCCACCCGAAGTCGCGGTACTCCGCGTATCGCCAATCGGCTCTTGCGACGTGTCCGAGACTTCAGTCAAGTGCGCGCCTCGGGTCGCGTGGATCTGGACACGGCTCGCGCCGGACTCGAGGTCTTCGGCGTCGACCATCTCGGACTGGACAAGGTGGATCGATCCCTTCTGACCGCTCTGTGTCGCCAATTCTCCGGTCGGCCGGTGGGGCTCTCGACATTGGCCATCAGCATCGGCGAACAGCCCGAGACGGTGGAAGACGTGTACGAGCCCTTCCTCATTCGCCAGGGTCTCATCGCCCGCACTCCACGGGGTCGGGTGGCCATGGCCACGGCCTTCGAGCACCTGGGATTGACGGCACCGAAGGTCGATCTGCCCCCTGATCTGTTCTCTTGAGCGTCCGATGCAGTTGTCGGACTTCGATTATCACCTGCCCGCGTCGCGTATCGCACAGGTTCCGGCCGAGCCAAGGGACTCGGCGCGACTCCTCGTGGACCAGGGTGCGGCTGGCGTGAGCCATCGTCGAGTGCGGGACCTGGTCGATTTCCTCGAACCTGGTGACCTCCTGGTGGTGAACGACACCAAGGTGCTCCCGGCGCGACTGCTACTGCGACGATCGACGGGGGCTCAGGTCGAGGTTCTCCTGTTGGAAGCCCTGGATCCGGAATCCCGTCGGTGGTCGGCACTGGTCCGTCCTGGCGGTCGACTGCGCGAGAACGAGATCCTGCGCCACCAGGAATCCTCGGCCGAGGTCCTCTTCTGCGGGCGCGGCGATGAAGACGGACTCTTCTGCGTCGAGCTGTGCCATTCCGGCGATGTCCTGGACTTCCTGGCGGTGTGCGGACGGATGCCCCTGCCGCCCTACCTGGATTCCGTCGAGGTGCCAGCCGACGTGGCCGACCGGTATCAGACCGTGTACGCACGGCGACCGGCTTCGGCCGCCGCGCCCACCGCCGGCCTGCATCTGACTCCCGAGCTCCTCGCCGACATCCGTTCGGTCGGGGTGGACATCGCAGCGGTGGAGTTGGTGGTCGGTGTCGACACGTTCCGGCCCATCACCGAGGATGATCCGCTGCGCCACCCCATGCATTCGGAGTTCTACGACGTGCCGTCGCAGGTGATGGACCAGGTGGAGCGGGCTCGTCGAGTTCTGGCCGTCGGGACCACGGCGGTGCGGTCCTTGGAGAGTGCGGCCCGTTCGGGCGAACTCACCGGGCGGACATCGTTGTACATCCACCGAGGCTTCGACTGGCGGGTGGTGGATCTGATGATGACCAACTTCCACCTTCCGCGCACGACTCTTCTTGTCATGATCGATGCCTTCATCGGCTCGCGCTGGCGAGACCTCTACGAGATCGCCTTGGATAGCGACTATCGATTCCTCTCCTTCGGTGATGCCATGTTGTTGAATCGACACCTGAATGCGGAGGGTGCCGATGCACGCAATTGAATTCCGCGTCGAGGCGTCGGACGGAGCGGCGCGGGCCGGGTCGGCATCGACGGCCAGAGGGACGTATCGAACGCCCTGCTTCATGCCCGTCGGGACCAGAGGTGCGGTGAAGTATTTGAGCGCCGCCGACTATGAGGCCCTCGGTGCCGAAATCGTCCTTGGCAACACCTACCACCTGATGCTGCGCCCGGGCGCCGAGACCGTGGCCGCCCTCGGAGGGCTCGGAGCCTTCGCTGGATGGAAGGGATTGACGCTCACCGATTCCGGTGGATTCCAGGTCTTCTCCCTGCAGCCCGACGTCGACGACGATGGGGTCACCTTCCGCTCCACGTACGACGGGAGTCGCCATCGCTTCACCCCGGAGTCGGCGGTCGCGACCCAGACTTTGCTCGGCGCCGACATCCAGATGGTCCTCGATGTGTGTCCGGCCTTGCCGGCTCCCGAGATCGAGATCCGACGAGCGGTGGAGAGGACCGCCGCCTGGGCTCGGAGGGCCCGAGGGGTCCATGGTCGCGAGGATCAATCGCTCTTCGGCATCGTGCAAGGCGGTGTGTCGGAGGAGTGGCGGCGGCGTAGCGCGGAGATGACGGTGGCGCTCGATTTCGACGGCTATGGCATCGGCGGTTTGTCGGTGGGGGAGACGCGCCAGGAGATGCTGCCGGCACTGGCCGCGGCACTCGAGTTCTTGCCCGTCGATCGCCCGCGATACCTGATGGGTGTCGGCGATCCGGCATCGTTGGTGGAGGCAGTGGCCCTGGGCGTCGATCAATTCGATTGCGTCATGCAGACCCGGCTCGGTCGGCACGGCACGGCTCTCACCGGGGAGGGTCGTCTGCAGCTGAAGAATCTGAAGCACGCCACCGACGACGGTCCTGTCGATCCCGAATGTCCATGTGACGTCTGTCGGCGACACAGCCGGGGCTATCTGCGCCACCTCTTCCAGGTCAACGAACCCACGGCCGCCCGTCTGCTGAGTCTGCACAATGTGGCCTGGACCCTGGATCTGATGTCTCGGATGCGAGCGGCCATCGTCGAATCCCGCTTCCAGGCCCTGCGCCGGGAGATCCTCGAGGTCTGGAGCTGAGAGGGTCCGGGGCGGCGCATCGGGATCCTGCGGTGCGCTCGGCGGTGGGAAGTAGCATTGGTCCGGTTCGGGCGCGAGGCCCGACTCGCAGCACCCGGCTCGCCCGGTAACGGAAGTAGATGATGTCTCTCACCACCTCCCTCTCGGCTCTGATCGCCGACACGTCGACCACCGAGGAGCCCGGCGGCAGTTTCCTGTTCACCTTGCTCTTCATGGCGCTGATCGGAGGCGCCATGTACTTCTTGATGATCAGGCCGCAGCGTCGCCGGATGCGCGAAGCCCAGGAACTCCAACGGGCGATCGAGGTCGGCGACGAGATCATCACCAATTCGGGGATGTACGGATTCGTGAACGCCATCGATGGTGACGTCGTCTGGTTGGAAATCGCCGAGAACACGGAGATCCGTATCTCGCGGAACTCGATGCTGCGACGGATCAATCCTTCCGTCGAACCGGCCGGAGGCGAACCGGCATCGGACGCCACCGAGAGCGACTGAGCCGTGTTCGTCCAAAGGCGCCTCGTCCTGGCGCTCATCGGTCTTTTCGTGGTGGTCCTCGGTTCTCTGGCCGGAAATCTGGCGGCCGGCAACTCGCCGGCCCTCGGCCTGGATCTCCAGGGCGGGGTGGCAGTCACCCAGGAGCCGGTCGGGGACTACAACTCGGAGAGTCTGGACATCGCCGTCGAGCGCATCCGGGAGCGCATCGACGCGTTGGGCGTGGCTGAACCGGAGATCATTCGCCAGGGTGACGCGGTCGTGGTCAATCTTCCGGGAGTCGACAACCAGGACGAAGCCATTCGACTCGTCCAGGTGACCGGAGCGGTGCTGCTGCGTCCGGTGCTGGCCGCGGTTCCCCTGGCCGAGGACGCCGGGGTGGGCTCGTCGACGACGACGTCCGATGGCTCGACCACCACGGTGGCGGGAGTCGACGGCGGATCCTCGACCACGCTCGTCGACGCATCCCAGCCCACCACCACCGCACCGCAGGGCCCGTCCCGCCCCGTGCCGGCGGGCATCTCCGCCAGTACCACGACCGCTGCGAGTACGACGACCGCTCCGTCGACAACCACTCAGTCGACAATAGGGTCCACGACCGCCCCGACCGATTCCACTTCGTTGTCGGAGGGTGCGACCGAGCTGGGCGACCCGAACGATCCGGGCGCCACCGTGGTGGTGCAGAACGTGGACGACTCCGAGTTGTACCAACTCGGGCCGGCCTTCGCCACCGGTGAAGTGTTCAACAGCGATGCGCGCGCCGACATCATCCAGGGCTCGTGGGGAGTGCGGGTCACCCTCAAGCCGGGACCCGATGGCGATCAATTGTGGAACAGCGGCGCGGCTCAGTGCTTCGCCCGCAGCGCCGCTTGCCCGACGGGTCGCATGGCGATCGTGTTGGACGGAGTGGTGCAGTCCGCGCCGTCGGTGAATCAGCCGTCGTTCTCGGGAGGCGTCGACGTGACCGGCAACTTCACCGAATCAGAGGCCCGAGACCTGGCCCGGGTGCTCAAGAGCGGAGCGCTGCCGGTCCGACTCGAAGTGCAGGCCGTGCAATTGGTGTCCCCGACCCTGGGCGAGGATTCGCTGCAGGCCGCCATCATCGCCGGACTGGTGGGTATCGCCTTGGTTCTGGCCTTCATGTTGGCTTACTACCGGTTGCTGGTGCTCTTCGTGGTCCTCGGACTGACGGTGTCGGGTCTGATCCAATGGAACGTCATCTCGTTGCTGTCCCAGACCAATGGACTTGCCCTCAGTCTTGCCGGCATCGCCGGCATCATCGTGTCCGTCGGCATCACCGTCGACTCCTACGTGGTGTTCTTCGAGAAAATGAAAGACGAAATGAAGACCGGTCGGACGCTGCGCGGATCAGCCGAGAGGAGTTTCCGGGCGGCTTGGAAGACCATCCTCACCGCGGATGTGGCCTCGCTGATCGGTGCGCTCACGCTCTGGTACCTGACCGTGGGATCGGTGCGCGGCTTCGCCTTCTTCCTCGCTCTCTCCACGCTGTGCGACCTGGTGGTCTCGTGGTTCTTCCTCCGGCCGACGGTGGTGTTGCTGGCTCGGACCGAACGATTCGGTCCGAAACGATTCTTCGAGCCGCGCCTCGACGCAGCAGGAGGTGCGCAATGAGCGGAGAACCTCGACGGAAGTCCCTGATCGGACGACTGGTGGACGGCGAGACGTCCTTCGACTTCTTCGGTCGACGTCGCGTCGCTTTCGTGGTCTCCGGGGTCCTGCTGGTTCTCACCCTGGCATCGCTTCTGACCCGCGGCCTGAACCTGGGCATCGATTTCGAGGGTGGCGTGGCCTGGCAGGTGCCCAAGACCGAGTCCATCGAAGTGGACGATGTGCGGACCATTCTCGAGGAGAACGGGATCCGCTCCGACAACGCCAAGATCCAGGTCCTGGACAGTGGCTCGCAGCAGACCATTCGCGTCCAGGTGGGGGACCAGACCGAAGAGGTCCGGATCGCCGTCCAGGGCGAATTGGCCGAGAAGGCCTCCGTCGAATCCAACGACGTGTCGGTGAGCTCGGTGAGTTCGTCCTGGGGTCGTTCGATCACCGAAAAGGCGGTTCGAGCTCTGGCGATCTTCCTCGGGTTGGTGGCCCTCTACATCGCCTGGCGCTTCGAGTGGCGTATGGCCTTGGCAGCGCTCATCGCCATGGTCCACGACGTGGTCATCAGCGTCGGTCTCTATTCGCTGTTCGGCTTCGAGGTCACTCCGGCGACAGTGGTGGCCTTCCTGACCATTCTCGGGTACTCCCTCTACGACACCATCGTGGTGTTCGATCGAGTGCAGGACAACGTGGCCAAGTTCTCGGGAACGCGCATCTCCATGGGAGACATCAGCAACATCTCGATGAATCAGGTGCTCATGCGCTCGATCAACACCTCGGTGTCGTCCATTCTCCCGGTACTCTCCATCCTGATCCTCGGATCCGGGGTGCTCGGAGCAGTCAGTCTGCGCGAGTTCGCCGTGGCTCTGTTGGTCGGCATGATCACCGGGGCCTATTCGTCCATCTACGTCGCCACCCCGTTGCTCACCCTCTTCAAGGAGCGAGAGACGCGCTACGCGAGTCTCCGGGGTCAGTTGACGACCGGTGACGAACTGGAATTCCTGGTGGCCACCGGTGCCATGACCGGAGCCAAGCCGGTCCGACGACATCACGTGACGGCCAATGGCGAGCCGGACAAGCAGATCAGTCCGGCCGCTCCGACCGCCCTTCTCACCCATCCGCCGCGACCGCGCAAGAAGAAGCGGCGCTAATCGACGCGATGGAGAAGTTGATTCGTGCCATCGCCGACTACCCGTCGCCCGGTGTCACGTTCCGCGACATCACCCCGCTGCTCGGAAACGGCCCGGCCCTGCAGCAGGTCGTGGAGGATCTGGCCGGTCGTTTCCACGGAGTCGCCATCGATCGGGTCATCGGCGTGGAAGCCCGGGGCTTCATCATCGGCGCCCCGGTGGCGGTGGCCCTCGGAGCGGGGTTCGTCCCGGTCCGCAAGGCCGGCAAGCTGCCCTGGGCCGTGGTCCGCGAGGAGTACGAACTCGAATACGGCACCGACAAACTGGAGATCCATCGCGACGCCATCCATCCCGGCGAGCGCATCCTGGTGGTGGACGACGTCCTGGCCACCGGGGGAACGGCCGCCGCCACCTGCCGTCTGGTGACGGCGCTGGGTGGACACATCGTGGCCTTGGCGGTGCTCATCGAGCTGGTCGGTCTCGGCGGACGCCAGAGGCTGGGATCGACGCCGGTGGAGTCCTTGTTCACCTTCTGACCCGTTCGGGTTCCGGACTGCGATAATGGAACCATGTCGACGGTGACGAGGCTTCTGCCCTGGCGGCGTCAGCAGGTCTCTCCGGTGGACGAGATGTCACCGGTTCTGGTGTCGTTCCGTCGTCGTCACCCGCGCACCTCGACACTGCTGATGACCAAGGCCTTCGAGACGGCCCGGAGCGCCCATGCCCAGCAGACCCGCCGCAGCGGTGAGGGCTACATCAACCATCCGCTGGCGGTGGCCAAGATCGTGGCCGACATCGGCCTCGACGAGACGTCGGTAGTGGCCGCCCTTCTCCACGACGCGGTCGAGGACACCGAGATCACCCTCGAGGACGTGGAGCGCGAGTTCGGGGGAGACGTGGCCGCCATCGTCGATGGCGTGACCAAGTTGGATCGCATCCAGTTCGACTCCAAGGAAGCGCAGCAGGCGGCCTCGATGCGCAAGATGCTGGTGGCCATGGCCAAGGATCTGCGGGTCCTGATCATCAAATTGGCCGACCGACTGCACAACATGCGGACCATCGCCTCCATGCCGCACGACAAGCAGCAGCGCATCGCGAACGAGACCCTCGACATCTATGCCCCGCTCGCCCATCGCCTGGGCATGCAGGGGTTGAAGCAGCAACTGGAGGATCTCGCATTCGCGTCTCTCTATCCGAAGCGCTACGCCGAACTGGATCACTTGGTGACCAGCAGAAGTCCCGAACGCGACATCTACTTGGCTCGGGCGATGGCCGAAGTTCGGGCCTTCCTCACGGACCTGAACATCGATGCCGAGATCACCGGACGCGGCAAGCACCTCTGGAGCATCTACGAGAAGATGATCCAGAAAGGTAAGGAGTTCGACGAGATCTTCGACATCATGGCCATCCGCGTGGTGGTGGATTCGGTCAAGGACTGCTACGCGGCTCTCGGTTGCATCCACGGTCATTGGAATCCCATCGTGGGCCGTTTCAAGGATTACGTGGCGATGCCGAAGTTCAACCTGTACCAGAGCCTGCACACCACGGTCATCGGTCCCGGAGGCAAACCCCTCGAGATCCAGATCCGGACGCGCGAGATGCACCAACGCGCCGAATGGGGCGTAGCGGCCCACTGGGCCTACAAGGACGGAGCCGAGACTCCGGATATCGACTGGCTCAATCGCATCATCGATTGGCAGAGCGACATCGCCGATCCGGCCCAGTTCATGGAGAACCTGAAGACCGATCTGGACCAGGACGAGATCTTCGTGTTCACTCCGAAGGGTCGGGTCATCGCTCTGCCGCTCGGTTCGTGTCCGGTGGACTTCGCCTATTCGGTGCACACCGAGATCGGGAACTCCTGCATCGGCGCCCGAGTCAACGGGCGACTGGTCCCGCTCGACCACGTTCTCAAATCTGGTGACACCTGCGAGATCTTCACCTCCAAGGTGGAGACCGCCAGTCCCTCGGAGGAGTGGCTGGATTTCGCCGTCTCGGCCCGGGCGCGCAACAAGATCCGTCAGTGGTTCTCCCGGGAACGTCGCGAGGATCTGATCGAGACCGGACGCGAGGAGTTGGAGCGCGAACTGCGCATGCTGCATCTTCCCCTGAAGCGGGTTCTCGAGAGCGAGCATCTGGCCGCCGAGATGGAGTCCCTCAACTACTCCGATGTGGACACTCTGCTCGCCGCCATCGGTGAAGGCCATGTGGCGGCCCGACCCTTGGCTCAGAAGGTGTCGCGGTTCTTCCTCGATGCCACGTCGGAGGAGCGACTCACGGCCTCGGCTCGCCGCCCGCACGATCTGCAGCGCAAGGGGACCAACGTCGGGATCCACGTCGACGGTTTCGACGATGTGCTGGTACGTCTGTCGAAGTGCTGTACGCCGGTTCCGGGTGACGAGATCCTCGGATTCCTGACGCGCGGTCGCGGCGTCAGCGTGCATCGTGCCGACTGTGCCAATGCCGAATCCTTCGCCGACGGCCAGGCCGCCCGACTCGTGGACGTGGAATGGGACGGTTCGGCGGCTCCGACCTCGTTCCGGGCGGGCGTCGAGGTGACCGCTCTCGATCGCTCTCGACTCCTGCGCGATGTGGCCAATGCTCTGTCGGAGCAACACGTGAACATCGTGGCTTGCAGCACTCATACCGGCGGCGACCGCATCGCCAAGATGCGTTTCGAGTTCGAATTGGCCGACCCGAGTCATCTGGAGTCGGTGTTGCGCATGATCAAGAAGATCGACGGGGTGTACGACGCCTATCGCTCCGTGCCTGGTCGCGGAGGTGGAGACGAGGAAAACTGAGCCTTCGTCCTCTCCGGTCCGGGTAGCCTGACGGGTCGTGCGTGTCTTTCAGACCAGCCCCGGAATGCGGGACATCCTCCCCCCGGAATCCGAGCGCTGGCGTCGTTTCGTCGGGCTCTTCGCCGACACCGTGTCGGCCGCCGGATATGGGCAGGTCATCCCGCCGCTGCTCGAGGACATCGGCGTCTTCCAACGGGTCGGAGAGGCCACCGACGTGGTCACCAAGGAGATGTACGACTTCGTGGACAAGGGCGAGCGCCACGTGGCCCTTCGTCCCGAGCAGACCGCCGGGGTCTGCCGAGCCTTCGTGCAACATCGACCGCCCACACCGTGGAAGGTCTGGTACGCCGGACCGAATTTCAGGTACGAGAAGCCTCAGCGCGGCCGTTACCGCCAGTTCGAACAGGTGGGCATCGAAGTGCTCGGGGCTGACGACCCGTACCTCGAAGTGGAAGTCGTCGCGCTCGGATGGCAGTTCTTGCACGATCTCGGGTTGCGGCGGGTCGGCCTCCGCGTCAATTCGCTCGGCGAGAGCGACGAACGTCGGCGCTACGTGGCGGCCCTCGAGGACTACTTCGGTTCGCGGTCGGCGGAGTTGTCCGAGGAGAGTCGGATCACCCTCGACAAGAATCCCTTACGGGTCCTCGACTCGAAGCGACCTCAGGACGGTCCGGTCATCGTCGACGCTCCACGCATCACGAGTTTCCTCGGGGCGCGATCGACGGCCCATTTCGCCGCCGTCCAGGACGGGTTGAGCGCCCTCGGCGTGCCCTTCATCGTCGACGACACCTTGGTGCGCGGACTCGACTACTACCGTCAGACCACGTTCGAGTACGTCGGCGAGACCTTGGATTCGGCGCAGAACGCCCTTGGTGGAGGAGGCCGCTACGACTCGCTGGTGGAGGATCTCGGAGGTCCGCCGACGGCCGGTATAGGTTTCGCCATCGGGCTCGATCGCACCCTCATCGCCTGTGACGACGAGGGTGTTTTCGCCGCCGCGGACCAGGTGGCCGACGTCTACGTGGTGGACGTCACCGGAGGACGCGAGGCGCTCCTGGTGACCGACGACTTGCGTCGGCTCGGACTGGTGGTCGAGCGGGCCTTCGACAACCGCAGCATGAAGAGCCAGATGAAGGCCGCCGATCGCAGCGGAGCCAAGATCGCAGTCATCATCGGACCCGACGAACTGGCCAGCGGTGTCGCCGTGTTGCGCTGGTTGCGGGATCACCAGGGCCACCCATCTCAGGAGACCGTGAACAGATCCGATCTGTCCTCCGCCATCAAGAAAGCACTCTCATGACTTCATCTCCCCGTGCCACGTCCATGCGAACCCATATGTGCGGTGAACTCTCAGCGGGTGACATCGGCTCCGTGGTCAGTGTCTGCGGATGGGTCGCCAAGCGACGAGAGCACGGCGAGAAGTTGGCATTCATCGATCTCCGCGATCACAGCGGCATCGTGCAATGCGTGGTCGACACCCAGGTCGAGCTGCGCAACGAGTTCGTGGTGCGGATCACCGGCACCGTTCGCCAGCGTCCGGAGGGGACCGTCAATCCGGGTCTGGCCACCGGCGAGGTCGAAATCGGCGACTGCCAGGTGGAGATCCTGCGCAGCGCCGAGACGCCACCTTTCCCGATCGACCAGCGCGCCGACGATGTGGATGAGAACGTGCGTCTGCAATACCGATACCTCGACTTGCGACGGGGCCGGATGCAGAAGAACCTGCGAACCCGAGCGCTGGTGAATTCGGCGGTGCGCACCGCCCTGGAACGTCAGGGTTTCGTGGAAGTGGAAACCCCGATGCTCGTGCCCTCGACACCCGAAGGAGCTCGGGAATTCCTGGTGCCCTCGCGCAAGGAGCCCGGGTCGTTCTACGCCCTGCCGCAGAGTCCGCAGCTGTTCAAACAGTTGCTGATGGTCGCCGGACTGGATCGCTATTACCAGATAGCCCGCTGTCTGCGCGACGAGGATCTGCGGGCGGACCGTCAGTACGAGTTCATGCAGTTGGACGCCGAGATGAGCTTCGTGACCCAGGACGACGTCTTGGCCGCCATCAGCGAAGCGGTGCTGGCGGCGGCCGAGGCGGTCACCGGAGTGCGCCCCGACCCGATTCCGAGCATCACCTGGAAAGAGGCCATGAACCGCTTCGGCGTCGACAAGCCCGATCTCCGTTTCGGAATGGAACTGGTCGAGCTCACGGACCTGTTCGCCTCCACCGAGTTCAAAGCCTTCGCCGGTGCGGCCAGTATCAAGGCCATCTGCGCGCCGGGTCGGGCCGAGGAGTTCGGTCGCAACAAGTTGGACGGACTCACCGATCGAGCCAAGAAGCTCGGGGCCAAAGGTCTGGTGTGGATCAAAGTCGGTGCCGGTGGCGAGTTCGATTCGCCGGTGGCCAAGTTTCTCTCCAGTGACGAAGCGTCGGGGATCACCGCCGCCGTCGGGGCGCGACCGGGAGACCTGATCCTGATCGTGGCCGATGCCTGGGAGACGACCTGCGAGGTTCTCGGTCAGTTGCGCAACGATCTGGGTCGTCCGCCGGTGCACCAGGGCCCTTACCGGTACGTCTGGGTGACGGAGTTCCCGTTGTTCGTCGGAATCGACAAGGAGACGGGACGGCCCAAGCCCGGACATCACCCGTTCTGCCGTCCTCATCCCGACGATCTGGACAAGTTCGACACGGATCCGACCTCGGTCCGCTCGCTGGCCTACGACCTGGTGCTGAACGGATGGGAACTGGGATCCGGATCCATCCGAATCCACGAGCCCGACATGCAACGGCGCGTGTTCCAGGCCCTCGGGATCTCCGACGAGGAGGCCGAGCGGAAGTTCGGGTTCTTCCTCCGTCCGTTCACCTACGGAGCTCCACCCCACGGGGGGTTCGCCTTCGGTCTCGACCGTCTCGTGGCCATTCTGGCCGGGGAGGAGAACATCCGTGAGGTGATCGCTTTCCCGAAGACCCAGAGCGGCCAGGATCCGATGACCGGAGCCCCGAATCCGGCGGAGGCCGCCCAGGTCGCCGATCTGGGACTGCGCATCGTGCCTCCCAAGGCCTGACGTGTCGGCTCAGGTCTTCCGAGCCGGGGTGGTGCTCGTGGTGCGGCGCGAGAACGGAGATCTGTTGGCCTTCGAACGTCTCGATGTTCCCGGAGCCTGGCAGTTGCCCCAGGGAGGACTGGACGAGAACGAAGAACCGCTGGAGGCCGC
>JBJTYE010000141.1:0-7195 GCA_046082625.1 Actinomycetota bacterium | reverse complement strand
TTTCGATCCGTCGATCTCCGACAGAGCGGCGCGCGCCGCGGCGTCGGCGGCGAACCACATCTTCGAATCCTCCGCAAGCTCGGTCGGCTGCGAGACGGCGAGTCGACGGCACAGATCGCTCACATCGGCCGTGAGGTGCCGTACGACGCGATGCTGCGGGTCGAAGACGGCCGGACGGTCGGAGACGTGCCATTCCTCGGCACCACTCGCGGCGATCCACTGGTTCACCACCTTGGATGCGGGACTCTCGCCCAAGCGGATCACCAGATCCGGTCGAACCCGTTCGGCGAATTCCGGCACTCGCAAGATGGCATCGGCGTGCACGACCGCCCGGTCGGATCCCTGGCATCCCGAACGCGGATCGGCGATCACCGGCCAGCCCACGGACCGCGCCAAGTGCGCCACGGCATCGGGATCCCCGCAACCGCGCCCGGCCACGACCAGACCCGATCGAGCGGAGTTCAGCGAGTGCGCCAGTCCTTCGACGACGTCGTCGCCCAGAATCGGGCGTCCGATCTCGTGACGACGACTCACTCCCGTTCCGCTCGGGACCAGGGAACGACCCACCAACGGTTCGCGGAACGGCAGATTCAGATGCACCGGTCCCGGATCGAGACCGCAGGACGCGGCCACCGCCCGCGCCGCCAGCGATCGCCATGACGGAGCCGCGGCCGCGCTCGGCACACCCGGATCATGGAACCACCGGGTCGTCGAACCGAAGATTTTGGTCTGATCGATGGTCTGAGGGGCGCCGACGTCGCGCAATTCCGGAGGCCGATCGGCGGTACAGACGAGGAGCGGCACTCCCGAGAGATCCGCCTCGACGACCGCAGCATTGAAGTGGGCCGCCGCCGTTCCACTGGTGCACACCGCCACCGCCGGTCGTCCGGTGGCCACGCCGTATCCGAGTGCGGCGAAAGCCGCCGATCGCTCGTCGTGCAGGACGTCGACGCGCATCCTCGGGTCCGCCATCAGGGCCAGGGCCAGCGGCGTGGATCGCGAGCCGGGGGCGACGAAGGCCATGGTGGAACCGAGACCGATCCAGGTGTCGACCATCACCGAGCAGAAGGTGGCCTGGACGTCCTCCGGCGCTGCCGTGGCCAATGTTCCCGGATCGACGAGGGGATCGATGCCCTCGCTCGCCCGGATCCCGTCCACATCGTGCACGATACGGCCCGGAGTTCGCCACGAGACGGGTGCCGGACCGTGAGCGGACGTATTCTGCCGGTGTGAGGATCGACATCTGGTCCGATGTGGTGTGTCCGTGGTGCTACATCGGCAAACGCCGCTTCGACCGAGCCATGGAGAATCTGCGCCATGGTTCCGAGGTCGGAGACGCACTCGGCGACGCCGTGGACGACATCGAGATCGTCTACCGCGCCTATCAATTGGATCCCCAAGCCCCTCCCGGATCGACCGCTCCGGTGCGGGAGGTGTACGCCCGCAAGTTCGGTGGACCCGATCGCGCCCAGGCCATCTTCGACCATCTGCAGGCGTCCGCCGACGCCGACGGAATCACCTTCGCCTTCGACATCGCTCAACGGGCCAACACCTTGGACGCCCATCGTCTGCTCTGGAAGACCGGCAGGGACCACGGCTACGCCACCCAATCGGCCGTGAAGGATCGTCTGCTCGACGCGTATTTCACCCGAGGTCGGAACATCGCCGATCACTCGGTCCTGGTCGACGTGGCCACGCAGTGTTGGCCGACCGGCAGGGACGACGTTGCATCCTTCCTCGCCGGTGACGATGGACGGGGTGACGTGGTGGAGGAATTGGCTCGGGCCGCCGCCCAGGGCATCACCGGAGTGCCCACCTATCTGATCGATGGCCAGTGGGCCATCCCGGGGGCTCAGGAGACCGAGACCTTCGAACGCGTCCTGCGTCGAGTCCTCGACCGGGCGGTGTGATGCCCTCTGCGAACACCGATGTCTGGAGCGTCATCCCCGGGCCGTTGCACGCCGAACGCCGCGAGGGAACCGATCCGAATCTGTCGCCCTTGATCCTGTTGCACGGATTCACCCAGACCAGCCGGTCCTGGGATCCGGTCCTGCCCCATCTGAGTCGCACCCGTGCCGTCATCCGAGTCGACCTACCGGGCCACGGGCTCTCCGCTCACGCCGATGCCGATCTGAACAGCACGGCATCTCTGGTCGCACGGACCTGTGGGCGCGGCACCGTGGTCGGGTATTCGATGGGCGGCCGCATCGCCCTCCACATCGGCCTCGACCATGCCGAGTCCGTGGACCGACTGATCCTCATCGGCGCCACACCGGGAATCGTCGATGCCGACGAGAGGATCGAACGCCGTCGCCAGGACGATCTCCTCGCCGCTCGCATCGAACGCGACGGCGTTCCCGCCTTCCTCGAGGACTGGTTGGCGAACCCCCTCTTCGCCGGGCTCCCGAAGTCGCCGGCCGATCTCGACGACAGACTCCGCAACACAGCCGCCGGGTTGGCCGCCAGTCTCCGTCACTGTGGAACCGGCACGCAGACCCCACTGTGGACCCGCCTCGCCTCACTGGGCATGCCCGTTGCGGTGATCGCCGGTGCCCGCGACGACAAGTTCGCCGGAATCGGTCGGGACATGGTGGCGGCGATCGGCGATGGTGCGACGCTGAACCTGGTCGAAGGGGCCGGTCACAGCGCCCACTTGGAGCAGCCGGCGGCCGTGGCCACCATCATCGACTCCTCGTTCAGGTGACGCCGGTGACGACCACCAGGAAGGCGGCGATCGAGAGGGCGCCGAGAATGATCCCCGCCAACGCCAAGCCGTTGCCGCGGTACACCAACGGCTGAGTTCGAATGGCCTGCCGGGCCTGGACACCGAGAACGATGGCGGCGATCCCGAGGACCAGCGGGAAGAAGATGGTCCCGATCACTCCACACACCAGCGAGGCGATCGCCCGCTTGTGGTTGACCGGAGTCCCGTCGAAACCGGGAGGAAGAGGAGGAGGGGGCAACGAGCTCATCGCTTCACGCTACTCGTCGCACATCAGCGGCCGAGGACGAGACCCACACTCAAGAGGGCGCCGACCACCATCTGGACCCGTCCCGTTCGACCCAGAACCTCGACGAGTCGGGCACCGGCCGCTCCACTCCGCACGGCGCGCAGTGGGGAGATCCCGAACGGAACGGCAGCCACGACCGCGATACAGCCCGGATTCATCATCGACCCGAGGGCTCCGAGAAGAAGCGCCGCCACCATCAGCGATTGGTAGAGACGCCGCGTGGCGGCATCACCCAGCCGCACCGCCAAGGTCTTCTTGCCGACGGCGGCATCGGTGGGAATGTCGCGCAGATTGTTGACCACCAAGAGCGCACAAGCCAGTGATCCCACTGCCGAACCGAGCAGCCACGACAGCGCGGGAAGGCGTTGGAGGATCACGTACGTGGTCCCGACGGTGGCCACCAACCCGAAGAACACGAAGACGAAGACCTCCCCGAATCCGAGATAGCCGTAGGGATGTCGACCGCCGGTGTAGAACCATCCCGCCGCCAATGCCGCGAGTCCCACCGCCAGGAGCCACCACGAGGTCGACCACGCCAGGACGAAACCGAGAACGGCCGCTCCGGCGAAGGCCGCCAAGGCGGCGGTCTTCACGCGACCGGCCGGGACCAGACCGCTGGCCACGAGGCGCGACGGCCCCACCCGCTGGTCGTCCGTGCCGCGAATCCCGTCGCTGTAATCGTTGGCGTAGTTCACCCCGATCTGCAACAGAAGACTCACTCCGAGCGCCGGGATCGCTCGCCACCAGATCGCCCCGGATTCGCCCGCACACAGTGCCGCCCCCACTGCCACCGGCACCACGGCCGCCGGCAACGTGCGGAGACGGGCGCCGACCAGCCAGATGTTCACGTCGTCACGCTAGTGGGGACGTGCTTCAGGACGTGTGAGCGATTCCACGACGAGGATTAGGGTGACGCCGTGAGCACACACGAAGCCCTGTGGACCAAGACCGCCCGAGAACTGGCCACCATGATCCGCTCCCGCGAAGTCTCGAGTCGGGACGTCGTCACCGCCCATCTGCGCCGCATCGACGACGTCAATGATCGACTCAATGCGGTGGTGCGTCGACTCGACGAATCGGCACTCGCCGCCGCCGACCGCGCCGATCGCGCCCTTGCCGAAGGTCGGACCGACCTCGGAGCGCTCCACGGTGTCCCCTTCACCGTCAAGGAGAACATCGACGTGGCCGGGACGCCCACCACGAGCGGAGTCCACGCACTGGCCCATGCAATCGCCGAACGGGATGCACCGGTGGTGGAACGCATGCGCGCCGCCGGCGGCATCCCGATCGCCCGCACGAATCTGCCCGATCTCGGGCTTCGGGTGCACACCAACTCGTCACTGCACGGCCTGACCCGCAATCCCTGGCATCACGATCGGACGAGTGGTGGAAGCAGCGGCGGTGAAGGTTCGGCGCTGGCATCGGGGATGACCCCCATCGGACTGGGTAACGACATCGGCGGTTCGTTGCGCAACCCGGCCCACTGCTGCGGTGTCGCCTCCATCAAGCCATCGGCCGGCGTGGTGCCGTGGGCCACCGACATCCCTCCGACGGCGCTCGGGGCGGCCAGTCAACTGATGCTGTGCGAAGGAGTCATGGCGCGTCGGATCTCCGATGTCCGACTCGGGTTCGACATCGTGCGCGGCGCCCATCCGCGGGATCCTTTCTCGGTGTCGGCCGATCTCGTCGACGTCCCTGCCGACCGTCCGCTGCGTATCGCCGTGAGCGCCGACTTCCCGGGAGGCGCGACCGATCCGCGGATCGCCGAGGTCGTGCGGTCTGCGGCGGCCAGATTGGCCGCACGTGGCCATCAGGTGGTCGAAGTCGACCCTCCCGATGTCCCCGCCACCATCGACATGTGGTCCTCGATATTGAACAACGACCTGCTGATCATGATGCCGCTGCTCGAAACGGTGCTCGGCTCCCAAGGTCGTCAGTTCCTGGAATTCGGTCGACAGGCTTTCCCGAATCTGGACCAAGCGGCCATGACGTACTTGCATTCCCAACGTTTCGATCTGGCCCGACAGTGGTCGGAGTGGTTCTGCGACTACGACGTTCTGCTGAGTCCGACATGGGCCTTGCCGGCCTTCGAGCACGACTTCGACGTGCGCGGACTGGACGAGGCCTTGCGGGTACTGGAAACCTTCCGCCCCGTGCTCTTCGGCAATCTCTTCGGAAGTCCGTCCGCCGTCGTGCCAGCAGGACTGGCCGACGGACTCCCCGTCGGCGTGCAGGTGAGTTCCTGGCGCTATCGAGATCTGCAGTGTCTGTCGGTGGCCGCCATGATCGACGAAGACCTCGGCCTGGCCACACCCATCGACCCGCGCTGGTGATCCGTGACCAGTCGCACGGGATCGAGAACTTGCGACCTGCTCGTCATGTGCGGGCGCCCATAGCCTGATCGAGTGCCCTCGCTCGTCGCCCTCGACCTTCCCGGAGGTCCGGATTTCGTCGCACATTTGCAGGGAGTCTGGGAACGGGGAGACGCCGTCCTGCCGATCGATCAACGCCTTCCCGACGGGGCCAAACGACGGATCCTCGAAGCGTTGCGCCCCTCGATGGTGATCGATACCAACGGCGAACACCGCATCGACGGAGGTCTGCCCACCGCCTCGGGAGATGCGGTGGTCGTGGCCACCAGCGGATCGACGGGTGACCCGAAAGGGGTGGTTCTCACCCAGGCCGCCGTCGAAGCGTCGGCCCGCGCCAGCTCCCGGGCTCTCCAGGTCGACGGCACCGACCAATGGTTGGCCTGTCTGCCCATGGCCCATATCGGCGGCCTGTCGGTGGTCACTCGCGCTCTGGTCACCGGGGTGCCGGTCACGGTCCTTCCGGCCTTCGACGCCGACGAGGTGACCCGTATCGCGCACCAGTGCACCCTCACCGCTCTCGTCGGCACGACCCTGCAACGGATCGATCCCCGGGTGTTCCGGATGATCCTTCTCGGAGGCGGGCGGCCTCCACGCGATCGACCCGCCAACACCGTCGCCACCTATGGCCTCACCGAAACCGGGTCGGGCGTGGTCTACGACGGTCGGCCCCTCGAAGACGTGGAGATCGCCATCGCCCACGATGGCGAGATCCTGCTCCGAGGACCGATGTTGATGCGGTGCTACCGCGACGGAACGACCTCGATCGACACCGACGGCTGGCTGCACACCGATGATCTCGGACGGATGGGATCAGATGGGTCGCTGCAGGTGGACGGTCGCCGCGGCGACGTCATCGTCACCGGCGGCCAGAAGGTCTGGCCCGATCCCGTCGAGGCCTGTCTGGCTCCGGCGATGTCGACCACCGACTACTGCGTCCTCGGGCTCCCGGACCAGCAGTGGGGAGAGCGGGTGGTGCTCGTGACCACCGACGCCTCGGTGTCGCTCGATCGGATCCGGGGTCTGGTCAAGGAATCCTTGCCGGCGTACTGCGCGCCCCACGAGATCGTGGTCGTCGACCGCATCGATCGCACCGCCCTCGGCAAGATCCGTCGCACCGCCCTACGCCAGAGATTGGTCGACCAACGCTCGAACTGAGGCATCGTCCGACGAAGTAGGTTGCCCGTCATGGGAACTCTCGACGGAAAGATCGCACTCGTCACCGGCGCCGCGTCAGGGATCGGCAAGGCCATCACCGAGCGCTTCGTGGCCGAAGGCGCCAAGGTCGTCGCCGGAGACATCGACGGTCCGGGACTGGATCGACTCGGTTCGGCACTCGGCGGCGCCGTTGCCACCCGGATCTGCGACGTCACCGACGAAGACCACCTCGCAGCACTCACATCTCTCGCTGTCGAGTCCTTCGGCGGCCTCGACGTGGTGGTGGCCAACGCCGGTGCCGGAACCTACGGACTGATCACCGAGCATTCGCTCGACGAATGGCGCCGGATCATCGATCTGTGCCTCACGGGGGTGTTCCTCACCGTGAAACACGCCGGAGCCCAGGTCCGATCCGGGGGGTCGATCATCACCATCTCGTCGTTGAACGCCATCCAGCCGTCCAAAGGGATGGTCGCCTACTGCGCGGCCAAAGCCGGTGTGGCCATGCTCACGCGGGTGGCGGCCATGGAGTTCGGACCTCGCGACGTACGGGTCAACACCATCGCCCCCGGACTGGTGGACACCAATGCCACCAGTGGTTTCTTCGCCATCCCCGACGTGGTGGCCGAGTTCGAGCAGAACGCCCCCCTCGGGCGC
>JBJTYE010000140.1:0-9692 GCA_046082625.1 Actinomycetota bacterium | reverse complement strand
GACACCGGTTCGCGCAGATCCATGAAAGAAGCCAGGTGATAGACGATCTCGTTCATACGCTTGGAAGCGAATGCAGTGCGATGGCCGCATTCATGCCAGCGGGCATCGCTGGCCGACCCGTAGAGCACTCCGTAGACCACGGCGGCCGGCACGGTCCACCACGACACCCAACTGATGACGAGCCAGAAGCCCGCTGCCGCCAGGAGGACGAGCCAGAGAACGAGGTCCCGGCTGGCGCGTCCATTGGAGCGAGCCATCAACTGCAGCATGGCCGCCCGATCGATGGGCGACTTGTACCAGTCCCCATCGGTCAGGCCGCGCTCGACGGCTCGATCGCCCTCCGGTCCGGTCAGGCTGTACTCGCGGCGTGGGGTGAGTGTCTCCATAGATCCCTGCAGCCAGATTCTAGAGCGGGATCGAACACGACTACGGTGCGGACATGGTGATCGAGATGTTGACCTTCGAGGTGGCACCGGAGGAGCGAACCGAGTGGCTCGCTCTCGAAGAGAGAGTCTGGAGCCGCTTCCTCGAGCAGCAACCCGGCTTCGTTCACAAAGAGATCTGGATCGAAGACGTCCGCCCCGACCTCGTGCAGGTCGTGATCTGGTGGGAGTCGATGGAACTGTGGAAGCGCATCACGCCCGAGCAGGTCGCCGAAGTGGATCGGGGCATGGGGGACGCCTGGAGGGACTGCACGATGCGGGTCTTCGACGTGGCCCGTCGGTGCTGATCGCCCTCGCTCAGATCGTCGCCAACACGTCGCAGGCCCGCCCCACCATGTCCCGAAGCGGGGATCGATCCACCAGGGCCACGCCGATCGACGCCGGCTGGTGGCGTTCGATGATGGTCCGCAACTGATCGGCCAGGAGCGAAGGCGATCCGGACAGCGTGCGCTCGTCGCCGCTTCCCGTGAAGGACACCGATTGGTAGAGGGCCACGTCGATCGGACGGTGGAACCGAGCATCGGCGAGAACCCGCGGCGTTTCGTTGGCCGTGAGGCCCGAGAGAAAGACCCCGTCGGCGTCTCGGGATGCCAGCCGATTCAGTTGAGGTCCGCGGGCCCCCACGAACTGCCGAATGTGTCGGGCCGGTGAGGCGTGGGGAGGTGGTTCGTACCCAGGAACGGTGGCACCGGTCATGACGGCGCGACCGATGGCCAAAGCGTCGCGAACCACTGCCACTGGATGCGACACCGTCAAGCCGAACGGATCCAGCGACTCGTGTCCGCCGACACCCCAGCCGAGCACCATGCGACCACCGCTCAGTTCGTCCACGGTCATGGCAGAAGCCATGACCGCCCCCGGATGTCGGAGAACGGGGCTGGTGATTCCGATGGCCAAGGTGATGCGCGAGGTCTCGCGGGCCGCCGCGGACAAGATGACCATGGGATCACGAGCGACTCCTTCGTCGGCGATCCACACCTCGTCGACTCCGGCGGCTTCGAGCCTCACCACCGCGTCGATCAGTTCCTCGGCTGGTGCAATGGGATACAGCCACACTCCGGCGCGCACCGATCTACCATGGCACAGCAGGAGGTTGGAGATGAATTCATCGGTCGATCGGGTTCTCTTCACTCGGGCTCGCATCGACCCGTCCGGCGATTCCGGTCTCGTCGACATCGCAGTCGAGGACGGTCTGGTCACCCGTATCGTTCCGCAGGGTTCTTTCACCGAAGGGGGATTCCGCTCCGAAGACGTGAGAGGCCATCTGGTCCTTCCCGGTCTGGTGGAGCCCCACGCCCATCTGGACAAGGCTCTCACCGCCGATCTCGTCCCCAATCCGCGCGGTGACCTGATGGGCGCCATCGAAGCCTGGGTGGCCGCCGAGGACCGTGGTCTCTTCGATCTGGATTCGATGACCGCTCGCGCCGTGTCGGCCCTGCGGCGATTGGCGTCCAATGGGGTCACGGCCGTCCGGAGCCACGTCAATGTCGGTGCCAGCGATCCGGACCAGGTTCACCTCCGGGCCATCCAGCGGGCACGACGGATGGTCGGTGATGCCATGGACGTGCAGATCGTGGCACTCATGCATTCACCCATGGCCGGACCGGACGGTCGGGACAATCGCGCCGCACTCGAGCGCGCGATCGAATCCGGCGTCGACCTGGTCGGAGGGTGTCCGCATCTCGAGTCCGACGGCGTCGGAATGATCGACATCGTCTGCCGCGTGGCAGCAGACGCCGGTCTCGGTCTCGATCTCCATGTGGACGAAACCTTGGACCCATCCATGTTGACCCTTCGCCGGTATTGCGAGGCGGTCGGGGAGATCGGATTCGCGGCCTTGCGGGCCGCCAGCCATTGCGTGAGTCTTTCGATGCAGACCCCCGATGTCCAGAACGACATCGCCTCTCTGGCCGCCGCCGTCGGTGTCGACATCGTGGCCTTGCCCCAGACGAATCTCTTTCTCCAGGGGCGGGATCACCCCGTCGGCATGCCCCGCGGTATCACTCCGGTCGACGTCCTGCGGGACGCCGGTGTCCGCGTGGTCGCCGGTGGTGACAACGTCCAGGATCCCTTCAATCCGGTGGGCCGTAGCGACCCCCTGGAGACCGCCGCACTGATGATCATGGCTGCCCACCAGTTACCTCAGGCGGCACTCGACACGGTGAGCAACGGGGCCCGAGCCGTTCTCGGGCTGCCACCGGCCGGACCGGTGGTCGGTGCCGTGGCCGATTTCCTGGTGGTGGACGCACTCACGGCGCGGCAGGCCATCGCCGATGCACCGATGACCCGACGCACGTATCGACGAGGGCGTTTGACCGCTTCGTCAGAAGTCACGCGCACTTTCGACGGACTTGGTGCCGGAGCCGACTGGTAAGGTCCGAAGCGGAGAGCAGGAGGTAACGGTGAAGATCGGAGCGTTTTTCTTCGGTGGCGTCGAGATGAACGACGCAGGCGCCGGTCCGCCGGCACCACTTGATCGTCGGTACTCCAACGACCACATGTGGAAGGCCACCCTGGACTACGTGAATTCGGCCATCGAAGCCGATCGCCTGGGCTTCGAGTCGTTCTGGACCACCGAGCACCACTTCCAGTACGAGGGATACGAAGTCATCCCCAACGGACTTCTCATCTCGGCCTGGATCGCCGCTCAGACCAAGAACATCAAGTTGGGTGCCATGTTCAACGTGGTGCCCCAGTGGAATCCCCTTCGCTTGGCCGAGGATTTCGCCACCCTCCACAATCTCTCCGGCGGACGTGGCGTGCTCGGTGTCGGACGTGGCACCGTTCCCCGCGAAGTCCTCCATCTCAACGAGAAGGGTGTCTCCATCGGATCGCACGACAATCCGGAGAAGAGCGCCGACGACGAATTGAACCGGGAGGTCTTCGAGGAGTCGATGGAGATCGTTCGTCGGGCCTTGACCCAGGAAACGTTCTCCTACTCCGGCAAGCATTTCCAGATCCCGCTGCCGGGGATCCCCGATCGGGGCTCGACCGTTCAATCGCTCACCCTCGTTCCCCGTCCGATCTATCCCTTCGAGATCTGGCAAGCGGTGACCAGTCCGCCGACGTTGGACTACGTGGCCCGCGTCGGTCATTCGGCGGTGTTCTGGAACCAGCACTACAGCTTCATCAAGCGTTTCTGGGATTCCTACGCCGAAAAGCAGGAAGCCGCCCTGGGCCAGGCTCCCGCCGCTGGTGCCAAGAGAATGCTGGTGATCTCGGTGCGGGTCGAGGACTCCTATGAAGAAGCGTGGAAGTCGGCCACCCCGGGTCATGACGAATTCTGGAAGTTCCTCGGTCCCTATGGATGGAGCCGGGGCTACATGGGCGAGGACGGTAAGCCTGCCAAACCCGGGTTGATTCCCACGTTGCAGGAATCGGTCGACAACAAGACCATTCTGCTCGGTACGCCGGAACAGGTCGCCGAAGGAGTACAGTTCTACAAGGACTTGGTGGGCCTCGAGTATCTGACCATCTTCCCGCACATGCTCGGGGACTCCTACAAGAAGGCTGACGAGCAGATGGGTCGTTTCATGAACGAGGTCGTGCCGCTCGTCAAGTGAGGTTCACGGCCACAAGCCGTTGCTTCGGGCCACGTCACGCAGGACATCGGCCCGGTCGGTCATGATGCCCTGGACGCCGATGTCGATCAGATGTTGCATGACGGTCGGGTCGTCCACCGTCCAGACGTGAATCGGCTGGTTCGTACGCGCCACCCGCCGTTCGGTCACCACACGCAAGGATCCGTTCTTCACGGGCACCTGCCAGCAGTTCGGACCGACGAGTCGACGACCGGCCATCCATTGGGCCACCTCGACCGGGCTGGCACTCGTGCACACCGCCTCGCCGAGGATGTCACGGATGCGGCGCAACCGGCGGTGACTGAAGGATCCGATGCAGACCCGGTCAAGTGATGCCGTTCGACGAAGAATCTCGACCAGGGGATCGACCGAGGCGTCACTCTTGGCATCGATGTTCACATGGGCCGTCGGAAACTCCTCCAGGAGATCCACCAGTCGGGGAATGGGCTCCAGTCCGTCGATACGGGCCCGTTGCACCTGATTCCAGGTCATCTCGCTGATCAGTTGGGGCAGACCACAAGTTCGATGCAGGTCGTCGTCGTGGAAAGCCACCAGGACTCCGTCTGCTGTCACTTGAACATCGGTCTCGAGGTACCTGAATCCCAAGCTCCAGGCGTGGCGGAAGGCCGACAGCGAATTCTCTGCGTGCGCCGGACTGCCACCGCGATGGGCGAAAGGAATGAACCCGCCGCCGACGTTCGGGGCCAGGAAGGGATGGACGCGGCTCAAATCGTGCGGCCGGAGTTTTTCCAGTACTCGTCCTTCAGAATCCGCTTGTACAACTTGCCGGTCGGATGTCGCGGCAGTTCCTCGCGGAAGTCCACCGAGCGCGGACACTTCACATCGGCCAACTGGGACTTGCAGTAGTCGATCAGCTCGCGTTCCAGCGCCCGAGCCTCCTCGGGATCGGCGGGCATCTTGGCCGGCTGGACCACCGCTTTGACCTCCTCGCCGAAATCCTCGTTCGGCACACCGAAGACGGCCACGTCGACCACCTTGGGATGGGTCACCAGGGCGTTCTCCGCTTCCTGCGGATAGATGTTCACTCCGCCGGAGATGATCATGTAGGCCTTGCGGTCGGTCAGATACAGGAATCCGTCCTTGTCGAGATATCCCACGTCGCCGAGCGTGCTCCAACCTTTGGGATGTCGCGAGCTCTTGGTCTTCTCGGCGTCGTTGTGGTACTCGAACTCCGCCCCGCCCTCGAAGAAGATCGTGCCGCTCTCGTAGGTGGGAAGCTCTTCACCGTCGTCGCCGACGATGTGAACGGTGCATCCGATCGGCATGCCCACCGTTCCTTCATGGCCGAGCCACATATCGCTGTTGCAATACACGAAACCATTGCCCTCGGTTCCGGCGTAGTACTCGTGGATGATCGGCCCGAACCACTCGATCATCTGCTTCTTCACCGGAATGGGACACGGAGCGGCGGCATGGATGACCGCCTGCAGTGAGGAGACGTCGTACTTGCCCCGCACGTCCGGATCCAGTTTGAGGAGCCGAACGAACATGGTCGGAACGACCTGGCTGTGTGTGACTCGGTATTGCTGGACCGCCTTCAAGTACTGCTCGGGATCGAAGTGCTCCATGACCACCGCGGTGCTTCCGACGCTCTGGGCGGCCATGGTGAAGCGGAGGGGAGCGGCGTGATACATCGGGGCCGGCGACAAGTACACGCTGTCGGAGGTGAACCCGAACAACATGCCGATCATGGGAGCCACCGATGTCGGGGTCTCATCGAGGGGCAATGCCACGAAGGGCTTGGTGACCCCCTTGGGCTGGCCGGTGGTTCCCGACGAGTAGAGCATGTCCGTTCCGGCGATGCGATCGGGGAGAGGCGTCGGGGACTGGCCGGCCACGGCATTCTCGTAACTCTCGTACCCGGGAATGGTTCCATCGAGCATGAGCCGCAAGCCGACGTTCGGCGTCGCCTCCACGATTTCTGCGGCCTGGTCGGCCTTGTACTTGGAGGTGATGTAGGCCTTGGCACCGCAGTCGTTGAGGATGTAGGAGAGTTCGTTGCTGGTGAGCCGCGAGGACGCTGCCGTGTACACGAGCCCGGCGTACTGGCAGCCCCAGAGGATCTCCAGATAGCGGTCGTGGTTCTCGAGACACAGCGCCACGTGGTCGCCCGGTTGCAGACCGGCGTTGCGGAGCAACTGGGACAATCTGTTGGCGGCGGCATCCAGTTCGGCGAAGGTCTGGGTGAAACCGGAACCGGCCATGACCAGAGCAGGTTTGTCGGGCGTCGAGGATGCGTGGACTCCGATATGCATGACTTCGATCGTAGTGCCCTAGGTTTTCACGGGTGGAGTCCGGTTCCGAGTTCGACGTTCTTCTCGACCGCTTCACAGCCCTGATCGAACGCGGCCCACACCTGCCGCTCGACGAGACCGTCGCCGTGATCGGAGCCGCACTGTGCCCTCGGGACCAGGTTCACGTGGACGAGGTCTTGGCGCGCCTGGACCGCATCGCCGCCGAGATCCCGCCATCGTCCTTGGAAGATCTGGTGCGGGTCCTCTTCGGCCCTCCCCGTCCATTCCGCGGAAACCGCCAGGACTACTACGCGCCCGAGAACTCACTCTTGCACCGGGTCCTCGAACGTCGCTTCGGGATCCCGATCTCGCTGTCGATCGTCACGATGGAAGTCGGGCGGCGGTGTGGGGTGCAGTTGTCCGGCGTCGGTATGCCGGCTCATTTCCTGGTCGGGGTGTCCCCGGTGAACGGTCTGATCCCGGACCGCTTCGTCGATCCCTTCCATGGAGGGGAGATTCTCGACGCCGAGCAATGCCGCGACCTGTTCCATCGGGTGGCCGGACGTCATCAACCCTTCGATCGACGTTTCCTGGCCGTCACACCATCGCTCGGGATCGTCGAACGCGTCCTCAACAATTTGAAGGCTATTTACGAGCGCCAACGTGACGCCATCGCCCTGAGGTCCGTCATGATCCTTCGGTCGCGGCTGCCGGGAATCGGAGCGGTCGAGGCATCGGAGCGACGACGGGCCTTGGCCCCGTTCAATTAGGTCGGCGGAAGCTTGAACAAGGAGCATCCGGGAATCGAAGACGTGGAGATGGAACATCGTGATCGATCGTGAACTGAAACGCTCCCTCGGCCAGATGATGCACGGGGTCCAGGTCGTGGGCGCCGAGAACGACGGTATCCAGCGTCTCTACTGCAGTCATTGGGTCACCCAGGTGAGCTTCGACGAACCCATCGTGATGGCCTCGGTCTCACCTCGGCACGACACGTATCCCTTGATCGAGTCTTCCGGAGTCTTTTCGGTGTCTCTCTTGGCAGGAGACCAAGTGGGAGTCGGACAGTACTTCTCGTATCCGGGACGCAAGTTCCGCCACATCGCCCAGGAATACGTCACCGACTGGATTCTGGAATCCGGATCGTTGCCCGTGGTCGTCGATGCCATCGCTTGGTTGCGCTGCGCCGTGGTGGATCGCAAGGTCGTCGCCGATCACGTCCTCTTCTTCGCCACTGTGACCGACGTCATGCCGGGTCGTCTCGGGCAACCTCCGCTGACGTATTCGAGTCGGCTCGGCTGGCGGATCGCGTCCGAGCGGGCCCGGGAGCCGGGCTCTTCGGTGCGTGACGCGCTCCTCGATCGTTTGGCGGCTGCCGGATACGACAGTTCCTTCGAACCCGATGCCGATTGACATCTCGCCGTCGCCGGGTCTTGGATACATTTCAGCCACACCCTCAGGAGGACAACATGACCACCGCCGCCATCCTCACCGCCGACGAACAGCGCGTCTCCACCATCGTGGATCGCCTACTCGAGGATTTCCCGCCGCACTCCACCGATCCCACCGCCTTCCTCGGTGCCCAGTTCGATGCCGGATTGGCATGGATCCACTTCGAGGAGGGACACGGCGGACTCGGACTGAACCCCAAGTTGCAACGTCTCGTGAACGAGAAGCTGTCGGCTGCCGGGGCGCCGAATCCGGTGGCCCGCAATCCCATCGGACACGGGATGTGCGGACCCACGGTGGCGGTGTGGGGCACCCCCGAACAGAAGACGCGCTACTTGCGTCCCTTGTTCACCGGCGAAGAGGTGTGGTGCCAGTTGTTCTCCGAACCCGGATCGGGCTCCGATTTCGCCGGACTCTCGGCCAAAGGTGTGCGCGATGGCGATGAATGGATCGTGAACGGCCAGAAGGTGTGGACCACCTTGGCGCATCTGTCCCGTTTCGGACTGCTCATCGTGCGCACCGACCCAGAGGCCGTGAAACACGCCGGATTGACGGCCTTCGTGGTCGACATGCAGGCTCCGGGAGTCGAGGTCCGTCCGCTGTACCAGATCACCGGCGAGGCCGAGTTCAACGAGGTGTATTTCACCGATGTTCGCGTCCCGCATCGAGAGATGCTGGGCGGAGTCGGCGACGGCTGGCGCGTGTCGCTGACCACCTTGATGAACGAGCGGGTGTCGATCGGAGGAGCCATCCCGCCGAAGGGCTCCGGTCCCATCCGCGACGCCCTCAAGGTATGGAAGGACCTCTCCGACGACCGTCGCGACGCTGCGACCAAGGACGAGCTGATGCAGCTCTGGATTCGCGCCGAGCTGCTGCGTCTCACCAATATCCGGGCATCGCAGAACCGCAAGATGGGCGATCCGGGCCCGGAAGGTTCGATCGCCAAGTTGGCCATGGCCGAGTTGAACAAGGACATCTACTCCTTCGCCGTCTCACTTCTCGGTGCCGAGGGAATGCTCTTTCCGAGCGGCTATCAGATGATCCGGCCCGAATTCGCCATGGGCCTCGAGAACCCTCAGAAAGCGTTCTTGCGGAGCCGCGCCAATTCGATCGAAGGCGGAACGAGCGAGGTCATGCGGAACATTCTCGGAGAGCGCGTCCTCGGCCTGCCAGGAGACGTACGCGTTGATCGAGACGTCGCCTGGAGCAAAGTGCCGCGCAACTGATCATCGGCCGGTTCGCAGGAGCAGACCGACGAACAGTGCCCCGAGGGACGCCAGCAGTCCGATCGCCCCACCGAGGGCCAAGGCCCGGCGGGTGCGGCCGACGGCGTGGACCGCCGCAGCGGCCCCGGCAACGCCCGTCAGAAGAACATGAACCAATGCGGTCACCTGGTAGTTCCAATTTGTGGCCGTCACGTCGACGCTCATCAGATTCCAGATTCCCGTCAGCACCGCCACTCCGAATGCCGGCCATGCCAAGCGGTTGAAGGCCCTTGCCGCCACCTTGGTGACCGTGGCATCGTGTCGCCGCAGAGCCGGCACCAGTCCGGCCAGGACCACCTGGCCACCCACCCAGATCGTTGCCGACAGAACGTGCAGGAAGAGTCGAATCGTGGTCCAGGTGGGCTCCAGCATGTCTCTCCTACGGTCTGAGGGCCGCGAGCACGTCGCTGGCGGCCAGGGATCGATCGTCGACATGCGGGCGCCGAGACCAATCACCACCGCTGAGAACGGTGCTGGCCATCTCGATGCCCACCTGGAGGTCGCGCAACTGACGCGGCGGGGGGAAGTACTCGTCTTCATCGGTGATGCGGATCTCGGTGACTCCGTCTCGCGGCGCCAGTCGGGCGATCACGGCTTCCACCAATTCCTCGGGTGCCGACGCTCCGGCGGTCACGCCGACCGTGCCGTGCAGATCGCCGGGTAGTTCGCTCGCCGTATTCACTCGAAAGACGCGTTGGC
>JBJTYE010000139.1:0-9286 GCA_046082625.1 Actinomycetota bacterium | reverse complement strand
CGCCGACGGCGAAGCCCTGCTGGCGGTCCCGGCCATTCGTCTCGACGCGGCTTTCGTGCACATGAACCGCTCGGATGCCCGTGGCAATGCCCAATTCCTGGGACCCGATCTCTACTTCGACGATCTGTTCCTGGCGGCCTGCGAACCCGGTCTGCGGTTCGTCAGCGCCGAAAAGATCGTGCCCACCGAGGATCTGCTGTCCGAGGGAACCTTCCACACCCTGAAGATCAACCGCTCCATGGTGGACGGAGTCATCGAAGCACCGAACGGCGCCCACTTCACCACCTGCGAACCCGATTACGGACGCGATGAAGCCTTCCAGAAGGCCTACGTGGAGGCGGCTCGCGATACCGAATCGTGGGCGGCGTTCAGCGCCCGGTTCCTGTCGGGTTCCGAAGCCGACTACCAGCACGCCGTGAACAGCTGGCGCGAGGAACGAAGCGCCACGAAGGAACGGTCGTGAGTGCGCTCGCCGATGTCGTGGTCGTGGCTTGTGCCGAATCGTGGCGCGGCGACGGGGAGATCTTCGCCTCCGGAATGGGCGTCATGCCCATGCTGGGGGCACGCCTGGCCCGGGCCACCTTCGAACCCGACCTCTTGGTCTCCGACGGCGAAGCCTTCTTCGTGGCCGGAGATCTGCCCATCGGTTCCACCGACAAAGTGGTCGAGGGTTACATTCCCTTCCGCTCGGTCTTCGACACTCTGTGGGGTGGACGGCGCCACGTGATGATGGGGGCCAGTCAGATCGATCGCTTCGGCAACACCAACATCGCCAACATCGGACCGTGGTCCAAACCCAAGGCCCAGTTGCTCGGGGTGCGCGGTGGACCGGGCAACACGGTGAACAACGCCACCAGCTTCTTCATCCCCAAACACCAGTCCTCGGTCTTCGTCACCACCGTGGACATGGTGAGCGGAGTCGGCTACGACCGAGCACGAAAGCTCGGTGGTTTCATTGCTGAGCGACACGATCTCCGCCGCGTGATCACCAACATGGCCGTTCTCGACTTCGGCGGACCGGACCACACCATGCGCCTCGTGAGTGTGCACCCGGGCGTGACCGTGGACGAGGTGGTGGCCAACACCGGATTCGCTCTGGAACTGCCCGACGAGGTGCCGACGTCGCGGGAACCGAACGAGGCCGAAGCCGCAGCCATCGCGCTTCTGGATCCGCGGGGTCTGCGTCATCGGGAGCTGCCGACATGACGACGACCCATGTCGTGGCGCACCCGCGCCTGCGCACACCGCTGTGCGATCTGCTCGGCATCGAATACCCGGTGGTGCAGACCGGCATGGGTTGGGTGGCCGGGCCGCGTCTGGTGAGCGCGTCCTCGAATGCCGGAGCTCTCGGCATCCTGGCCAGTGCCACCATGGATTTCGACCAACTGGTGACCTCGATCGCCGAGGTGAAGGCCCGCACCACCAAGCCATTCGGCGTGAACCTCCGGGCCGATTCGGCCGACGTGGTGGATCGCATCGAGTTGATGATCGAACAGGGCGTGAAGGTGGCCAGTTTCGCCCAGGCCCCCAAACCCGATCTCATCGCCCGCCTCAAGGAGGCCGGCGTGGTGGTGATCCCCTCCATCGGCGCCAAACGCCATGCCGAGAAGGTTCTCGACTGGGGCGTGGATGCCGTGCTGGTACAGGGAGGCGAAGGCGGCGGACACACCGGAGCCGTTCCCACCACCGTGCTCCTGCCCCAGGTGGTCGACGCCGTCGCCGGGCGCGTCCCGGTCATCGCCGCCGGAGGATTCTTCGACGGTCGGGGCCTGGTGGCGGCCCTCGCCTACGGGGCCGATGGCATCGCCATGGGGACGCGTTTCCTGCTCACCAGTGATTCCTCGGTTCCGCAATCGGTGAAGGACTTCTATCTGAGCAAGGGTGTACTCGACACCGTGGTGTCGGTGCAGGTCGACGGCGTTCCGCACAGAGTCCTACGCACCGAACTGGTGGACCAACTGGAGAGCGGCCGCGGCAAGATTCTCGCGCTTCCCCGGGCCGCTCTCAATGCGCTGCGCTTCCGCAAGATGACCGGACTGTCGATCCGCGACATGTGGACTGAGGGTCAAGCCATGCGCAAGTCGATGGACCTCACCACGACCCAGATGATCATGGCCGCCAACACGCCGATGCTCCTCAAGGCCTCACTGGTCGACGGCCACACCGAGAGCGGCGTGATGGCGAGCGGCCAAGTGGTGGGCATCATCGAGGATCTGCCGACCTGCGACGAACTTCTCCAGCGCATCATCGGTCAGGCCAACGCCGTGCTCACATCGCTCACCGAACCGGAGAAACGATGACTCTCGTCATCGACGGAGCCGAAGATCTACGCCGGCGTCTGGGAACCCATCTCGGCTACAGCGAGTGGCTGGAGATCGATCAGGCCCGCATCGACGAGTTCGCCGAGGCCACCGGCGATCATCAATGGATCCACGTGGATCCGGTCCGAGCCGCCGCCGGACCGTTCGGTGCTCCCATCGCACACGGTTATCTCACTCTGTCGCTGTCCAACTACTTCCTGCCCCGCATCGTGGAAGTTCGGGGATTCGACGCCGGAGTGAACTACGGCGTGGACAAGGTGCGCTTTCCCTCGCCGGTCACCGTGGGCAGCCGGATCCGCGCCGGAGCCGAACTGGTGGCCATCGACGAGGTCAAGGGCGGGCTGCAGACCACCATTCGCATCACCATCGAATGCGAAGGTTCGGTCAAACCGGCCTGCGTCATCGAATCACTCAGCCGCTGGTTGAACGGCTGATCACGAGAAGAGGAGGCGAGTCATGGGAGTTGGCGATCTCTTCGACATGCATGGGCGCGTGGTGCTGGTCTCGGGAGCCGGCCGCGGTATCGGAGCCGCCAGTGCCGTGGCCCTGGCCGACGTCGGTGCCGATGTGGCCATCATGGCCCGCAGCGAGGACCAACTCGAGTCGGTGGCGGCGCGCATTCGAGGACTCGGCCGTCGGGCCCTGGCGCTGACCTGCGATGCCAACGACGCCGACCAAGTGTCGGCGGCCGTCGAACGAACGATCGGTGAACTCGGACGTCTCGACTCGGTGGTGAGTGTGGTCGGTGGATCCATGCCCCAACCTTTCATGAACACCCGCGACAAGGATCTGCGCCTGGCCTTCGAGAACAACGTCATCAACGGCCTGCGCCTGGTGCGACTCTGTGTGCCACATCTGCTGTCGGCCGCCGGGGACGAATACGGTCGGGCGTCGGTGGTCATGGTCTCGTCCGCCATCGGACACGTGGTCGGTCGCGGATACGTGGCCTACGGCAGTGCCAAAGCCGCCCTCGATCATGCGGTGGAACTGATGGCCGCCGATCTCAATCCGAAGATCCGCGTCAACGCCGTGGCTCCCGGAGCCATCCTCACCGAGGCCCTCGACGTGGTGGCCAAGGACGAGAACCTGCGCACCGGCATCGAACGAGCCACCCCGCTTCGTCGCCTCGGCGTCCCCGACGACATCGCTGCGGCCGTGGTCTATCTGGCCTCTCCGGCTTCGAGCTACGTGACCGGTCAGATCCTGGCCGTGGACGGTGGGATCACCACCACCAATTTCAACTTTCCGATTCCCGATCTGTGAGCGAGACCGGCATTTCGAGGACTGGCGTTTCGAACACCGGCACCGACCGAGCCGGTCCACGCCGCAGTTCGTTGCGGGCGTTGCGGCATCGGGATTTCGCCCTCTTCTGGACCGCGGCGGCCATCTCGAACGGTGGCGGCTGGATGCAACTGGTGGCGGTTCCCGCACTTCTCTACGACCTGACCGGAAGTTCCACGTGGCTGGGCGTGGCGTCCATGGCCGGGTTGTTGCCGGCGGTGTTCCTCACTCCTCATGCCGGGGTGCTCGCCGACCGCGTCAGTCGGCGGCGGATCCTGATCATCACCCAGACGGTGCAGATGCTGTGCGCCTTCGGGCTGTGGTCGCTCTACGCCACCGATCACATCCGGCCGGCCTGGATCGTGGCCATCGGACTCGTCGGGGGCATCGCTACCGGCTTTCAGACCTCGGCGTGGCAGAGCTTCGTCCCCCTGCTGGTTCCACCTGATGAATTGCTCGATGCCGTGAAGTTGAATTCCGTGCAGTTCACCCTGGCCCGAGCCCTCGGACCGGCCCTCGCCGGCGCGGTGGTCGGAACCCTCGGAACCGGAGCGGCGATCTTGATCAACGCCATCACCTACACGCTGGTGATCGCGGCGCTGGTGATCTCGCGACCGCGTCAGACGTTCTCGGCCTCCGGACAGGGACGAGTGAGCGAGGTGCTGCGAGAAGGCGGACGATTCGTGTGGCGGAATCGCCCCTTGCGACTGGCGGTCTTCCTCGCCTTCATCACCTCGATGTGCGGCCAATCTCTGCAACACGTGGCCCCGGCCGTCGCCGCTCAGATCTTCGAACGCCCCTCCACCGACAACGCCGGACTGCTGGTGGCGCTCGGACTGGGGGCGCTCACCTCTTCTGTGATGTCGGTGGCCATCGGCGATCGACTGCAACGATCGACGCGGGTGCTGGTGGCCCTGACACTCTTCGCTTTCAGCACCGCTCTCATCCCGCTCTCGTCGAACTACACCCTCGGATTGGCGGCCTATTTCATCGGCGGACTCGCCCATCTGCAGTCGGCCGTCGCTCTCAACACCCTCATTCAGGGCACGGTTCCCGACCATCTCCGGGGGCGCACCATGAGCTTCTACGTTCTCGGCATTCTGGCCGGCATCCCCCTCGGAGCCTTCGCTCTGGGACGCCTCGGCGACGTCCTCTCCATGCGCACCGCCGTCTGGGTGGACGCCGCCGTCTTCATCGCCGTCGCCATCCTGCTCGTCCAGCGAGGTTGGCTGCGGGACCTCGATACGACCAAGATCGAGGACTCCTCCCCTGCGAGTTCCCCCACATGAAACATCCCGAAGGCACCGACCCCGTCTACGACGACGCCCGCATCGCACTCGGAGCGGCGGTTCGCCGCCTCGGCCATGCCGTCATCGGCCACGAAGTGGACCTCGCGACCATGATCGAGACCACCGCCCACTTGGATCGGATCAGCGAGACCTTCGAATCGGAGGCTCCGAGATCGCGGGAGTTCTCGCAGTTCTCCACCGCTCACGACGAAGACGTTCCCGACCACTCGCTCCTCACCAGCCACATCAGCCGTCCCGGTTCCGGACCGGGCAGCCCACATGGTCTCGAGATGGTCGTGCATCGTCGCGGCGATCGCATCGAGGCCGCGTTCACGCTCGGGGCGTCCCACGAGGGGGCTCCGCAACGCAGCCATGGCGGCATCGTGGCTCTCGCCTTCGACGACGCCATGGGTTTCGTGTTGAACGTCATCAAGGTGGTGGCCTACACCGGTCAGATCACCGTGCGCTACAAAGCACCCACTCCTCTGCATGAACCCCTCGTCATCACCGCTTGGTTGGATCGGCGGGAGGGGCGCAAACTCTTCCTCGAGGCCGAGCTCCGCCTGGACCGACCCGACGGACCGGTCCTGGCCACCTCGTCGGCTCTCTTCATCGCCATCGAGCGCTACTGAAGACGACCGGAGGCCATCTGCCAAACTGGTGAGATCACGGCGCCGGGGTGGACCGTGGTCAGGGGGAAGAAGATGACGACAGTCGACGGACACCGAGTCGCCGATGATCGAGCCGGTGGTGCAGGCTCACGTCGATTCCCCGCCGATCTGGTGCGTCGGCTGGTCGACAACTACCGGGACAAGACGCTCGATCACGCCCAGGGAGCGATGACCGAGCCGGCGACGGTCTTCACCGATCCCGAGCGGTTCCGTCGCGAAAAGTCTCTGCTCTTCGAGCGCGGAGCCCACATCGTGGGTTGGACCGGGGAACTGCCCCGGCCGGGAACCTTCGTGACCAAGAACGTGGCCGGACACCCGGTTCTCGTCACCCGGGCCGAGGACAGTGTCCTCCGGGCGTTCATGAACGCCTGTACGCACCGGGGAGCCCAGGTCGCCGAGGGTTGCGGCGATGCCCGTCGCCTCACCTGTCCGTACCACGCCTGGTCCTTCTCTCTCGACGGACAGCTCGCCGGCCAGCCTCAGGCGTACGCCTTCGACGACATCGACCGCAGCACCCTCGGACTGCAACCACTGCCGGTGGCCGACGTCTCCGGGTTGATCGCCGTCGGACTCCGACCCGATGTCGATCCGGCCGCGGCGTTCGCCGAGATCGCCCCGCACCTTTCCTGGTGCGGGTACGACCGCCACGAAGTCATCTGTCATCACACGTGGAACTTGCGCACCAACTGGAAGATCGCCTTCGATGTGAACCTCGAGTCGTACCACGTCGACTATCTGCACCGGTCCACGCTGTCCAATCTGGTTCTCCATCACCCCATCTACGATTCCTTCGGACGGCATGCTCGTTGGGGCTTTCCCACCGTCGGAGTCGAACGCCTCCCGGACGTGCCGGAAGATCAGTGGCCCGACCCGGCACCGGTGAGCATCATCCACACCCTGTTTCCGAGTGTGGTGCTGCTCGAGACTCCGGTGAGCTGCCAGATGTTCCGCATCTATCCCGGCGACGCCGTGAACGAGTGCACGGTGGAACTCACCGAGGCATCCTTGCGTCCCGTCGCCGATGACGAGGAACGGGCGGCCCGTACACGCGGTGCCGATTTCGCAGCCTTGGTGGTGGGTCAGGAGGATTTCCCAGCCGCCGAACAGTGTCAACGCGGCGCGGAACTGGGTCTGACCAATTTCGTTTTCGGATCCAACGAGCCCATGGTGCAACATTGGCACCGGGCTTGGAAGACCGCGCTCGACCAGAACTGAAGAGGACCTCATGACCGCTGTTTCCATCTCTCGCGCCCTCACTGATCTGGCGCTGGCAGAACCGAATCGTCCGGCGATCACCTGCGGCGAGGATTCGGTCACCCGCTCCGAATTGGAGGCCCGATCGAATCGCTTGGCCCGGGCCTATGCCGATCTCGGCGTGAGCCAGGGTCGCTACGTCACCGTGGCTCTGCCGAACTCGGTGGAGTTCTTCGTGGCCTGCGTGGCGGTGTGGAAACTGGGAGCCACCCCGCAACCGGTGAGCTACCGCCTCCCCGACCGCGAACGCCAGGCCATCGTGGAACTGGCCGATGCCGCGCTCGTGGTCGGCGTATCCGCTGACGTGCATCCCACGCGGCGCACGGTGCCCGCCGGGTTCACCCCGAACACCGCACTGAGCGATGCCCCGCTTCCCGAAGTCGTGGCGCCGGCCTGGAAGGCACCGACCTCGGGCGGCTCCACCGGACGGCCGAAGTTGATCGTGGCCAGCGATCCAGGAACGGTCAACGTCGGCTCCCCGGGTATGGGACAGAAGGTCGGCGGCGTGGTGTGCATTCCGGGACCGCTCTACCACAACGCTCCGTTCTCCTTCGCCAGTTCGGCTCTCTTCCAGGGCAACCACTTGGTGCTGTTGCCCAGCTTCGACGCCGAAGCGACGCTGGCCGCCATCGCCCGCCACCGCGCTGACTGGATCCTGTTCGTTCCCACGATGATGTCGCGCATCTCCCGCCTACCCGAGGACGTCAAGGCGCGCTACGACCTGTCGTCGCTGCAGGTGATCTGGCACATGGCCGCGCCCTGCCCTCCGTGGCTCAAAGAGGAGTGGTGCCATTGGTTCGGCGGCGAGAAGATCTTCGAGCTCTACGCCGGGACCGAGGCCCAGGCCGTGACCATCATCCGCGGCGACGAATGGCTGGCCCATCGGGGATCCGTCGGACGCTGCGTGACCGGGGAGATGAAGGTCCTCGATCCCGATACGTACGAGGAACTTCCACGGGGAACCATCGGTGAGATCTTCATGCGCAACGATCGCATCACCTACACCTACGTGGGTGCCGAGGCTCGACGATCACCCGACGGTTGGGAGAGTCTCGGGGACATGGGCATGATCGATGCCGAGGGCTACGTCTACCTGACCGACCGACGCGGCGACATGATCCTGTCCGGAGGAGCGAACATCTATCCGGCCGAGATCGAGATCGCCCTGTCGGAACATCCGGCGGTGGTCTCGTCCGCGGTCATCGGTCTTCCCGACGAGGATCTCGGCAATCGCATCCACGCCGTGGTGCAACTCTCCGAGCCCGTCGCCGAGGACGACCTGCGGACCTTCCTCGCCGATCGACTGGTGCGCTACAAGATCCCCCGTACCTTCGAATTCGTGGATCACGCCGTGCGCGACGATGCCGGCAAAGTTCGACGATCGGCCCTGCGCGACGAACGGTCCTGATTCCGTTCAGGCGTCGAAAGCCACCGGCAGGCTCTGAATCCCGCGTACGAACGAGGAGTGACTGTACGTCGGCTCGAAGTCTGCGTCGGCCAGACGAAGGTTCGGGAGTCGCTCGAGAATCTCTCGGTACACCGAGCGCAGTTCCAAGCGGGCCAGATTGGCGCCCAGACACAGATGCGGACCCCATCCGAAGGCGATGTGCGGGTTCGGATGCCGAGAGACGTCGAAGTCCTCGGGACGGTCGAAGATCTCCTCGTCGCGATTGGCCGAGAGGTAATGCATCAACACCTGGGATCCGGCGGGGATCACTGTGTCGCGAACCGTCACGTCCTGGGTGGTGGTCCGGTTCATGTTGATGATCGGCGTCACCCAGCGCAGCGCTTCCTCGACGGACCGTTCCAGATTCTCCGCCGAGGCTCGGGCATAGCGCAACTGCTCGGGATGACGCAGTAGTGCCTCGATTCCCCCGGCGATGACGTTGCGAGTGGTTTCGTTGCCCCCCACCAACAGCAGCAAGGCGTTACCGACCACGTGGGCGTCGTCGAGGACGTCGTCACCCTCCTCGACGGCGGTCACGAACTTGCTCACCAGATCGTCCCCCGGCGAGGACTTCCGCTCCTCGATCACGGCCGCGATGTACGCGTAGTAATCGAAGGCCGCGTTCATCACGTCTTCGGTCACGTTCTCCGGTCCATCGGAGCCGGCGATCATGCGATCGCTCCAGGTCTGCAGTCGTTCGTAGTCGCTCTCGGGAGCCCCGAGCATTTCGCCGATGAGAGTCATCGGCAGAGGTTTGGCGATGTCGGAGACGATGTCGCAGGTCCCTCGGGAAGACACGGCATCCACCAGTTGGCGGGCCACGGCGGCCACGTGAGTTTCGTAGGCGGCCATCTGCCGCGGTGTGAATCCCCGGGCCACGATGCGACGTTGCCGGGCGTGGTCGGGATCATCGGCATCGATCATCGACGGTTGGGCGGAGCCATTGGGTCGCGACCCGTTGACGGCACTGCTGAAGAGTGCCGGCTGACGTTCCGCCCAGCGAATGTCCTCCAATTTGGTGAG
>JBJTYE010000138.1:0-5263 GCA_046082625.1 Actinomycetota bacterium | reverse complement strand
CATCGGCGAGGGCCTCGGCCAGATCGTCGGGATGGTCGAGAACCCGGGCGTCCCAGCCGGCCTCGGAGGCGATGGTCGCGAGTTCGGGTCCGGTGGAGCCGAAGTCGTGGGCGTAATCCGGTCCGCCACTGAGGACCAGAGCGCGTCCGGTCACGACTTGCGGCCCTCCACCGACGCCGGCCGCGGCAAGTGGGCGATGACCGATCCGGTGACGCCGCCGTCCACCACAATGTTTTGGCCGTGGAGGTATCCAGCGGCATCCGAGGCCACGAAGAGCACCACCTCGGCGATGTCGTCAGCCGTGCCCAGTCGTCCGATGGGAACCTTCGATTCGCGGGCCTGACGAGTCGCCGGGTCGGCGTAGATGGGCTCGGACATCCCGGCATCGATGAGTCCGGGAGCCACGGCGTTCACCCGGATGGAATGAGGCCCCCACTCGATGGCCATCTGGGACGTGAGCAGGGCCACGGCGGCCTTGGTCGCACCGTAGGCGCCGGCGTTGGGTCCGGCAGCGACGCCGTTCATCGAGGTGATGTTGACGATGACGCCCGGTCTGCCGATCTTGATCCACTGCTGGGCCGCCCCCTGGGACACGATGAACGTTCCCGTCAGGTTCACGTCCACGACGGCGCGGAAATCGTCCAGAGACGTCGTGGCCAACGGTCCGAACCGCACGATGCCGGCATTGTTCACCACCACGTCGACGGGTCCGTGGGTGGCCAGCACCTCGGCCACGAAAGCCGGGTCGGTGACCGAACCCGTGCAGCAGTCCATGTTTCGGCCGAGATCGGCGTCGAGATCGGAGAAGTCGGTGTCGATACCGACGACCCGGTACCCCGCCGTGGTCGCTCGGCGAGCCAGATGCGCCCCGAGACCCCGACCGGCTCCGGTGATCAACATGCGACGGCCGGCGATGGGGGGAGGCGACGACGTGGAGGAGGGCACGATGTCAAACTACCGCGAGGGAGACTGAACGATCGGACGTCGAGGGACGGTGTGGCCGTGACGTCACGGTGACGGACCTCGTAGAGTTTTTCTCGACCACCGATCCCCGAGGTGCCTGTGATTTCCCTGACCCGATTCGCCGACGCCCGCGAGGTGTACCGGCACAAGGGGCTGCGCCAAGCTCTGTACGACGAAGGCCATCGGCTGATGGATGGCGTGATCGTCAATCTGCACGGATCGGCTCATCTGGATCGTCGTCGACTCGAGAATCGACTCTTCCGTCGGGACACCTTCGCCTGGTACGAGGCGGAACGCATTCCGGCCATCATCGACGAGGTCTTGGCGCCGGCGGTCCGGTCCGGTCATGGTGATCTCCTTCCGATGGCCCGGCGCACCATGCTCACCCTGTCGTTGATGGTGGCCGGCGTCGATCGCCACCAGCAGGACGATGCCGAGGCCCGAGCAGGCGAACTCGACGAGATCTACGCTTTGATGGATCGCCTGGCCCGGGCGTCCACGGTGGCGCACGCCGTGGGAGACAAGGCGGCGATCATCGCGGAGGGCGATCGAGCCCTGGCCGCGTTCGCCCGTGACTTCTTCGAGCCGTCGCGGCAGCGGCGGGTGGAGATCCTCGAGGCGTTCGCCGCCGGAGAGATCGGCGAGGAAGACCTTCCCAAGGATGTGCTGACCACCTTGTTGCGCAATCAGGATCGCCTGGAATTGCCGGCCGACACCGTGCTGCGGGAGACCGCCTACTTCCCGTGGGTCGGCTCGCACTCCACCTCGAATCAATTGGTGCACGCCATGCACCACGTTTTCGAGTGGATCGAGCGGCGACCCGAAGATCGCCCTCGTCTGCTCGCCGAGCCGCTGCTGTTGCAGCGCTTCGTTCACGAGTCGCTGCGACTCCATCCGGCGAGTCCGGTCACTGTGCGGATCGCCGTGGAGGACTTGGAATTGAAATCGGGGGTCGGCGTCCGGTCGGGCGACACGGTGGTCATTCGTCTCGACGAGGTCAATCGCGATCCCGAGGTGTGGGGTGACGATGCCGATGACTTCGTGCCGACGCGGGCACTTCCCGACGGAGTGATGCCCTGGGGTTTGTCGTTCGGTCACGGCGTCCACGCCTGTCTCGGACAAGAACTGGCGGGGGGAGTCGAGTACCTGGATCGTCTCGAAGGGTCGGACATGCCGGTCGGACATCTGGTGGGGGCCATCACCGTCATGGCGCAGTCCATGTTGAGCGCCGGCGCCCGTCCCGATCGGCTGCAGCCGCCGCGGCGCGACACCGGCACCACGCGTCAAGTGTGGGGTTCCTATCCGGTGCGCTTCGACCGGTGGGAGGCCGCCGGAACGTCGGCGTGAGTCGAAGGTACGGATGTACCGAAAGTATGTGGAACCCACACCACCCTGGCATGCTGGGGCGATGCCGGATTCTCAGTCCCCGTCCGACGCCGTTCACGCCGTCGAGATGCTCAAGTCTCTGGGCATGTCGGGCTACGAGGCCAAGGCCTATTTGGCTCTGCTCGGATCGTCGGAACCTCTCAATGGGTACGAAGTCGCCAAGATCAGCGGCGTGCCGCGCAGCACCATCTACGAGACTCTTGCCAAGTTGACCTCGGTGGGGGCGGCCATCCCGGTCCGTCGAGCGCAGAGCCGGGGGACGGCAGCCGGCACCTACGTGGCCATCCCGGCCGACACCCTGATCGCTCGCTACCGACGGGACATGACCCGTCGGATCGATGGGCTCACGGCGGTCCTGCCGCGGTTCTCCTCCAAGAAGGAAAGCTACGTCGTCCAGAACCTCGTCGGCCGAGCCGCCATCGTGGAGCGGATGCAAGATGTCATGGAGCGGGCCGACACGTATCTCCATCTGTCCTTCTGGCCCGATGAAGCCCTCGACATTCTCCCGACTCTGTGGCGGCAGCACGATCGGGGAGTCGAGGTGACCTCGATCTTCTACGGAGCGCCCGAAGGCGTTCCCGGTCGGGCCTTCGCGCACGAGTACTCGTCCCCGGACTTGGTGCAGAGCACTGTGGGCTGTCGCATGTTCTCAGTGGTGGCCGATCATCGCGAATCCTTGGTCGGTGCGGCCGAAGGAGAATTCATCTGGGGGATGTGGAGCGACGATCCGGCCGTGGCCATGTTGGCCGCCGAATACATCCGCCATGACATCGTCATTCAAATCATGGCCAAGGAGTTGGACGCTTCTGGCAAGGGCGAGTTCTTCCGAAACGATGAGCGGTTCGAATACCTGCGGCACACCAGCCAGAACTGCCTCGCCGGTCTCCTGCGAGATCGGGACAGGGGCGACGGGGAATCGATCGGATCCGAACTCCGCTAGTGGAAGATCCGGCCGATCAAACGTGCTCGGCGGCCCATCGGACCGATTCCACGATCATCTGGTAGCCGGTGCACCGGCAGAGATTCCCTTCGAGGCCGCTGCGGATCTGCTCGGGAGTCGGGTCCGGAATCTCCCGGAGCAATCCGGTGGCGGCCATCACCATGCCTGGCGTGCAGTACCCGCATTGCAGTCCGTGACATTGGCGGAATCCCTCCTGGACCGCCGACAGTCCGTTGAACGGTCCGGTGACTCCCTCGATGGTGGTGATCTCTGTGCCATCGGCCTGGACCGCAAGCACCGTGCAGCTCTTGGCCGACTCGCCGTCGATGAGCACCGAGCAGGCCCCGCAATTCGACGTGTCGCACCCCACATGGGTGCCGGTCAATCGCTCGTGTTCGCGGATGTAGTGCACGAGCAGAGTTCGGGCGTCGATCGAGCGACGGTTCCGCCGTCCATTGACGGTGATCTCGACGTCCACGATGCGTTTCTCGCTGGTCATGATCCCCTCCGTTCGGTCGATCCCTCGTGCAGGATCGACCAGATCTTCTCCGGCGTGACCGGCATGTCGATGTGCTCGACTCCGTGATCGGCGAGGGCGTCCACGATGGCATTGACCACCGCAGGTGGAGCCCCCACCGAGCCGGATTCACCGATTCCCTTGGCGCCGAGCGGATTGTTCGGGCACAAGGTCGTGGTCCGACCGGCTACGAAATCAGGAAGATCGGCCGCCGAGGGAACGAGGTAGTCGAGCAGATTGGCCGTGACCGGCTGTCCGGTGCCTGGGTCGTAGATCACGCCTTCGAAGAGGGCCTGGGCGATGCCCTGGGCCACGCCTCCGTGCACCTGACCTTCGGCGAGCAACGGATTGATGACCGTCCCGCAATCGTCCACCAGGACCATGTCGCGGATCGTGACCCGGCCCGTCTCGCGATCGATCTCCACCACGCAGGCGTAGGCGCCGGAGGGGTAGGAGAAGTTGGGCGATTCCTGGAAGAGGCGTTCCTCGAGTGAGCCGGCCTGCAATTCGGGCGGAATGCGCAGAGGTTGGAACGATGCCCACGCCACATCGCTCCATCCGACCTTCTTGCCCGGCGAGCCGCGCACGTTGAAGGCGTCGTCGGCGACCTCGAGGTCCTCCTCGGCGGCTTCCAGGAGATGAGCGGCGATGCGCTTGGCCTTGTCGAGGACTCGCGCCGAGGCCACCTTCACCGCCGAGCCTCCGGTGGGAACGCCCCGCGATCCCATGGTGCCGATGCCCTGCAGGACGGTTTGGGTGTCTCCGGTGATCACCTTGATGCGATCGAAGGAGATACCGAGTTCATCCGAGGCGATTTGGGCGAAGACGGTCTCGTGACCCTGCCCGTGTGGTGAGGAACCGGCGAAGATGATGGCCGAACCGTCGGGTTGGATGCGGACCTGCGCCGACTCCCAGGACGCCAGGTGCCCGAATCCTTCGAGGGAGCCGTTGGGTCCGAATCCGGCGATCTCGAGCCCACAGGAAAGTCCGATGCCGAGCATTGGCTTCGTCGTGTCGTTGCGACGGGCCCGTTGTTCGGCGCGCACCTCGTCGTATCTCACGAGACGCAGGCACTCGCGCAGGGCGGCGGGGAAGTCCGCCGAGTCGTACACCACGTTCTCGTTGTGGGTCTCGTAGGGGAATGCCGAGGGCGGGACGAAATTCTTGAAACGCACCTCGGCCGGATCGAGTCCGGTGCGACGGGCCACGAGGTCGATGATGCGCTCGATGGCATAGGCTGCCTCCGGCCGGCCGGCGCCGCGGTACGCCGCCACCGGAGTGGTGTTGGTGACCACCGTGCGATGGGAGGTGCTGACTTTCGGAATGCGATAGGCGCCGGCGGCCATCCACGAGGTCAGGACGGCCAGTCCGAGTCCGGTGGGATCGGCGTAGGCGCCCAGGTTCTGGGAGACGACCAGGCGGAGGGCCTTGATGGTTCCGTCCTTCATGAAGCCCAC
>JBJTYE010000137.1:0-10158 GCA_046082625.1 Actinomycetota bacterium | reverse complement strand
CCTCGCACCACGAGATCGGCCACCGCCTCGAGCGCTGCCGTTCCGTCTTCGTGAGGATGCGCGAGGTAGGTGATCTCGGTGCGATCCGCCGTGCACCAACTGGCGCGTCCCGGATAAGCGAAGAACGACACCGGCGGTTTGGCTCCGACCAGGATCAGATGATCCAGGTCGGCCAGGGTCTCCACCAGCTGTTCGGCGAAGTATGGCAAGCGTTCGACCACCACGCGTCCGGCACCGCGTTCGATGCGGGGCGCGAAGGTGTCGCAGAGCAGACGAGCTCCGGTTGCAGCGGCGATACGTCCGGCCGCCTGCAGTCCCGGCCCGACGAGGGCCGAACCCCGCATGAGGATCGCCACCTTGGCCTCACCCCGGCGGGCCGGGTCGAGGATGCTCACCACACGATCCACGGCCGCCGGTGCCGCCGGACTCGGCGCCACAACCGGCAAGGCCGGCGCGGGATGAGGAGCATCGAGCCAGGCCACGTCGGCGGGGAGGATCAAGGTCGCCACCTGACCCGGTGGCTGACGAGCAGCCTGCACGGCCCGCGCTGCGTCGGCACCCACGGTCGAGGAACTCACACTGGCGTGGATCCACCCCGACACCGGGCGAGCCAAGCCGACGATGTCGCTGGCCAAGGGCGCGTCGAAGGCGGCGTGAGTGGTGGCGTGATCCCCCACCACGTTGACGATGGGAGAGCCGGCACGGCGGGCGTTGTGCAGATTGGCCACGCCGTTGGCGAGACCCGGTCCGAGATGCAGCAAGGTGACCGGGGGCCGACCGGACATTCGGGCGTACCCGTCGGCCATCCCGGTGACCACACCTTCGAACAGCCCGAGAACGGCGCGCATGCCGTCGACCCGGTCGAGCGCTGCCACGAAGTGCATCTCCGAGGTCCCCGGATTGGCGAAGCAGGTGTCCACTCCCGATGCCACCAATGTTCGCAACAGACTTTCCGCACCGTTCATCACAGTCCCCCTCCGTCACGACAACGGTAATGTTCGTCGGCCATGAGTACAGGATCGACGCCCGACCCATCGACTCCGAACACCCCTGATGGTGTGCTGGCGGCGATGTGGTCGACCCGTCGCCCCGAGGTCCTCGCCGATCTCGACACTTTGCGCCAGTTCGTCGTCGATCTCGCGGCGAGATGCGAAGACCCTGACCTTCCGGGTCGAGCCGTGTCCCTCGCTCATCGTCTGCACGGCACGATGGGAATCTTCGGCTTCTCCGAAGCCCGATCACTCATGGCCGAGGCCGAAGCCGCGCTGCGCGACCGGAGCACCCGTGACGTCGCAGCGATCGTGGCGGAGGTGCGGCGAACGCTGCCCTGAACCCCTCAGATCTCTGGACGCGCTACCTCGTCGAGACTGTTCATCAGGAGAGCCAACTGGGTGCGATTGTCGCGCCCGAGAAGTGTCAGCAGTCGCGAGATTCGGTTGCGCACCGTCTGGGAACTCAGGAACACCTCGTCGCTGATCTGCTTGTCGGCCTTGCCCTCGGCGATGAGGGCCATTATCTGCCGGTCCGTCTTGCCCAAGGAGAGCAACGTCAGCACGCCGCGCTCGTCGAGACGGGTGAAGACGTCGGCCAGACGAACCTGATCCATGAAGGAACGTCCGGCGGCCACGTCGAGGACGCGGTCGATGATGTCCTGGGCTTCCGATGCCTTGTCCATGAGGTCCGAAGCCCCGATCCGACTGGCTTCGAAGACGACCTCGTCGGAAACGAAGGCCGTCAGGAACAGAATTCGACACGCCGAGTGCTTGTCGCGGATATGTCGGGCGATGTCGAGTCCGGACCTTCCCTGAAGGTGAACGTCCAGGACGGCCACGTCGACGGGGTGGCGAGCGAGAAGAGCGACCGACTCGTCGTAGGAGGTCGCCGTCCCCACCACATCGATATGGGGGGAGGTTCCAAGGACCGCCACCAGAGCATCACGAACGATGGGGTGGTCGTCGCACACCATCACCCTGGTGCGTTGGGAAGAATCCCCGCCTGAACTCTGAGACATTGCCCTCCTACAGCAACGACACACTTACCATGTTCGACAACAGTCTACGGACCTCAGTACAAATGTCCTGCATCGGAGGTCCATTTCGATTGCCCGGTTTCAGTCACCCAGTTTCAGTCATTCAGTCGCTCGGCCACTCGGCCGCCGTGGCCGACAACTGGTCGCGGAAGTCCGGGTGACTGATGCGCGCCAGGGCCCGGGCCCGCTCGGCGATCGACAGGCCGGCGATTTCGGCCACGCCGAACTCGGTGATGATCACATCCACCTGATGACGCGGGGTCGTGACCACACTGCCCTCGGGGAGCCGACCCAGGATGCGCGAAATCGACCGCCCCCCGACAGTGCTGGTGGATGGAAGGCAGATGAGGCTCCGACCGCTGGTGGTCAGGCCGGGACCGGCCACGAAGTCCTCGTGTCCCCCGATCCCCGAGAACTGGCGACCGGTCACGGAATCGGCGATCACCTGTCCCGAGAGATCCACGGCCATGGCTCCATTGATCGAGACCATGTTGCGATTGCTGGCGATCACCTCGGGTGAGTTCACCACTCCCACCGGGAGGAATCGCACGGCCCGGTTCTCGTGCAGCCATTCGTAGAGCTCCGGCTCGCCGGCGGCGAAGGTCGTCACCGAGAAGCCGTCGAAGGCGTTGCCCTTGTCGTTGGTGACTTTCCCGGCCCGGTGCAACCGCATGAGACCGGTGGTGAACATCTCCGAGTGCACGCCGTAGCCGCCACCAGGCCCTTCGGCCAGTCGCGTGGCCACCTGGGTCGGGATTCCGCCGATACCGGTCTGCAGGGTGCAACCGTCGCGCACGAATTGCACAGCGAGATCGGCGATGGTTCGCTCGGCCTCGTTGGGCACCACATCGGCGAGATGCAGAGGTCGTTGATCGGACAGGATCAGATGATCGATGTAGCGCACGTCGATGGAATGCGAATAGCCGCCCTCGATGTAGCCGTCCTCCATCCCGAAAGTGCGCGGATAGTGCGGACTGCACTCCACGATGAGAACGCGATCGGGATCGTTGATGACGGCGGTGATCTCGGAGGTGAAGGCTCCGGCGTGCAGGGACAGTGACACCATTCCGTCCACCGGCATCGATCCGGCCACCGCCACGACGCGCGGCTTGATCTGTGCGAGCACCGGTTCGAAACGTCGAAAGTCCGCAGGAACGAAATCGACGTCGGCACCGGCGTCGCGGAGGAATCGTTCCGCTGGACCGAAGAACCCACTCTTCAGGTGCACGGATGGACGCATGAACACCGCGTAGAGATCGGGAAGCAGAGCCCCGAAGACTTGCAGATCGAGGAAATGGTCCTCCGGAGTCAGTGTGCCGAGCGCGTGCACGAAGGCGCCTGGCACTCCAGGCCCGAGCGGGATGGCCAAAGTGTCGCGCCGCCGAATCGCCGCCACGGCTTCGGCCAGACCGGGGAATTCCGTGGGCGTTGCATTCATGAAACCCTCCCGTTCCCGTCGGTGTCCAGACCACGACTCTCGGCCTCTCCGGCGAGATCGAGCCAAGCCAATTCGGCCGACTCGACATCCGTCTGCGCTGTGGCCAATTGTTCGCTCAAGCGGGAGAGGACCTGGTGATCCGGCACACCTCGCCCCACTTCTGCCGCGATCTCCGTTTCCAGACGACTGCGGTGGGCGACGGCTTCGGACATCACCGACTCGGCCCGTGCCAGGAGTCGGCGGAGCGTGCTCGGACTCCGGAACACGACCGACTCGGACGCGGCGCGTGGCGACGGCGGGGCCACCGGCACCCGACTCGTCGGGACCGAGGCTCGGCGTTGCGCCAACCACCCTTCGACTCCTCCCCGAATCATCGACACGCTCCCCGATTCGTCCACGGCCATGACCTCGGTGACGGTGCGATCGAGAAAGGTGCGATCGTGGCTGACCACCACCACGATGCCGGGCCAATCCTCGAGGTAGTCCTCGAGGGCGCGCAAGGTGTCCAGATCCAGATCGTTGGTGGGTTCGTCGAGGAGCAGGACATTGGGTTGCTCGAGGAGCGTCAGCAGAAGGTGCAGTCGCCGCTTCTCGCCTCCCGACAACGTGGCGATCGGGGCGAATTGCGTGTCGCCGTCGAACCAGAACCGACGCATCAATTCCACGTCGGCGAGGGAAGGCTGTCCCTTGTCTCCAGCCACGGCCTCGCGCACCCGTTGCGATCCGTCGAGGTCGCGGCTCGTCTGGTCGTAGTACCCGAGGTGCACGGTGCGGCCGACCTCGATGCGACCGACCGTGGGCTGCAGTCGTCCAGCGAGCAGATCGAGCAACGTGCTCTTTCCCGCACCGTTGGGTCCGACGACCCCGACGCGGTCACCAGGTTCGAAGCTGTGCTCGAACGGGTGCAGGACCAGCGATCCGTCGGGCCAAGTGAACCCCACTCCGTGCATCTCGATGCCTTTGGAGCCGAGACGTCGGATCTCGGTGCGATGCTCGGCGGCGTCGGACAGCGCCAGGTCGGGCCGCAGACCTGCAGCCCCGCTCCTGGCGGCAAGCACGGCTCGCGCCGCATCGACGCGAGCTTTGGGCTTGGACCTCCGGGCCGGAGCACCGCGCCGCAGCCAGACCAATTCCTGACGGACCAGATTGCGATGGCTCCGCTCCTCGTCCACCTCGCGGGCGATGCGCTCGGCGCGGGCTTCCAGATACGCCGCATATCCCGACGTGCGATGTTCGCCTGCGGGTTGGTGGACGTGCACCCGGCCGCGATCGATTTCCACGACCTTGGTGGTGATCCGGTCCAGGACGTGTCGATCGTGGGTGACCAACACCAGGCCACCGGTGAAAGCGGCGAGACGATCTTCGAGGAAACCGATGGCGTCGAGATCCAGATGGTTCGTGGGCTCGTCGAGCACCAGCAGATCCCATTCGCCGGCGAGCAGCGCCGCCAAGGCCACCCGCTTGCTCTGACCGCCGGACAGCCGATCGGTGGACGCATCCAGATGGGAACTCATGCCCAAGCGGTCCAACATGGCGGCGGCCTGCCAGCTCGATCCGACGGCGGTTCGCACCGACCCGGGAGCGAGCACCGGATTCTGCGAGAGATAGCCCAATCGAGCACCTCGTCCGTAGCGGACCTCGCCGAAGTCGGGCGCGGTCTCACCGGCAAGGATGCGCAAGAGGGTGCTCTTGCCGCACCCGTTCATCCCCACGACGCCCACCCGGTCGCCGCGACGCACCGTGAGATCGAGATCGGAGAAGAGTGGGCGCAACGGACGGGACGCGGCCAGTCCCTGTGCATCGAGGACGATCACCGCATCAGCCTACGACCGCCTCGCTCCGACCTCCGGCGCGTCGAACGACGCTTGGGACTTCGGTCCCATCGGCGATGTCCGATCGGCCCGACGACCGTTCCCGGTGCCGAACTAGGGTATGTCGTCGAGTCGGTTCGAATCCGACCAACGGAACTAGGAGGCGATCATGTCCGATCACATCGAACCGTTCGTGGTGGTGGCCATCACCCAACACGAGGCCCGGGTGTGGACCGCAGGTTTGGACAAGAACTCGAAACCGGAGACGGTGCGCGCTCCCGAGCACGAGGGCCGACATCATCACCAACGCCAGGCCCGCCATCATTTGAGTCACCAACATCAGCAGGACGATCATGCCTACTCCGACGCCATCGCCAAGGCCGTCGAAGGAGCGCGTGAAGTCCTCGTCGTCGGTCACGGCAAGGGCAAGTCGAATCACATGCTGCGCCTCATCCAACATCTAGAACGCCGTCACCCGCAGGTGGCCCAGGCCGTGGTCGGTGCCATCGACAGCGATCTACCGTCGATGACCGAGAACCAGATCCTGGCCGTCTCGCGCGAGTGGTTCGACCATTTTCACGAGTGGGGCTTTTAAGCCCCACCATCCATCACGGGCTTTTCAGCCCCACCATCCATCACGGGCTTTTCAGCCCCACCGTCCATCACGGGCTTTTCAGCCCCAGCATCCATCACGGGCTATTCAGCTCCGGCGGTTTCGAATGGCGTCAGGCGACGACCGCCGATTTCACGCACCAGTGATCCGGCCACGAGAAGGCCGACGGCCAACAGCACGGCGCGGCCTTCCAATCTGAAGGCCGGCACGACCGTCACCAGAATGGCCAGTGACGGGACGACCGGCACCCACCCGATGGAACCCTTCACCTCGAAGGGCCGCTCGGCATCGGGACGGCGCTTGCGGAGGATGATCAGCGCCGAATTGGTCACCAGGAACATCAGATACACCAGAGCATCGGTGGAGGCGGCCAGCAGATCGAGATCCTTCAGCAGGATCAACGCGGCGGCGATGACCGTCCCGAGGATCAAGGCGTTCTGTGGCACGCGCCCCCGATGGACGCGCGCCAGCGGTCCGGGCAGGTATCCGGTGGAGGCCATACCGAACATGATGCGAGCCGAGGCGGTGAGTGCCAGCAGAACGGTCGAGGCGGTGGAGAAGAGCGCGATCAGCGACACCACGTCCGAACTCGCCGAGCCCAATCCGGTTTCGAGGATGTCGGCCATGGGCCGCGTCGAGCGACCGAGTTCGTCGGCTCCGAGCACGCTGACCCCGGCCACGGCCACGCCGGTGTACAGCACCGTGGAAATCGCCAGCGCCAACAGAAGCGCCCGGGGGACCGTGCGCCGCGGGTCCCGGGTCTCCTCCGACAGCGACGTGACTTCGTCGAAGCCGATGTAGGCGAAGAAGATGAGCGCCGCCGCCGAGAGCACACCGTCGAAACTTCCGCCCGATACCAGCGAATGATCACCGAGGCGCGGCAGACCGATGGCGATGGCCAGGACGAGACCTCCGACTTCGACCACGGCGAAGGCCGCCACCACGCGCATGGCCTTGCCCATTCCCAACCACGACACGAGGGCCACGACGAGGAGAATCGCAATGGCCCCGATTCGTTCGTCCACATCGACGAACGCGCCGAGATAGCGCGCGAAGCCCAGGGACACCGTGGCCGACGCCACCACCAAGGCCAGAGCCATCGCCCATCCCACGACGAAGGCCACCCGTGCTGGAAAGACCTGTCGGGCGAACTCGTGCTCCGAACCGGCCTTGGGAAACACCGAGACCATTTCCATGTAGCTGAAGGCGCTCAAGCCACACAGCACCGCAGCCACGATGAACGAGACCCAGACCAGACCTCCGGCCCTCTCGGTCGCCGGGGCCAGCAGGACGTAGACCCCGGCACCGATGATCAACGCCACACCGCTGGTGGTGACCTGAACCAGACCCAGAGTTCGTTCGAACGGTTCGTCCGAAGCTCGACTATCAGCCATCGGCGCCATCCGCCAAGCGTCGACGTGCCACGGCGACATCGTCTCCGTGGATGAGCACCGCCCCCGCTGACACGCTGCGGACGGCATCGGCGATCTCGTGCGGGCGACCAGATTTCAGAAGGAAGGCCACCGCCCCGAGCTCACTGGCCTCCACCAAGACCTGATCGTCAGCGAAGGAGGTCAGCATGACCACCTTCAGTCGCGAACTCGCGGCTTTGGCCCGGCGCGCCGCGTCCAACCCCGATTCCTGGCCCAGGCGAACGTCGACCAGGACCACATCAGGATCGAAACGCCGCACCACTTCTTCCAACTCCGCCGAGGACTCGGCCACCCCGACCACGGAGATATCCTCGAACGAGCCGAGAACGGCAGCGAGGGCCTCGCGCACCATCTCGTGGTCGTCGCAGACGGCCAAGGTGATCACGGTTTCACGCTTCCGCTTGGAAGTGGGATCGACCATGTCACCATCGTCCCGCCGGGCTGGATGCGCTCGATGGTGGACCAACCACCGAGATCCCTGGCCCGATCATCGATATTGGCCGTACCACTGCGATGTTCCGGGCTCGATGGGATGCCCACGCCATTGTCGTGGATCTTCAGTTCGAGCCGATCAACCGTCGGTCGGTGGACGTGGACGGCGATGCGCGAGCAATGGGCGTGACGGACCGCGTTGGACACGGCCTCGCGCACCACCGATCGCAGATGAGTCAAGATCTGTTGATCGACGACGTCGATTGGCACGACGTCCAAAGTCATTTCGATCGGTGTCGGCGACACGATCGGGACCAGAACGTTCTCGAGGTCTCGCACGAGACTTCCGGCCGGATCCTGGGAGACGTCGAAGATCTCGTCGCGGATGGCCTTGATGAGATCCGACAGCCGATCGGCGATCTCGCGAATCCGTTCGGTCTCCTGGTCGGTGGCGCGGGCCGCCCCATCGAGAGACGTCCGCTGCGCCACGACGGCATTCAAACCCAGTGACGCCGCGTAGATCTGCTGGATCACCGAGTCGTGCAGATTGCGGGCGATGCGCTCGCGTTCGGCCAGGAGGGCCCGATCACGGTTGGCCACGAAGGCCAGTGAACGCTGATCGGCCAACTGCACCTGCAGAGCGCGGTACTCGGTGAGATCGGAGCCGACCTCGACGATCAGGTTTCCGACTCGTTGCCAGTTCACCGAGATGACCACGCTCGCACCGGGCGTTCGATAGCGATCGCGCTTTTCCGGTCCGAGTTCGAAGAGCTGGAACGAATGACCCGAATTCCAGGCCTTGTTGGCGAACTCGAGAGCCACTTCCGGTTCGAAGTAGGTGGCCGTCAGGCTTTGGCCGACTTGGACGGGAAGGACCCGCACCGCTTGGTACCCCCGGTTCCACCAGATCAGACGGAGGTCCACGACGGCATCGAAGTCGTCGAAGACCGGCTCGTGCACTGCCACGTAGTCCCGAAGACTCTCGAAAATCTGCGCCACGTCGACGGGACTGAGAGCCTCAAGGGTGGACGGATTGCTGACCGAGTCGACCACGTCCCCAAGGCTAGTGGGGGTGCTCCGGCCTCTCACCGAGTCGACCCGCTGGCGGCGGAATTCGGCCGAGACGGTGTGCGGGCCGAATTTCCCGGCAGAATGTTGACCCGCTGTTCCAACGACCTTCCGGAGCTCTGATTGTCCGACGTTCCACTCGCCACCGTTCACGGTCCACTCGTCATCATCGGTCTCGGCTCCATCGGCCGGGGACTGTTGCCCTTGCTCACCCGGCATCTGGACTTCGATCACGGCGTGGCGACGGTCATCGAACCTTCGGATCGCAACAGATCGATCGCCGAGGAATTCGGTTTCGCCTTCATCCGTGAAGGATTGACACCGGCGAACTATGTCGAGATCCTCTCCGATCTCTTCCAGGATCACCGATCCGGTCTGTGCATCAACGTCTCGGTGGACACGTCGTCGGTGGACATCATGCGCTGTGTGCGTGATCTCGGAGCGATGTACATCGACACCGTCACCGAACCGTGGTCGGGCTTCTATCTCGACACGACCGTCGACGCGGCGTTCCGCACCAATGAAGTGCTGCGCTCCCAGGTCCTGGCCGAACAGCGGCGCGCACCCGGTGGGCCGACGGCGGTGTCCTGTTGCGGAGCCAATCCGGGCATGGTGTCGTGGTTCGTCAAGGAGGCACTCCTGCAGTTGGCCTCGGATACCCCGACCGTCGCCGCAACTGTCGAGAGCGGGACGTGGCCGCCACGGTCCGACGATGGCCCTGCGTGGGCATCTCTGATGCGTCGACTCGGAGTGCGCGGTGTCCATGTCGCCGAACGCGACACCCAGAGATCGGCGGCCCGTAAACCGGTTGGCGAATTCTGGAACACATGGTCGGTCGACGGCTTCATCGCCGAAGGTCTGCAGCCTGCCGAGTTGGGGTGGGGCACCCACGAACGTTGGATGCCCGGTCACGCGCGGCATGGCAGTAACACCATGGGGACCGAGGCTCCCGGCATCTTCTTGGATGCACCAGGTGCCGCGACTCAGGTCCGCACCTGGTGCCCGACGCACGGAGCACAGTTCGGCTATCTGGTCACTCACAACGAGGCCCTCTCGATCGCCGACTTCTTCTCCATCGAAGGACCCGACCCCTATCGACCAACGGTCCATTACGCCTACCACCCGTGCGAGGACGCCCTATTGTCCTTCCACGAGATGCTCGGCGGGGCGTGCATCCCGCCGAGGAATCGGCACGTGCTGGAAGCCGAGGACATCGTCGAAGGATTCGACGAATTGGGGGTCCTCCTCTACGGGCAGTCCGGCGGCGCCTACTGGTTCGGCTCGCATCTCACCATCGACGACGCCCGGTCATTGGCGTCGAATCAGAACGCCAC
>JBJTYE010000136.1:0-5407 GCA_046082625.1 Actinomycetota bacterium | reverse complement strand
GCCGAGACCTGTCCGCAATATCTGTGGCTCACTTTGGAAGAGACCTTGGGCCAGCCCGGTTTCGAAGGGGCCAAGTGGGTGTGCAGTACGCCGCTGCGGTCGCGGGACAACGATCCCCACTACATCGGACCGATGGGCCACGGCCATCAGGGCGACCTCTGGAAGGGCCTGCGGATGAACGAGCTGGCCGTGGTCAGTACCGACCATTGCCCCTTCTGCTTCAAGGACCAGAAGGAATTGGGCCTCGGAGACTTCTCCAAGATCCCAAACGGCATCGGCGGAGTCGAGCACCGGATGGAGTTGATCTATCAGGGTGTGGTCGCCGGCGAACTGAGTCTCGAGCGTTGGGTGGAGACCTGCTGCACCACTCCGGCCCGCATGTTCGGCATGTACCCGAAGAAGGGCATCATCGCTCCCGGCAGCGACGCCGATGTGGTGGTCTGGGATCCGAACACCAAGACCAAGATCGGTATCAACGACAAGCACCATATGAACATGGACCATTCGGCCTGGGAGGGGTGGGTGATCGACGGCAAGGTCGACACCGTCATGTCCCGGGGAACGGTCCTGGTCGAGAACGATCAGTACCTGGGCCGGAAGGGCCATGGTCAATTCATCAAGCGGGGACTGTCGCAGTACTTGGTCTGATCGGTTGGCCGCATCGCCGGCCCAGGAATTCGAACGAAGGAGCAATCATGTATCGCATCGATCATTGGATCGACGGCCACACGGTGGTCAGCAAGTCCGGACGGCAGGGTGACATCTACGATCCGGCCACCGGTCAGGTGCAGGGTCAGGTGGGATTCGCCGATGTTTCCGAAGTGGACAAGGCCGTCGCTACAGCCGCTGCGGCTCTGCCGGATTGGCGGGCGACGAACCTCTCGCGTCGGGCCGAGATCATGTTCCACCTGCGCGAACTGGTGGCCGCCAATCGCAAGGAGATCGCTGCGCTTCTGACCAAGGAACACGGCAAGGTCACCTCCGACGCCCTCGGCGAAGTGGCCCGGGGACTGGAGAACATCGAGTTCGCCTGCGGGATCCCGAATCTCATGAAGGGTGGTTATTCCGAACAGGCCTCGGCCGGTGTGGACGTCTACAACATCCGCCAGCCGCTCGGAGTCGTGGCTGGTATCACCCCGTTCAACTTCCCGGCCATGGTGCCGATGTGGATGTTCGCCAACGCCATCGCCTGCGGCAACACCTTCGTGCTCAAACCCTCGGAGAAGGATCCGTCGGCGTCGATGTTCCTAGCCGAGTTGCTCAAGCAGGCCGGCCTTCCCGATGGTGTCTTCAACGTGGTGCACGGCAACAAGGTGGCGGTCGATCGGTTGCTCGAGCATCCCGACGTGGCCGCTGTGAGTTTCGTGGGCTCCACACCCATCGCTCGCTACATCTACGAGACGGGAACCAAGAACGGCAAGCGGGTGCAGGCCCTCGGGGGAGCGAAGAACCACATGTTGGTGCTGCCCGATGCCGATCTGGACATGGCCGCCGACGCCCTGGTGAGCGCGGCCTACGGATCCGCCGGTGAGCGATGCATGGCCATCTCGGTGGTCTTGGCCGTCGACACCATCGCTGATGAACTGGTGACCAAGGTGCGCGACCGCATTCCCAACGTGGTCGTCGGCTCGGGTGCCGATCCGTCCAGCGAAATGGGCCCACTCATCACCGCCGAACATCGCGACAAGGTGGCCGGGTACGTGGCCGGCGCGGCCGGAGAAGGTGCCACGGTGGTGGTGGACGGTCGCGACGGCGCGCCGAGCGAGGGCTTCTTCTTGAAGCCCAGCCTCATCGATCGGGCCAAGCCCGGGATGCGCTGCTACGACGAAGAGATCTTCGGACCGGTGCTCACCGTCGTACGAGTCGACTCCTACGAAGAGGGACTGAGTCTCATCAACGACAACGAGTTCGGCAACGGAACGGCAATCTTCACCCGAGATGGCGGCGTGGCCCGGCAATTCCAGTTCGACGTCAACGTCGGCATGGTGGGCATCAACGTTCCCATCCCGGTGCCGGTGTCGTACTACTCCTTCGGTGGTTGGAAGGCCAGCCTCTTCGGCGACTTGCACATGTATGGACCCGAAGGTGTGCAGTTCTACACCCGCAGCAAGGTGGTGACCTCTCGCTGGCCCGATCCCCGGACCAGCAAAGTCGATCTCGGATTCCCGCAGAATCGATGACCATGGACATCGGCGTCGTTCTTCAGACCACTCCACCCAGCTCCCGGGTCGTCGACCTGGCCAAGCGGGCCGAGACCTACGGCTTTTCCCATGTGTGGACCTTCGACAGTCACATCCTGTGGCAGGAGCCGTTCCCCATCTTCGCCCAGATCCTGGCCGAGACCCGCAACGTGATCGTCGGTCCGATGGTCACCAACCCGGCTACCAGGGACTGGACGGTGACGGCCAGCCTGTTCGCCACCTTGAACGAGATGTTCGGCAACCGCACGGTCATCGGAATCGGTCGTGGCGATTCGGCGGTGCGTGTCACCAATGGTAAGCCCACGACGTTGGCCACCTTGCGCGACAGCATCCATGTCATTCGCGAACTGGCCAACGGCCGACCCGTCGAATACAAGGACTCCACCTTGCGCTTGCCATGGGCCGAGAAATCCCGCGCCGAGGTCTGGGTGGCGGCGTACGGACCGAAGGCTCTCGCTCTGACCGGAGAGGTGGGCGACGGATTCATTCTGCAGTTGGCCGATATCAGCATCACGGAGTGGACCATCAAGGCGGTGCGCGATGCCGCGGCGGCAGCCGGTCGCAATCCCGACGACGTGACCATCTGCGTGGCCGCTCCGGCGTACGTGACCGATGGAACCGAAGCCGGCTTGGCCCACGGTCGCGAACAGTGCCGCTGGTTCGGCGGCATGGTGGGCAACCACGTGGCCGACATCGTCGAGCGGTACGGCGAGAGCAGTCCCGTTCCCAAGGCCTTGACCGATTACATCAAGGGCCGCCAGGGTTACGACTACAACGAGCACGGACGAGCCGGCAACACCCACACCTCGTTCGTACCCGACGAGATCGTGGACCGCTTCTGCATCGTCGGCCCGGTGGAGACGCACCTCGCCCGTTTGAACGAACTGAAGAAGCTCGGTGTGCACCAGTTCTCGGTGTATCTCCAGCACGATGCCAAGGACGAAACCCTCCGGGCCTACGGAGAGAAGATCATCCCGGCCCTGGCCGAGCAGGCCCTGGCCAAGAGCTGACGCGTCGTTCATGGCCACTGCTACGCACACAACGAGCGGGTCGACTCGCATCGGCCCTTCCACGGTGATGCGTCGACTGCGCCGGGCCCTGATGTTCGTGGTGGCCCTGGTGCTGGTGGCGGCGGTCTGGGAGCTCTACAAAGTGGTGGGGCCGGAGGCCGGAGGGAAGATCCTCGGTTGGAATCTGCTCCCGCGGTCGAACGATCAGGCCATGCCGCACGTCTGGGACATGTTGAGCCGCTACGGGCGGCCGGAACTGCGGTCCTCGGAGCGCAAGATCTGGTCGGTGGTGCTGGCCGGAGCCTGGTTCTCTTTCCGACTGGCCTTCGTCGGTCTGGTCATCGGCTCGCTGCTCGGACTGGGTCTGGCGGTGATCATGGCGCGGTTCCGTCTGGCTGAACGCGGCATCCTGCCGTACCTGGTGGTCTCTCAGACCGTGCCCCTCATCGCCTTGGCTCCTTTGGTGGTGTCCTGGGGCGGGAAATTGGAGATCTTCGGCTACGTGTGGCCGCGGTGGCTCTCGGCCTCGGTGCTCGGGGCCTTTCTGGCCTTCTTCCCGGTGGCCGTCGGCACCCTGCGCGGGTTGAAATCGGCGCCGGCGGCGGCCGTCGAACTCATGGAGAGCTACGCCGCCACCTGGTGGCAGACCTTGCGGAAACTGCGCTTTCCGGCGGCGGTCCCCTTCATCGTTCCGGCCATGAAACTGGCGGCTTCCGCCTCAGTCATCGGCGTGGTGGTGGCCGAGATCTCGACCGGTTTGAAGGGCGGCATCGGTCGCCTCATCATCGAATACGCCCGCGAAGCCACCAGTGATCCGGCGAAGGTCTTCACGGCAGTGTTCGGGGCGGCGGTACTGGGTCTGGCCATGTCCGGGTTCGTGACGCTCGGAGATCTCTACGCCATGCGCAATCGTCCGAAGGAGACGTCATCATGAGTGCGGTCGCCATCTCTGGCCTGTCCAAAGTCTTCAACAACGGGTCCACCGACCAGGTCGATGCTCTACGCGACATCGATCTCTCGATTTCATCGGGTGAATTCGTCTCCCTCATCGGACCCTCGGGCTGCGGCAAGTCAACGTTGTTGCGATTGATCGCCAATCTCATCGAGCCGACGTCGGGAACTCTGGTGGTCAACGGCAAGTCGGCCGAGAAGGCCCGTCTCGATCAGGACTACGGCATGGCCTTCCAGCAGGCCGGACTCTTCGAATGGCGCAGCGTGGCCAAGAACGTCGAGTTGCCCTTGGAACTCAAGGGGTGGGACGCATCCAAGCGTCGGACTCGCGCTCTCGAGATGCTCGACTTGGTGAAACTCTCCGATTTCGCCGAGCACTATCCGTGGCAACTTTCGGGTGGCATGCAACAACGAGTGGCCATCGCCCGCGCGCTTGCCGTGCATCCGTCACTTCTGCTGATGGACGAGCCCTTCGGAGCCCTCGACGAGATGACGCGCGAGCACATGCAGTCCGAGCTGTTGTCGATCTGCCGAGCCTCGAAGACCACGGTGGTCTTCGTGACCCACTCCATTCCCGAAGCGGTCTATCTCTCCGATCGAGTCGTGGTCATGTCCCCGCGACCCGGCCGTATCACCGAGGTGATCGACATCGGCATCAGCGGCGAGCGCAATGACAGCACCCGCGACGCAGCCGCATTCTTCACCGGTGTCAGCGCCGTGCGGGCGGCTCTTCGCGGTGTCGAGACCGCCAGCGGAGCCCGGGGGATCGAGGACCGATGACCGCACGCCTGCGCTCATCGGCGCGAGCCGCTCTGCCTCCGATCGCCTTCGGCGTCCTTTTCGTGGCGGCCTGGGAGTTGGTGGTCAAAGGCTTCGACCTGAAGCCCTACTTCCTCGCCCCGCCCTCGAGCATCTGGGACAAGTTCGTGGAGAACTTCGGCCTCATCTGGGGAGCGACCAAGGTGTCCGGGTCCAACGCCTTGACGGGCTTGATCGCCGGAGCAGTCCTCGGAGCGCTCATGAGCCTGGTGCTCAGTCGGTACCGGGTGCTCAACGAGTTGGTGACGCCCTTGGCCATCGCCCTGAACGCCATTCCCATCTTCGTGCTGGTGGCGGTGCTCAACAACATGTTCTCCATCACGAGCGAAGTGCCGCGCCGGATCATGGTGACGCTCGTGGTCTACTTCATCGTCCTGGTGAACGTGGCCAAGGGTCTGACCCAGGTGAGTCCCACCCATGTCGAGT
>JBJTYE010000135.1:0-3081 GCA_046082625.1 Actinomycetota bacterium | reverse complement strand
CCCCAGAGCACCGAGAAGGCGATCCCGACCAGCACCAGGTTGTTGAACAAGAAGGCCGCCTCGCGGCTGGCCATGGACTCCAGCTGGGCCTCCGGCTCGAGGCTGGGCCAGCGGAGGCTCAACAGGGCGTAGGAGGCCACGCCCACCACCACCAGGAAGACCAGGAAGTAGGTACCGACGTCGGACTGGGCGAAGCTGTGCACGCTGGCGATCACGCCGGAGCGGGTGATGAAGGTGCCGAAGATGCTGAGCAGGAACGTCCCGATCACGAGGGACATGTTCCAGCGCTTGAGCATCCCCCGCTTCTCCTGGATCATCACGGAGTGCAGGTAGGCCGTCATGGTGAGCCACGGCAGCAGGCTGGCGTTCTCCACCGGATCCCAGGCCCACACCCCGCTCCAACCGAGGACTTCGTAGCTCCACCAACTGCCGAGGATGATGCCGATGGTGAGGAATCCCCAGGCGTACAAGGTCCAACGACGGGTCTCGACCAGCCATCCTTCTCCCAGACGGCCGGTGATCAACGCTGCCAGCGCGAAGGCGAACGGGATGGTGAAACCCACGTAGCCGATGTAGAGAATCGGCGGATGGAAAACCACCAGGATGTGGTTCTGCAGAAGTGGATTCGGACCGGGGCCATCGGTGACGCCCTCGGGACCGAGGACGAAGGGGTTGGCCGGGCCGAACGCCAGAGCGAAGAAGAAGAAGGCCACGCCGAACAACACGACCATGGCCCAAGCCAGCAGTTCGTCACCGACACGGGAGCGGAACTTCCGAGCCGCGGCGGCCACGAATCCGGTGAGGACCAGGACCCACAGGAGGATCGAACCCTCGAGCGCACTCCACAGTGCCGTCACGTTGTAGAGGGCCGGCGTGTCGCGCGAACCCACCTGTTGGACATAGGCCAGAGAAAAGTCGCGCGAGATGAGAGCCCACTCCATCACCCCGAAGGCGGCCAGCGCCGCGCCGAAAGCCAAGTAGGCGTACCGACTCGAGGTTCGCAGCGCTCGCATGTCGCGGCGGCGGATGCCGGCGACGGTGATGGCGATTCCCGACAGACACGCCAGCAGACCCAGGAGGACCGCCCCGCGTCCGAAAGCGGCGTTCAGGCTGGCTGCGAGCATTCCGTCCCTTCGGACGAATCGGATGCAGTGTCGAGGCGCGAGGGGTTGGCCGCCTCGTATTCGTTGGAATGTTTGACCTCGATGCGGTCGCCTTCGAAGATGCCGCCCTGCAGGACACCGTGCACCACGACCGGGATGCATTCCTTGAAGATTCCGCCCGGATCACCTTCGTAGCGAACCGGAAGAGTCGCACCGGCGAAACTGACCGTGAATTCGGTGACCGTTCCCTCGTCGCGAAGCGAACCTTGGTCGACGACGCCTTGGATTCTCAGTCGACGACCGGGTTCGCATCCGTCCTTGACGGCGATCTCGTCGACATTGCAGTAGTAGTCGATGGCGGAGGTGAGGAATCGAGTGAGGACCACCCCGCCGGCGGCGACCACCGCCACCAACACGATGATGGCCGGCAACGACTTCTTCTTCGAGCGAGTCCGTACCTCGGCCGGCCGAGGAGACAGATCGAGAGTGTCGGCCGAGGTGCCGACATCGTCATCGAGGTCCCGAGCGATATCGCGTTCGTTCACGACCAGGGCCTTTCTTCGCGTCGGACGTCCTGCCCGTACCGCCGCGCCTTGCGCAGCACGAAGATGGCGAAGGCCCCGACGCCACCGAGAGTGACGGCGTAACTGGCGAGGATGAAGCCGAGATCATCCATGGCGGGCCGCCTCCAGACGCCGTTCGGCGATGGCTCGATCCAGTCCGCTGTCGTCGCTCATGTCTTGCAGGGCCAGCACCCGCTGCCGATGCAGCACCAACCACACGTACATCATGGTGAAGACCAGCACCCCGAAGAACAACGAAAAGAGCATCAAGCCGTCCATCTCAACATCGGAATTGCGGGTCAGAACGCTGGCCTCTTGGTGCAGGGAGTTCCACAACTCGACCGAGAAGTGCACCAGAGGGATCTCGAGGACCGCCAGGAGCGCCAGCACCGCGCTGCGACGCGCTCGCTGGTGGTGGGTGCCGCCGAGTCCCCGCACGGCGAGATACCCGACGTAGGTGACGAAAAGAAAAGCCGTCGTGGTGAGTCGCGCGTCCCAGGTCCAGAAAGTTCCCCACGTCAAACGGCCCCACAGACTGCCGGTCACCAGAGAGATCCCCATGAACAGCACGCCCACCTCGGCACTGGCTCCGGCGATGCGATCCCACGTCAGGGACCGGGTGCGCTTCCAGAGGTACGCCGCGGACGACAGCGCGGTCACGATGAAGGCGAGATAGGCCAACCAGGCACCGGGCACATGGGCGTACATGATGCGGACGGACTCACCCTGGTTCACATCGGCCGGTGACAGCACCAGCCCCAGGAGAAGCAGGAACCCGAGCCCGATCAGCGTCACCGCGCCCAGCCAGCGGGTGAAGGGGGTGCCGGTGACTCGGTCTCTCATCGACTCACTCCGTCCATCCGTTCGCATCATCGCTGTCGTCTCTGGCGTCAATCGTCGAGCAGGGGGCCGAACGCCAGAGCCCCGGCGACGGCGAAGAGCACGGCGAAGACGACCAGCAGACCGAGCCAGGGCCAACCCTCGCTCGCCGACAGGCCGTCGGTGCCGAATGCGGCCTCGGTCGCCCGAGTCGCACCGATCAACACCGGCGCCGCCACCGGCAACAGGAGCAGGGGAAGAAGCGTTTCCCGACCTCTGGTTCCGGCGGCCAAACCTCCGTACAGGGTACCTATGGTCGCCAAACCGCAGGTAGCGGTGATCCCAGTGGTGACCAAGAGCACGCCGCCGGCGAAGGTCAGATCCGCTCGGTACAGCACCAACGCGGATGCCACCAGCAGTGCGACCAAGACCAGCATCTGCACCATCAGGGCCATGGTCTTGCCGAGGTACACACCCACCATCGACACCCCCGACGAGCGCAACTGATCGAGGGCGCCATCGGAGGATTCCACGGCGAAAGTACGGGAGACGACGATGAGGACGCTGAACAGAGCCGCCAACCACACCAAGCCCGG
>JBJTYE010000134.1:0-2816 GCA_046082625.1 Actinomycetota bacterium | reverse complement strand
CGAGGCCGCTCCGGTCATGTCCATCTTCATGTTGGCGTGCATGGCATCGCTCGGCTTCAACGAGATGCCACCGGAGTCGTAGGTGACTCCCTTGCCCACCATCACCAAGTGGTTGCGGGCTTCACGGGGCTTGTAGGTGAGCTTCACCATCCGCGGCGGTTCGGTGGAGCCTCGATTGACTCCGAGCAGGCCGCCACAGCCCATGGCTTCCAACTTGTCGCGGTCGAACACTTCCACTTTCAGACCGGAGGCCTGGGCCACCTCGACCGCTTTGTCAGCCAGCAGTCGAGCCGTCAGGTGGGCCGGTGGCGTGTTGGCCAGCTCACGGGCCAGGGTCGCGGCCGTCGCCGTCACCTGGCCGCGTTCGATGCCGGTGTTGGTGCCGCGGGCGCGCTCGGCGGTGGTCACGATGGTCAATGCCGGAACGGAATGGTTGTTCTGGGTCTTGAGCGCCGTGTAGCGATACGAAGCCAGCGCGAACCCCTCCACCAGAGCCTGGGCGGCACTGCGGGCGTCGATGGTGGCGACATCGGCCAGATGGGTGGCCACATGGGACCGCTTGGCACTGGCTCGTACCATGGCAGCGGCGGCGTCGCGGATCTCGTCCGCGCCAACTTTCTTGGGATCGCCGACCCCGACCACCAGGATCGTCGGGCCGTCGGTCTTGGGCAGGGTCAGGGTCTGGCCGATCTTGCCGTCGAACCCGTGGGCCGACAGCGCCGCCCGGGACAGGCCGATCTGACGACCGACGGCCCCGGTGGTCCCCACCGGGACGGCCACCACATCGGCGGAACGGGGAACGGAACGGGCGGAATCCACGGTCAGGCTCATGCCGCCATTCTGGCAGGTCCGCCTCAGGTGACGCTGCGGACCGGCAGGCTCTGGCCCTCCTGCCAGCGAGCCATGGTCCAGAGCAGGTCCGAGAGCCGGTTCAGGTACGGCACCACCACCGACGGAGCCGGAGCGGCCGCCAAGGCGTAGGTCTCGGCCCGGCGCACCACCGTGCGGGCCACGTCCAACCAGGCCGCCACCTTGGTGCCCCCGGGCACCACGAATTCGTTCACCGGTGGAAAACGGCCCGTGAGGTCGTCGATGAGGGTTTCGAGGCGGGTCACCATGGCCGGCTCCACACTGGTCGAGCCCGGTTCCAACTTCGAACGGTTCTCAGGCAAGGTGGCCAGTTCGGCCATCAACACCCAGAGATCGCGCATGATGGGGATCAGGATCGTTTCGACCTCGGATCCCGGTCCGGCCTCGGCGCGGGCCACACCGATGACCGCTTGCGCTTCGTCCACGGCGCCATAGGCCCGCGGCAGCACGCTGTCCTTCTTCACCCGCCCGCCATAGAAGAGACCGGTGGTCCCATCGTCTCCGTCGCGGGTGTAGATCGGTCCTCTGGTCACGCCCGCACGCTACTAGAGACAGCGATATCGTGACCTCGATGTCCCGCCAGCCCTATATGACGGCCGTTGGCGAGCGAGTCGTCGTCTACGACGGAGCCTTCGGCACCTTCGTCCAGGGCCTCGATCTCGGACCGGACGACTTCGGCGGCGCCACTCTCGAAGGCTGCAACGAGATGTTGTGCCTCTCGCGTCCCGACGTCATCCGCCAGATGCACGCGGCGTTCCTGGACGTGGGCGTGGACGTTCTCGAGACCGCCAGCTTCGGCAGTTTCTCCACCGTGCTCACCGAATACCAGATCCCCGAGAAGGCCTACGACTTGAACGTGGCCGCGGCGCGTCTCGCCCGCGAAACCGCAAACGACTACGAGGGCGACGGTCGGCCCCGCTACGTGGCCGGGTCCATGGGCCCGGGCACCAAACTGCCGAGTCTCGGCCACATCGGCTTCGTCGAACTGCGCGACGCCTACGAAGAACAGGCCCGCGGTCTGCTCGTCGGTGGCGCCGATCTGTTCCTGATCGAGACCTGCATGGATCTCCTGCAGATCAAGGCAGCCATGATCGCCTGTCGTCGGGCCATGGCCGCTGAAGGCCGCGAGGTCCCCATCCAGGTGCAGGTCACCATGGAGACCACCGGACGCATGTTGGTGGGCAGCGAGATCGGCGCAGCGCTGACCGCCATCGGGGCCATGCGTCCCGACGTGTTCGGATTGAACTGCGCCACCGGACCGGCCGAGATGCAAGAACACCTGCGCTATCTCAGCCAGCACGCCCCCATGCCCATCAGCGTGCTCCCCAATGCTGGTTTGCCCAGTGTGGTGGACGGCCGCACCCACTACGACCTCACGCCGGCGGCGCTGGCCGATTTCCATCGGCATCACGTGACCGATCTCGGGATCGGCATCGTCGGCGGGTGCTGCGGCACCACGCCCGAGCATCTGCGCGCCGTGGTCGAAGCAGTGCGCGGCCTCGACGTTCCCAGGCGTTCGCCGATCATCGAACCCAGCGTCTCGTCCATCTATTCATCGGTGCCGATCGTCCAGGACAACTCGTTCCTGATCATCGGCGAGCGCACCAACACCAACGGATCGAAGGCTTTCCGCGACGCCATGATCGCGGCGGACTGGGACTCCTGCACCAAGATGGCCGCCGATCAGATCCGCGAAGGCGCCCACGTGTTGGACGTCTGCGTCGACTACGTGGGTCGCGACGGCACCATCGACATGGACGAGATCGCCGGCCGCTTCGCTACCCAAGCCAGCGCCCCGTTGGTCCTCGACTCCACCGAACCCGAAGTCATGGAAGCCGGCCTCATGCACATCGGCGGCCGACCCATTCTGAACTCGGCCAACTTGGAAGACGGCGAGTCCGAAGGCAGCCGCCTGGATCGCGTTTTCCGTCTGGCCCGCGACTACG
>JBJTYE010000133.1:0-3016 GCA_046082625.1 Actinomycetota bacterium | reverse complement strand
GTCACCATCGGTGCCGTCGAGGCTTCGCGCATGGAAGATGCCAAGGCTCGGATTCTGGCCATCGTGGATCCGCCCAAGGCCGAACTCGGTGCCACCTATTCGGGGCGCGTCGTCAGCATCACCAAGTTCGGAGCATTCGTGAACATCCTTCCCGGACGCGACGGTCTGGTGCACATTTCCAAACTCGGCGGAGGCAAGAGAATCAACAACGTCGAAGACGTGTTGACCCTCGGCCAGGAATTGGAAGTGCGCGTCGACGACATCGACGACAAGGGCAAGGTCAGCTTGTCGCCGGTCGGGGAACATGCCGCGCCCGAAGGGTCCGGACAGGACGACGGCGGGAATCGACGTCGCCGCGACGAGCCCCGACGTGACGCGTCTCGCGGCGCCGATTCCCGGAGCGACGGTCCGGTGACGGTCAGTTTCGAAGACGCCTTCGACGACGAGATCAGTTCCGAACTCGGCGACCTCGGTCCCGGTGGAGAACGCACCGGGCGCGAGGAGCGTCGGGGTGGACGCGATCGAGGACCGCGCCGTCACCGCTGATCCGTACTGAAAACGAGCGAGGTGGCGCAATGTCCAAAGCCGGTTCGGTGAAAGTCGGAGTGTTCGGTGCGGGCGGCCGCATGGGGACGGCTGTGTGCGAGGCCGTGTCGGCGGCCGACGGCCTGGAGTTGGTGGCTGCCGTGGATCCGCATCACGTCGGGCGCACGATCGCCGGGATCGCAGTGTCGTCCGACCCGCGGGCCCTGGCCGATACCGGTGCGGAAGTGGCCGTGGACTTCACTGTGGCCGCGGCTGCTCGCACCAACCTGCAGTGGTGTGCACTCCACGGCGTGCACGCCGTGGTCGGCACGACCGGGCTCGACCAGTCCGATGTGGACGGGTTCCGGAAGGTGTTCACGTCTTCCAACTGCCTCATCGCCGCCAATTTCGCCATCAGTGCCGTGTTGATGATGAAGTTCGCCGAAATGGCCGCCCCGTTCTTCGATACCGCCGAGATCATCGAGTTGCACCACGACAACAAGACCGATGCGCCGAGCGGAACGGCGGTTTCCACGGCTGAGCGGATGGCGGCGTCGTCCTCGCAGTGGGCGGTCGATCCGACGACTCACGAGGTGTACGCAGGAGCTCGCGGGGCACGAGGTCCTGCCGACATCCGCATTCATTCCGTGCGGATGCGCGGCATGGTCGCCCACCAAGAAGTGATCTTCGGCGCCGAAGGCCAGACCCTCACCGTCCGTCAGGACAGTTACGACCGGATCAGCTTCATGCCGGGGGTCGTACTCGCCTGCCGGAAGGTGGCGTCTCTGCCGGGGGTCACCCTCGGCCTCGAGGCGGCCCTCGGGTTGTGAGCGACGTCGGTCCTCCTGAGGGGCGACCGGAGATCCGTCGAACGCGGTCCAGGCACCACCGGGTGCGGGGACGCGGGTACTTCCAGCGCGTCGGTCCGGGACTCATCACCGGAGCCGCCGACGATGATCCCTCGGGAATCGGAACGTATTCGCAAGTCGGCGCGGCCTTCGGCTTCCAATTCCTGTGGACCACCCTGATCGCTTTCCCGATGGCGGCAGCGGTGCAAGAAGCCACGGCTCGGCTCGGCATGTTTACCGGAAGGGGTTTGGCCGCGCTCATCAAGCAAGAGTTCCCGAAGTGGGTTCTCTACTTGGCGGTGCTGCTGGTGGTGGCGGCGAACTCGTTCAACATCGGGGCCGACCTCGGTTCGATGGCGGCCGCCACGCGTCTGCTGGTACCGATACCACAAGTCGTTCTGGTGATCCTCTTCGCGCTCGGCATGGCGACCCTGGAGATCGCGGTTCCCTATCACCGGTACGCCCGGGTACTGCGATGGCTCTGTCTGTCCCTGGTGGCGTACCTGGCGGTTCTCTTCGTCGTGGACATCGCCTGGAACGAGGCGGTGCGCGATCTGTTCGTTCCGTCGTTGCGGTTCGGCAAAGCGGAGATCGCCGCTCTGATCGCCCTGTTCGGCACCACGATCTCGCCGTATCTCTTCTTCTGGCAGACCAGCGAAGAGGTCGAGGAATTGCACGATCGCGGCGCCACCGACGGCCGGGACGGTTCGGTGAGTCTTCGTGCCATGCGCGGCGACGTGGTGTCGGGGATCGGCTCCGGAGTCTTCATCATGTTCGCCATCATGACGGTGTCGGCCGCCACCCTCGGCGAGAACGGGATCACCACCGTGGCGACCGCCGAACAAGCGGCGCTCGCCCTCGAGCCCTTGGCTGGCAGCGCGGCCAAGTTCCTCTTCGCCATCGGGATCATCGGCACCGGATTGCTGGCGGTCCCGGTTCTCGCCGGTTCCACGGCTTTCGCTCTTGCCGAGACCGCCGGCTGGCGCGAAGGACTGAGCCTCAAGATGAACCAGGCCCGGGCCTTCTATGTGGTGATCGCCGGGTCCATGCTGTTGGGTCTGGCGTTCAATTTCTTCGGACTGAACCCGGTTCGCGCCTTGTACTGGTCGGCGATCCTCAACGGCCTGGCTGCACCACCGTTGATCCTGATGATCCTGGTCCTGTCACGGAGGCAATCCGTCCTGCAGGATCAGGTGAGTGGGAGAGCCTCGGTCGTGCTCGTCGGTGCGGCCGCCCTGGTGAGCGCCGCCCTCCCCGTGGCGTATCTGATCGCGCGTTGAGACGATCAGAGGTGGTCGAGTACCACTTCGCAGGCACTGACCGTGATTCCCGGACCCTCTTCGATATTGAGTTCCTTGACCACGCCGTCCTCGAGAATGGCCGAGTACCGCTGTGAGCGGAACCCGAGACCGAAACCCGAGCCGTCCATTTCGAGGCCGATGGCCTTGGTGAAGGCCCCGGCCCCGTCGGCCAGCATCACGATGCCGTCCGCTCCGCTGGTTTTGCCCCAGTTGTCCATGACCCACGGATCGTTGACGCTGATGCAGGCGATGGTCTGGACGCCCTTGGCGCGCAGCGCGGCTTGATTCTTCACGTAGCCGGGGAGATGCACCATCGAACATCCCGGTGTGAACGCGCCGGGA
>JBJTYE010000132.1:0-7547 GCA_046082625.1 Actinomycetota bacterium | reverse complement strand
GTCGCCACGAGACTCCGGACCCGACGAGCAGAATCGCCACGACCACCGCCACGGTCGGACCGACGAAGCGCGTGAACCCGGCGATCACCGTGAGTACGCCGAGGACGATGAGCAAAGGTGTACATGGTTCGACGGGGCCTGGTGACTGAACATCGTGTCGGAGAACACCGCGTGATGTCGCGCTTGGTGTTCGCAGACTGTGTGTTCCCGGGCTGTGTGTTGCCAGACCGTGTGATCCTGGACTGCCTGTTCGCGGACTGGGCGGTGACAATCGCCCGAGCATCACCGCCAGCCACCCAACTGCGGCGCAGAAGACAGGCTCGGAGAGCACCCCGACTCCGGTGAAGCGCAGGATCGGCCAGCAGCTCAGCGCAACGGCCAGGATCGACCGCACCACGAGTTCCGAACGTCGCCGGGGAGTCCATGGACCGACCACGACGGCAGCCGCGATGAACCCGATGGCCAGCACGTTCACCGCTCCGGCGGCGTGGCGCAGGGGGAGAAAGAGATCGAAGAAGGCGATGAACAGTGGAGTGCCCACACCGAAGTCGGTGAAGGACGACCATCCGGCCTCGTTCACCGTGTCGAGGAGGGGAATCTCCGAGAACGACGGAACGAGCGGGGTCGCGAACCAACGACCATCGGCGAAACCCGATGCCCCGGCCAAGTAGGAACCGGAATCACCGACCAGGGCCAGTCCGTGGCGAAGCCGCAGGATCGCCAGACCCATGGCCACGAGGGTCGACACGGCGGCGACCGTGACGGTGATCGTGATGGTGATCGTGTTCGTGCTCGTGTTCGTGACGGTGAGCGGGCCTGTCACGCTCACCGGCGGTTCACTGTCGGGCCGACCCTGCTCGTTCATCGCGTCAGGTTCGGTCATGGCGTCAGAGTAATGAGTCATCCGTGTGTCTCGTGGGCCATGTGTCTCGTGGGCCATGTACAGAGTCGTTCGACGTACGGAGTCGTTCGTCGTACTGAGTCGTTCGACATGATGACTGGCGGCGAGCCACTACGGTTTCCTCGTGCTCTTCCGAACCAACAGTGCCACGCTGATCCTGGTCCTCGGGGCGATCGTCGCCCTCTTCATCGCTGCCGGGGTCGTCATGGGCCGCCGACTCCGGGAACGCACCGATGCCGCCAGCCACCGGGAGTCCCTGGGTGTCGTCCAAGGCGCGCTGCTCGGTCTGGTCGGTCTGCTCCTGGCCTTCGGTCTGACCATGGCCGTCGGCCGCTACGAGGACCGTCGCACCCTCCTGGTCCAGGAAGCCAACGACATCGGCACCACGTATCTTCGGGCCCAACTCCTGTCCGAACCGGAGCGGACCGAGTCCTTGGATCTCCTTCGTGATTACACGGACCTGGCCATAGATATGAGTGAGTCGACTCCGGACACCGACGAGTTCGATGATCTGGCCGCCGAGATGGACGTCGCCCACCGGGATCTCTGGGGACTGGCTGGATCGGCCATGGCCGCCGCCCCCCAGGACAACGCGCCGCGCCTGTACGTCGAGTCCCTGAACGCCCTCATCGATCGGCACACGGATCGGGTCACGTCCCTGCGCAATCGGGTCCCGGACTCGGTCTGGATCCTGCAGATCCTGGGCAGCGGGATCGCCCTCGGGGCCTTGGCCCTCTACCTGGCCATGCTGGGTCGTGGTCTGGTGACCCCATTGGTGGCCGGAGTGTTCGTGGTGCTGATTCTGTTCAACTCCTTCGACCTCGATCGCCCCCGGCGGGGATTCATTCATATCCCCTCCGATCCCCTGGTGGACGTCCGGGCCGCCATGGACCTGGAGCCGGCGTCCCCGGCACCGTGATCATGAGCCCGTGACCGGGAACTTCGTGGCCCCCGAGCCCGTTCACTAGGCTGTCTCCGACCGCGAAGCCTGGTGAACAACCGTCTGGACCGACGCATGATCGATCGTTTTCCGATCAGGCGATCGCCCCAGAGGACCATCACTCTTCGCAGTCGCATGTGTAATCACCTGCGCAGGTGCTCCCTGCGCCCAAGTTGTTTCGGAGACTGCTGGTGCCATCGTTGATCGCCGCTGAGGGCGGCTACCAGGAATTCGCGCTCAAAGGTGGGGAGTGGGCCGTCCTGTTGCTCTCCACCGCCGCTGCCATCGTGGCCATCGCCGTCGGGTTCTTCCTGGTGCGGTCGGTCCTGGCCGCCGATGAGGGTTCGCCCAAGATGAAGGAAATCGCCAAGGCCATCCAGGATGGTGCCTTGGCGTATCTGAAGCGCCAGTTCAAGACCATTGCCGTGATCCTGATCCCGCTGGCGGCGATCGTGTTCTTGACCTCGACGGCCATCAAGAAGCCCGATGGAACCGAAGCCCTCGACTTCGTGCAGTCCGGCCTCTGGCGCACGGTTGCCTTCATTCTCGGCTGTCTCGCATCGGGTCTCACCGGGTACATCGGCATGACGTTGGCGACCCGAGGCAACGTGCGGACCGCGGCTGCGGCCCTCACGGGCAGCATGCCCCGGGCCCTGACCGTGGCCTTCCGCACCGGTGGTGTGGCCGGGATGTTCACCGTGGGTCTCGGCCTGCTCGGTGCGTCCGTGATCATCATGGTGTTCCAGAACACCTCGTCGGTGATCCTCGTGGGCTTCGGCTTCGGTGGATCGCTGCTCGCTCTGTTCCTCCGCGTCGGCGGTGGCATCTTCACCAAGGCCGCCGACGTCGGCGCCGACCTGGTGGGCAAGGTCGAAGCGGGAATTCCCGAAGACGATCCCCGCAACCCGGCCACCATCGCCGACAACGTGGGTGACAACGTCGGTGACTGCGCCGGTATGGCCGCCGACCTCTTCGAGAGCTACGAAGTGACCTTGGTGGCCTCGATCATTCTCGGTGTGGCCGCCTTCAACAGCATCGGTTTGAACCCGGCCCTCGGTCTGGTGTTCCCACTGGCGGCGCGAGCCATCGGCGTGGTGGCCAGTATCGCCGGCGTCTTCGCGGTCAAGGCCCGAGAGGGCGAGACCGACGCGCTGAAGCCGATCAACCGCGGTTTCATCGTGGCCGGTGGTCTCACTCTGATCGGAACGCTCATCCTGGCGCTCGGCTACGTCGGCAACGGCAAAGGTGCGACCGGCGACGGTGTCGAACTCATGAGCGGCGCCGGGTGGCGCGTCTTCGGAGCGGTGGCCGTCGGGCTGGTTCTGGCCCAGCTCGTGAGCCGTCTCACCGAGTACTACACCGGCACGCACTACACGCCGGTGAAGGAGATCGCCGAGTCCGCCGAAACCGGTCCGGCGACCGTGGTGCTGAGCGGCACTTCGGCTGGTCTGGAAAGTTCCGTGTACGCCGTGGTGGCGATCGCCGTGGCCATCGGTGTCGCTCTCGGTCTCGGTGGCGGCAACCTGACGTTCTCGCTCTACCTCGTCGCCCTGTGCGGAATGGGCATGTTGGCCACCACCGGTGTCATCGTCTCCGAGGACACCTTCGGTCCGGTCAGCGACAACGCCGCCGGTATCGCCGAGATGAGCGGCGAGTTCCACGGCGAGCCGGAGAAGATCATGGTCAGCCTGGACGCCGTGGGGAACACCACCAAGGCCGTGACCAAGGGCTTCGCTATCGGTTCTGCGGTCATCGCCGCCGTGGCGTTGTTCGCCAGCTTCATCGAGATCGCCGGTGCCGAACTCGGCGAAGTCGCCGAGAACCTGGCCGATGGTGTGTTCCGTGCGCCGAATCTGGCCATCAACGTGGCCGACCCGAAGGTATTCATCGGACTGCTGATCGGTGGTGCGGTGCCGTTCCTGTTCTCGGCACTGGCCATTCGAGCCGTGGGCCGTACCGCAGGCGTCGTCGTGCAGGAAGTCCGTAAGCAGTTCGCCGACGGCAAGATCATGAGCGGCGAGAAGCAGCCCGACTACGCCCCGGTCATCGACATCTGCACGGCGGCGTCGTTGCGTGAACTCACCACGCCGGCTCTGCTGGCGGTTCTGACCCCGGTCATCGTCGGGTTCGGTATCGACTGGAAGGCACTCGGTGCGTTCCTGGCGGCGGTCATCCTGGTCGGTCAACTGATGGCCAACTATCTCAGCAACGCCGGTGGCGCCTGGGACAACGCCAAGAAGTACATCGAGGACGGTCACCATGGTGGCAAGGGCAGCGATGCCCACAAGGCCGCCGTCATCGGTGACACCGTCGGCGACCCCTTCAAGGACACCGCCGGTCCGGCACTGAACCCGCTGATCAAGGTGATGAACCTGGTCAGCCTCTTGGTGCTCCCGGCGATCATCAGCCTGCAGGACAACGATGGTGCTCGCTACGCCATCTCCATCGGTGCGTTGGTGGTGCTCCTGATCTCGATCGCCTTCTCCAGCCGCAAGCAGACATCACTCGTCGCCAGTTCGTGAACATAGCCAGTTCGTGAACCTGATCTCATAGATCGTGACGTGAGCTCCCACTGATCACGGCATCAAGCGGCCCTTGGCGGTTGTGCCGTGAGAACCCGGGTACCTGGTTCGAGAACGATCTTCCAGCCGTCTTCGTGCACCTGATGGTGATGTCGCGAGCACAGTGGGACCATGTTGTCGAAGTCCGTCGGTCCACCGGATTCCCAGTACTCGATGTGATGGATCTGGCAGTGGTGGAAGGCCACCGCGCACTCGGGCATGGCACAGGTGTCGTGAGCCGCCTCGAGTGCCCGTCGTTGTCCTGCAGTGGCCAGGCGTTTGGCCCGGCCCACATCGAGTGGGACGCCGTCTCCGTTCAAAACCACCGGGATGATGTCGGCATCACAGGCCAGACGGCGAATGGTGCTGATGGGAAGATCGGCTCCGAACACCGTGCGGTGGGTGGACTCGGCTCGTAATCCGGACGTCAGAGTGTCGAGATCCACGTGAACGACCACGTCGGCTCGAGAACACGACGGTGTCGAATCGACGGCGTCGCGATCGAGCAGAGCCAACAGCGCCAAGGCCCGGCGATGGTCATTGGGCTCGACCCACGGGTGCACCACCACGGGACACTCTTTGTCACCTCCATGGAATCGGGCCTCGACCTCGGCGGCCAAACGAGACTGCAGTACGGCTGCGGACAAGGGATCGAAGGCTCCCCGCACCTGCAGCATGCCCTCGGCGTCGTTCCACATCTTCAGGAACGTGGACCGACGCTGGTGTTCGAAAGTGGCCAGGCCGTCATCGCAGACCAGTCCTTTGGCAGTCCGGGTGACCAGGGCCGAGAAGTCGCCGATCGTCATGTGTGATGCCGACTCGATGAGCCCGGGAACCTTCTTCAGGAACCTCTCGCGCTCGTCACCCACCAGACGCAGACCCCGAGACACCGCATCGAGGTGGCTGCTGGTGACCGTGCCGGAAGCGAGAGCCGCACCCAGTGCCGGCGACTCGGCGACGACGTGAGCCCGTTGCACCGTGGCGACGGCATCACGTTTGGACAGACCGGCATGTTCCATGAGTTCGTATTCGGCGATCACGAATGCCGGTGAGGTGGGATGGTGGGCGGCGGCGTCGAGAAGAGCCACGATCTCGAGATTCTCGGCGTCGAGTGCGGCCCGGAGTTTCTTGTTGGCCGCCAACCGAGCCCGAAGATCGTCGACCGAGAGCCGGGCGAGTTCCAATGTGGTGGCAATGCTCACGTCTTCGACCTCCTCATCGAGCGTATGAATCGAACATATGTTCGTATCCTAAGCGGAGGCTGTTGCAGAGAAACACGAATCGGTGAAATTCCCCGTCGTTAGTCATCACTGTTTCGCGACGACAACAACGCGGCCGATGATCGACGCGGTTCTAGGGTGAAGCAATGACCGACATCGCCACCGGAGTGACCCCGGACCGTCTGAAGAATCTGCGCAGTTGGAACATCGGACTCACCGTGCTGCACGCCGTGCAAGCGGTCTTGATCCTGATCATGGCCGGCGACTTCGCCATCACCATCACGTCCAACTTTCCGAAGGGACCTCCGGGAACGCGTCTGGAGACCCCCGAGAGTCTCTTCGACCTGGCCATCGGACCGGCCGTTGCCGTCTTCTTGTTCCTGGCCGCCATCGATCACTTCGTCACCGCCACGGTGCTGCGCGGCACCTACGAGAACGATCTGCGCCGAGGCATCAACCGCTTCCGGTGGATCGAGTACTCGGTCTCGGCGACTTTGATGATCGTCCTCATTGGGTCCTACAGCGGTATCACCGACATCACCGCCGTGATCGCCGTCATCGGAGCCAACGTGGCGATGATCTTGTTCGGCTGGTTGCAGGAGCGTATGAATCCTCCGGGACGGACCACGACGACCATGGTGCCGTTCTGGTTCGGCGTGATCGCCGGCATCGCTCCCTGGATCGGCGTCTGGATCAACATCGTCGGCGCCGTCGAAGTGCCGGGCTTCGTCTTCGGCATCGTGGTGGCCGAGCAGATCTTCTTCTTCAGCTTCGGATTGAACCAATGGTTGCAGTACCGCCGTGTCGGACGGTGGGCCGACTACGTCCACGGAGAGAAGGTCTACCTGGTCCTCAGTCTGGCGGCGAAGTCGTTCCTGGCCTGGCAGATCTACGGAGGATCACTGGCCACCTGATCAGGTAACCGGGCGACAAGCCAGTTTCGCTCAGGCCGTGATGACGAGGTGCGGACGCAGACTGGTCGACGCTTCACCGGAGGACAGTTGCACCAGTGAACTGCTCGCCTGCGTGGTCTGTACGACCACATCGATCACGTTCGTGCCACCAGTTCGTTGGGCCGATACATGACTCGTGATGTCGAACTCGTACCACGCAGTCTGATTGCCGACCACCGAGCCACTGGCGATGACCGTGTCACCGACCGTCGCCTTGTTGTTCCAGGTGATGGTGGATTCGCTCCACCCACTGGTCACGGCTTTGATGGCCAGAGCGGTGGTGCTGCCCTTGGCACCCGTCATCGACAATCGCAACACGGCCCGGCCGATGGAACCGGAGTAACTCGACGTATCGATGCGCAGGTAGTGCCAGCGGGTGTTGTTGGCCGTTCCGCTCTGCACGCCGCCAGTGGTGGCGGTCCCGTAGTTCCGCGAGGCGTAACTGCCTCCCCGCACCGTGGCGTCGACGGTGATCGGCACCGTCGTGGTGGGCGCAGGCGGCGGGGTCGGGGGATTGGGTAAGGCGCCGGTATCGCCGGTTCCCTGAAGTGACAGGTCGAAGACGATGTCGCTGCTGCTGGCTGCACTCTGATGGATCTCCACGGCGATCACGTTGGTTCCGTTGTACAACTGACCCGTGATGGGAATCGACAGATATGTCGTTTCGTCGGCTCCGGCGATGGCGGTCGAGGCCAGGGTCGTCGACGTCACCGTGCCGGTCGGCATGTTCGACCGCGCCACCTCGGTCCCGTTGAGATGGACCACCGCACCGTCATCACGCCGCAACGACAACCGCAGTGCCGAGTAGCCATGGTTGGCGGTGAACATCCCTCGGAAATACGTGGTGATGTACTTGGTGGTGCTATCCGGCCCGAATCCGACAGGGGTGGCCACGACATCTCCGTAACCGAGTGGTGCGGCACCCTGGGCCCAGGCCGAATCGGTGAAGTGGTAGTCCTTCCACGTCGTCCC
>JBJTYE010000131.1:0-3760 GCA_046082625.1 Actinomycetota bacterium | reverse complement strand
GACATGGCCAGGATGCGCAGTTCGGGCCGCAATGTGCTCTGGACGTCGAGTGCCAGCGCCAAGCCGAGATCGGTGGTGAGATGGCGTTCGTGGACTTCGTCGAAGACGATCAGTCCCACTCCCGACAAAGTCGGGTCGCTCTGGAGACGGCGGGTGAGAACTCCCTCGGTGACAACTTCGATGCGAGTGTCGCGTCCGATGATCCGCTCGTCACGAGTCTGGTATCCGACCAGTTCTCCGGGTCGTTGACCGATCAGGTCCGCCAAGCGACGCGCCGCGGCCCGTGCCGCCAACCGGCGCGGCTCGAGCATCACCAGTCGGCGACCGTCCAGCCAGGACTCCTCGATCAGACGAAGAGGTACCAAGGTGGTCTTGCCCGCTCCGGGTGGGGCGACCAGGACGGCGTTGTGAGAGTCGTCGAGGGCTCGTCGAAGTTCCGCGACGACGTCTTCGACGGGGAGATCGGTGTGAGGAATCAGATGGAGTGGGCGATCAGCCGAGGGCGGGCGTTCCGGCGAATGCGGCGGGATCACCGGGCAACGGGATCGCCGGCGCAGTCCAAGCGGTGGTGGAGGCGATCTCCTTGGCCACGCTGCGCCAGTCCATCGGGCGCCAGCCTTCGGCGACCGCCGGAACCGAACCGTCGGAGCGGATGAACACGAACGCCGGCAATGAACCGAGACCCAAGGCCCGAACCACGGACCGGTCGGCATCGGCGAACACCAGGAACTCGCGGGTCAGCGGTCCGAGGAATTCCCGGGCCTCATCCGCCGAACAGGTGAGAACGAAATTGGCTCGGGCCGCCGAACCGCTGAAGGCCCGGAGGATGCGCGCCGCCGACTGAAGGATCCACGAACTCTCGTTGGTGTAGGGATCGAGCACCACCGATGCCAGATGAAAGGTGGTCAACCATTCGCCGAGAGGACGTGGTGGCTGTCCGTCGACACTCGAGATCGACGGGTCGGCGACGACGGGTGCGAGGACGAGATCGAGAGAGGGATTGGTCACCACGAACTAGAAGGTAGCGGGTCCGCTCGCGGGCCGACAGTTCCCGATCTGCCATCTCGGACACATGGTCGTGCACGACGTGTCGAGTTCCGCAGTCCAATGGGGGCGAAACGTACGGGTTTTGGCACCCTTTCGCGCCCAAGTTGGTGAGAAGGGGGGTGGCGGTGGCGCGGGGGTAGGGTCGGGGTATGGCCAACAAGCGCGCTTCCATCACCATGACCGAGACCGAGATCGCCGCCTACCTCGCCGATCAGACCATCCTCAACGTGGCCTCCATCGGCCCCTCGGGACATCCCCATCTGGTGGCCATGTGGTATGTGGTGATGAACGGCGAGACCGTCTTTTGGACCTTCGGCAAGAGTCAGAAGGTGCTGAATCTCAAGCGGAACCCCAAGATCACCGGGCTGATCGAGAGCGGCGACTCCTACGACCAACTCAAGGGTCTCGAGATCGTGGGCACCGCCCGTCTGATCGAGGACTACGACACGATCTTGTCGATCGGCAAGGCAGTAGGACTCAAGTACAACGGTGAGGGCGCCATCAGCGATGCGGCCAGGCCCTTCCTGGAGGCCCAGGCCAAGAAGAGGATCGGCATCGCCATCGAGGTCGAGAGATACGTCTCCTGGGACCACACCAAGATGGGTGGGGGCTACTGACCGAGGTGGCGTCCGCCGACGTGCGGGCATTGTCCACCCCGTGGGGTCTCAATTACTCTGTTAGCCGGGGAGGAGTTCCGGTCGTTTCCGGTGATCGTTCGCTTCCCTGATGGAAAATGTTGGTCGACGCTTTCGGGCGGTGGCTCGATACGTGGGGAGACACGGCAATGACAGGTTCGCAGGACACCGTACGGGCGGCATTGCTCCAGACCGACTGGAGTGGCTCCAAGGAGTCGATGCTGGACAAGCACGAGGCCGCAGTGTTCGAGGCCGCCAAGCAGGGTGCCCAGGTCATGTGTTTCCAGGAACTCTTCTACGGTCCGTACTTCTGTCAGGTCCAGGACGTGCAGTATTACGACTACACCGAGTACATCCCCGACGGTCCGACCACGCAACGGTTCTGCCGCATCGCCAAGGAAACCGGCATGGTCCTGGTGCTTCCGATGTACGAGATCGTGCAGCCCGGTGTGTACTACAACACCGCCGCGGTGATCGATGCCGACGGCACGTATCTCGGCAAGTACCGCAAGCAGCACATCCCACAGACCAAGGGCTTCTGGGAGAAGTTCTACTTCAAGCCCGGCAACGGCGGATACCCGGTCTTCGACACCGCCGTCGGCAAGGTGGGCGTCTACATCTGCTACGACCGCCACTTCCCCGAAGGCTGGCGCGCCCTCGGGTTGAACGGAGCCCAGATCGTCTTCAACCCCTCGGCCACGCACCGAGGTCTCAGCGAATACATCTGGCGGGTCGAGCAGCCGGCGGCCGCGGTGGCCAACATCTATTACGTCGGCGCCATCAATCGAGTGGGCATCGAACCACTCGGCGAGAACGACTTCTACGGCCAGAGCTACTTCGTGGATCCGGAGGGCAAGTTCGTCGGAGCCCAGGGTGACGCGCACAAGCCCGAATTGATCGTGCGCGACCTCGACATCAAGAAGTTGCTCGAGGTACGGGATCGCTGGGCCTTCTACCGCGACCGGCGACCGGACGCCTACGGAGATTTGGTGAAGGATTGATCGGCGGGGGCGAATCTCCGACCAGGAAGGAAGAGACGTGGCCAAGATATTGATCAAGAACGGGCGGGTCATCTCGCCGACCGGCATCAGTGCCAACGACGTGCTCATCGAAGGTGAGACCATTGCCGCCGTCGGTGCTCCGGGATGGTTCGCCGGCGCCGAACCGGGCTGCGATCGGGTGATCGACGCCGCCGGCAAGTACGTGATTCCGGGCGGAATCGACGTGCACACTCACATGGAGCTGCCCTTCGGCGGAACCTTCGCTTCGGACACCTTCGAGACCGGAAGCCGGGCCGCGGCCTGGGGCGGTGTCACCACCATCGTGGACATGGCCGTGCAGCGTTACGGCGAGAACGTGCACGAGGGTCTGGCCGAATGGCACCGCAAGGCCGCCGGCGAGTGCGCCGTGGACTACGCCTTCCACCAGATCATCGGCGGAGTCGACGATCAATCGCTGAAGGATATGAAGTACCTCACCGAACACGAGGGTGTCACCAGCTTCAAGTTCTTCATGGCCTATCCCGGGGTCTTCTACAGCGACGACGGCCAGATCCTGCGGGCCATGCAGACCGCCGCGGAATGCGGCGCCATGATCATGATGCACGCCGAGAACGGCATCGCCATCGACGTCCTGGTTCAGCAGGCTCTGGCTCGCGGCGAAACCGATCCCCGATTCCATTCCTTCACCCGTCCGTCACCTCTCGAAGCCGAAGCCACGCATCGGGCCATCGTGCTCTCCCACGTGGCCGGCAACGTGCCGTTGTACATCGTGCACATGTCGGCCGGAGACGCTCTCAACGAGGTGGCCGCCGCCCGTCATCACGGTCGCAACGTCTTCGCCGAGACTTGTCCGCAATATCTGTGGCTCACTCTGGAAGAGACCTTGGGCCAGCCCGGTTTCGAAGGGGCCAAGTGGGTGTGCAGCACGCCACTGCGGTCGCGGGACCACGATCCGCACTACATCGGACAGATGGGCCACGGCCATCAAGGTGACCTCTGGAAGGGTCTGCGGATGAACGAGCTGGCCGTGGTCAGTACCGATCACTGCCCCTTCTGCTTCAAGGACCAGAAGGAATT
>JBJTYE010000130.1:0-14220 GCA_046082625.1 Actinomycetota bacterium | reverse complement strand
GGATCGGGGGGATCCACGATGGCGGGACGAAAGGTTCTGGTGGCAGTGGTGCTGGCGGCGTGCCTCGCGCCAGGTGCCATGGCCGAGGCGGGTGTAGGTCTGCCCGACAATTGTGGGGTCCCGAACGGTACTTCGAAGCCGTTCCCAGGAGGCGACGGTTATCCGGGCACGCCGTATGAGATTGGGAACGCCAGCGACTTGGCGGCCATCACCGGAGATCTCCTCGACTGCGCGTACGTGCAGATCGCCAGCTTCGCCGTGTCGTCGCCGTGGACACCGATCGGCAGCGAGACGGATGCCTTCCGGAGGATCTACGACGGCGCCGGATTCACGATCAGCGGATTGTCCGTTCCCGCGGGTGACGACTATCTCGGACTCTTCGGGGTGACGCAGGGCGCGACCATCACGAACGTGACCCTCACCGGGGTGTCGATCACCGGCGACCGTTTCGTGGGAGGGCTGGTCGGTTACGCCAAGGACACGACCATCTCCAACGTGCGGGTGAGCGGCGCGGTGAAAGGAAATTACGAAGTGGGCGGGATCGTCGGCGACCTCCGCGGCGACGCAGACCGATCGCTCCTCGAATTCGGATTCAGCGACGTGACCGTTGCCGGGAACTCATCGCCGGCAACCTACGTCGGCGGAGTGGCGGGGTACTTGTACGCGAGCACCATTTCGGTGGCCAATTCTGTGGGATCGGTCACCGGAGGGAATCTGGTCGCCGGAATCGTCGCTGGGGCCGATTCGACCTCGCTGATCGCTTACGCCCGAGCGAGTGGCGCGGTGAGTGGGGCCACCAACGTGGGTGGGATCGTCGGCTACTTGTCGTATTCGAACGTGCGCGATTCCTACGCCACGGGAACGGTCAGCGCATCGGATGATATGGTCGGGGGAGCGGTCGGCTACATCGAAGGAACACCAGCACCATCATCACCCGAATCCCTCGTGAGCGTCGCCGATCTGGAGCGCACCTATGCCACGGGTGCAGTGAGTACATCGGGAACCGCCCCGCAAGCAGTGGGCGGTCTCGTTGGGTACGTGGACTCGAACGGCACGGTGGCGAGCAGTCATTGGAGCACGACCGCCAATCCAACCTTGGCGGGGATCGGACTGAGTGACAATTCTTCGCAGCTCGCAGTAGCGGGATCGCTGTTGACGACCCTGCAGAACATCGCCACCTACAGCGACTGGACCATCAGAGACGGATGGGCGGAATTCGACACACCAACGGAGGTGTGGGGGATCTGCGACGGCGTCGGCACGCCATATCTGTTGTGGGAGGAGACCGAGTCTCCGTGCGGAGGCGACTGGACGGTGACCGGATTCCTGCCACCGGTCGACATGAACACAGTGCTGAACGTGGCCCAGGCCGGGCGGGTGGTGCCGCTCATGTGGCGCATCGTGGACGGGGACGGACTGCCGGTGAGCGATCCATCTTCTTTCGTCAAGATCGAATCAAGTTCGTGGGTGTGCGCGATGCGCACCGGTACGGTCGAAGACGGTGTCGAAAAATATGTGAAATTTGCAGACATGCGTTATCTCGGAAGTGGCCGGTGGCAAATTTCGTGGCCGACGTCCAAGACCTGGGCCGGTCAGTGCCGCACGGTGACCGTCGAGCTCTCCGACGGGACCACGATCTCGGCCGACTTCAAGTTCCGGCGCTGAGACCGCTGGCCCCGAGGGGTCTCGGCCGACCGGAACTCTGACCATATATAGGTGGACCGTCCGTCCAGATATTTGTACCGGTGCCCACCGGTCCCGGAATCGCCGGCTGCGGCGGTTCTGAGCAGGGCCTTTCGTCCGTTGGGGCTTTAGTCGACGGGTGTCGGCGGCGTCTCTGAGAGGCCGACGTGCTCACGAGGGCATCGCCGGCTCCGAGTTTGTTACCAGGACTTATGTAACAAAACGTTCATCAAAACCCGATTCGGGGCGATGACCCGGTGCTAGCGTCAGAGCGTTATCAGAGTTATCTGATCGGGCGGCGGATGAATGGCTATGCGGCAGAGTGAGCGCGAGGGGAGGGCAGTGGACGGTCAACGTACCCGTTGGTCCGTGAAGACCCCGATTGCCGTCGTCATCGCGACCCTGCTCGTAGCTCCTGCTGTTCCCTCTCAGGCCCAGGTCGTCGACACCACCGTCGCGCCGGTCGAGACCACTATTGCGCCGGTCGACACGACGGTGCCCGACACAGTAGTTGACCAGCCGCCGACCACCGAATCGACCCAATCGCCGTCAACAGCGGCCACGACATCCATCATTGTCAAGTTGGTGGCTGGTCTCGACGAAGCCGCGCAGGACGCGGTGATCGCTCGTCACGGTGGAACGGAGTCGTCGTCCATCCCGGCGTTGCGGTTGCACGTCGTCGATGTGCCGGCCGCCGATGTGGACGCCACCATCGCCGCCTACCGCGCCGATGCCGACGTGTCGTCGGTGTCTTTGGATCGAGTGCGCGAGGTCGAAGGCGCGGCATCGGATCCCGGGTACGGATCGCAGTGGGCACTGCGGCAGATCGGCTGGGACGAAGTTCACGGAGAAGTCGAACTGTCCTCGGGTGTGCGCGTAGCGGTTCTCGACACGGGGGTCGCCGAGATCGGCGATCTGTCGGGTCGCATCGGCTCCGGGTTCTCGGCGTTCGGGACGGATCCCACCAATGACGTGAACGGTCACGGCACCGAGATGGCCTCCATCCTGGCCGCGGCGGCGAACAACGGGTCGGGAATCGCCGGTGTGGCCTATGGCGATGTGACGGTGTTGCCAGTGCAGGTGTTGGACGCGAACGGTGAGGGGTCGGACTCCGACATCATCGAAGGTTTGGTCTGGGCGGTCGACAACGGCGCCGACGTGATCTTGATGGCGTTCTCGAATCCGGGATACAGCCCGGCGTTGCAGGACGCCATCAACTACGCCTGGTGGAACGGTGTGGTGTTGGTGGCCGCGGCTGGTAACGACGGGTCCACGACCGCCACCTATCCGGCTGGGTCATCCAAGGTGATCGGTGTCGGCGGATCCTCGGCCAGTGACACGGTGTGGTCGGGAAGCAACCAGAGTGCGTCGGTGTACCTGACCGCTCCGGCGGTCGGGATCTCGGCCATCAGTGCAGCCGGCGATCTGGTGTCGGTCACCGGTACGTCGGCCTCGGCGGCGATCGTGGCCGGAGCGGCGGCAGTGTTGCGGGGTGTCGATTCGTCGGCGTCGAATGCGGTGATCGTGGGCCGGTTGGCCCGGAACGCCGAACCGCTCGCCGATGGGACGCTGGGGAACGGCCGGTTGAACCTGGCCCGGGCGGTCGCGGACACCTCGACCGAGGGAGTGACTCCGATGGGCGTCACCGGCGGCGGCGGACCCGTCGTCGGGCCTTATACGGCTGAGCTGTTCAGGCCGGCCTCGGTAACGGCGCCGTCGGTCACCGAAGGTGCAGCATCGACGACCACCACGATGACCTTCACGGTGACGCCAAGCCAATACTCGACAGGCAATGGCAGCAATCTCGGAACGGCATCACTTTTGTATTGGCGAACCAACGGCGGAACCGCCACGGCGGGGACCGCCGGCGGATCCTGCGGGGCGGCCGGAATCGACTACATACCGCCGGCGGCCGGTGCGAACCGATCCGTCACATCGACGGCCACATTCGACATCACCATCACGGTGTGCGGCGATAACACCGGAGAAGCCAACGACACCATCACCCTGCAGGTGTCCGATGCCTCCAACTTCGGCGGAAGCAACACCGTCTCGAGCACCGGCACCATCACCAATGATGACGCCAACCAGGCGCCTGTGAACACGGCTCCGGCCACTCAGTCCGTGAACGAAGACTCGACCTTGACCTTCTCCTCGGCCAATAGCAACCTCATTTCGATCGCCGACGCCGACGCAGCATCTGCCTCGGTAAGCGTCACCTTGACGGCCACGGATGGCACGATCAGGTTCAACGGGACAACCGCGAGCTCGGTGACCATGTCGGGAACGGTCACTGCCATCAACACCGCGCTGAATGGCGTGATCTACACACCGACCGCCAATTTCAACGGGCCTGCGACGTTGACGGTCCTCACTTCCGACGGTGGCAACACTGGCTCGGGTGGCACGCAAACCGACACCGACGTGATCAATATCACTGTCAACGCCGTGAACGACATTCCGTCGTTCACCAAGGGGGCGAACCAGACCGTCAATGAGGATTCGGGCACCGCGACCATCAATCCCTGGGCGACGGCGATTTCCACCGGACCGGCGAATGAATCTGGGCAGACAGTCTCGTTCACGGTGACCACCACCAATCCCACATTGTTCTCATTCCCACCTGCAGTGAGCAGCACCGGAGTCTTGACTTTCACGCCAATGGCGAATGCCAACGGGTCGGCGACGGTGTCGGTGACCATCACCGACTCCGAAGGTGGTTCAAGCAGTGCCCAGACGTTCAATATCACAGTTCTCGCCGTGAACGACGCTCCGACCTTCACGCCCGGAACGGCAGTGGAAGTCAGCGAAGATTCCGGCGCCCACTCGGCACTGTGGGCGACGGGAATTTCGCCCGGCCCGAGTGACGAGTCAACTCAAACCGTGGCGTTCACGGTCGATGCCATGGACAAGTCTCTTTTCTCGGTGCTCCCGACGATCGATGCTGGCGGCACGCTGAGTTTCACTCCCGCTGCGGATGCCTTCGGCTCCACATCGGTATCGGTGACTGCAGTCGACTCGTCAACAGCCTTGAGTGAACCGCAGACGTTCACGATCACGATCACGTCAGTGAACGATGCTCCCACGTTTATCAAGGGGGCGAATCAGTCGGTACAGATCGACGCTGCTCCGGTCAGTGAGACGGGTTGGGCTACCGGTATCACCTCCGGTCCGGCGAACGAGTTGAGTCAAACGGTGTCGTTCACGGTGACGAATAGCAATCCGGATTTGTTCTCGGCGGCTCCCGAAGTCAGCAGTGCGGGCACGCTGACATTCACGATCTCAGGCACCGTCGCTGGCTCGGCCACCGTCTCGGTCAGCGCTCTCGATTCCGGCGGTGCCTCGAGCGCCGTCCAGACCTTCACGATCACCGTCTTCAATCCGACGAATCCGCCCTATTTCACCAAGGGTGACAATGTCACGGTGGACGAAGACTCAGCTGCATATTCGTCACCCTGGGCGACCAACTATTCTCCCGGTGAGGGCGAATCGGGCGATGTGACTTTCATGGTGGTGGCTTCCACCACCAGTTTGTTCACGGTCCAGCCGGCGGTGAGCCCGACCGGAACGCTCACTTTCACCCCGGCAGCCAATGCGTTTGGCACCACTTCAGTGTCGGTGACTGCGTACGACGAATTCTCCGCTCCGAGTGCAACGGAGACGTTCACCATCACGATCACCGGTATCAACGACCCACCATCATTCACCAAGGGTGCGAATCAATCCGTGCTTGAGGATGCAGGATCGGTCACAGTGGCGTCCTGGGCGACTGGTGTCTCGACAGGCGCCGGAGAATCCGGTTCCGTGTCGTTCGAGATTTCGACCAGCAATGATGCGCTTTTCTCGGTCCTGCCGGCGGTGAGTTCTGCGGGAACGCTCACCTACACCCCGGCTGCCAACGCCAACGGGTCGGCGACCGTGTCGGTGACGGCCCGCGATGCCGAGGGACTGACGAGTGATACGGAGACCTTCACGATCACGGTGACGGCGGTGAACGACGTTCCGTCGTTCACCAAGGGCGCCAACGTCACGGTCCTGGAGGACGCGGTGGCGCAGACGGTTGCTGGTTGGGCGACGGGTATCTCGAGTGGGCCGAGCGACGAGTCCGCTCAGACGGTGTCGTTCACGGTGACGGCGACGACCACGTCGCTGTTCTCGGTGCAGCCGGCAGTCAATGCCGCTGGTGATCTGACTTTCACGCCGGCGCCGAACGCCAATGGATCGACTTCGGTCTCGGTGACGGCCGTGGACTCGGCTGGCGCGTCGAGTGCCGCCCAAACCTTCACCCTTGCCATCACTGCGGTCAACGATCCGCCATCGTTCACGGGTGTTGCGACGGTGACCGTGACCGAAGATTCCGGTTCCTACGCCGCGGCCTGGGCCTCCTCGATCGCACCTGGCCCTGCCGACGAGTCCGGAACCGTCACCTTTGCCACGTCTGGCTATGACGCCACGCTATTTTCGTCGGTGCCGGCGATCGCCACCAACGGCCGCCTCACTTTCACACCGGCAGCCAACAAGTTCGGATCGACATCGGTCACCGTAACGGCATCGGATCCCGGCGGCGCCACCGCTGTACAGACCTTCAGCATCACCATCACGGCTGTGAACGACTTGCCGTCGTTCACCAAGGGCGCCAACGTCACGGTTTTCGAGGATTCCGCTACCAGTACCGTTACCAATTGGGCGACGGCGATCTCGCCCGGCCCCGAGGAAGGGACTCAGACGGTCACGTTCACGGTGACGGCGACGACCACGTCGCTGTTCTCGGTGCAACCCGCAGTCAATGCCGCTGGTGATCTGACTTTCACGCCGGCGTCGAACGCCAATGGATCGACCTCTGTGTCGATCACCGCCGTGGACTCGGCCGGCGCCTCGAGCGCCGCGCAAACTTTCACCATTGCGATCTCTGCGGTCAACGATGCGCCGTCGTTCACTAAGGGCGCGGATGTCTCGGTCTCGGAAGATTCGGCTGCCTATTCGACGGCCTGGGCCACGGGGATTTCGGCGGGACCGAGCAATGAGTCGGGTCAGAACGTTTCGTTCACGGTGACGTCGTCGAATACCGCATTGTTCAAGTCGAATGGCCAGCCGGCTGTCTCGTCAGTCGGAGTGCTGTCCTTTACCCCGGAGGCGAATGCCTTCGGCTCTGCGACCATCACCGTCACCCTGTCGGACAACGGTTCGGGCACCGCGCCCGATGTGAACACCAGCGCGTCGCAGATCTTCACTATCACCATCACGGACGTGAACGATGCTCCGTCGTTCACCAAGGGTTCGAACCAGGTGAGGAACGAGGACTCCGGTTCTCACACCGTTGCGAACTGGGCGACGAATATGTCCACCGGTCCGAGCAATGAGTCGGCGCAGACCATCTCCTTCTTGATCGCCAATTCCAACAGCTCTCTGTTCACCGCATCTGGTGAGCCGGCAGTGAGCGTTTCTGGAGATCTGACCTTCACATTGGCACCTGATGCCAACGGAGTCGCAACAGTCACAGTGACAGCAATGGATTCCGGTTCAGGAATATGGCCGAACGAGAACCTGAGTTTCTCGCAGACCTTCACCATCACCGTGAACGCTGTCAACGATGCCCCGCTCTTCACCAAGGGTGCAGATATTGCAGTGAACGAGGATTCGGGGGCCTATTCGGCGGCCTGGGCGACTGGGATCTCGGCTGGTGCGGACAACGAATCGTCTCAGATCCTGACGTTCACGGTGACGGCGGCGACGACGTCATTGTTCTCCGTGCAGCCGGCGGTCTCGGCCGCGGGAGTGCTCAGTTTCACCCCGGCGCTGAACGCCACCGGTTCGACGTCGGTGACGGTGCATCTTGCCGACAATGGATCGAACACGTCACCCAATGTCAATGTCAGTGGGACGCAGACTTTCACCATCACCCTGAATCCGGTCAACGATGCTCCGGTCGCCACGGCCATGACGGTGTCGGTGAATGAAGACTCGCTCGGCAGCGTCATCACCGTCGAGGGTACCGATGTGGAGACGGCGTCGGCGAATCTGACCGACATCGTGTTGTCGCTGCCCACCAACGGCATCCTGCGCGACGGTGCGACCACCATCACCAACGAGTTGTTGCCCTACACCTTGCCGGCGAGCGGCCAGATCACCTACGTGCCCACGTCCAATTATGCAGGTTCGGATTCGTTCACCTTCAAGGTGCGGGACCGGGGCCAACCGGACAATTGCGCGGCCCTGCTGATCGCTTCCACCTGCACGGCGGCCCTCGATTCGGCGGTTGCCACGGTGACGATTTCGGTCACCGAGGTCAACGACGCGCCGTCCCTCAGCCTGCCCACCAATGTGCCAATCGTCGTGACACGAAATGTCATCGTCGACGGCGAGATCTCCTACGACCCGATCACCGGACTTCCCCTCACGTACGAGGAAACCCTGGGCTCGGGTCTCTGGGTGACCGAAACCAGCGCGGCCACCGTGGTGGACGTCGGCGCCCTCGTGACCGACGATTCGACCAACTTCAAGGGCGGGTCCCTCACGGTGTCGTCCGGATCGCACAGCGTCGGCGGCAGCATCCTCGGTGACCGCCTCGGAATCCGCAACGAGGGTTCGGGCGCCGGTCAGATCGGCATCAGCAGCCGTGACGTGCTCTATGGCGGCGTCGTCATCGGATCCTTCGCTGGTGGCGGCGTGCAGGGCGGCGCACTGCAGCCCCTCGTCATCACCTTCAACAGCCGGGCCGCCGATCCGTCGGTGTCCAAGGCCGCCGTGCAGGCTCTGCTGCGCAACATCACGTTCTGGAACGATGTGGCCACCGTCAAGGATCCGGCCGAAACTCGCGTGCTCTCGTTCTTGCTGAACGACGGCGGACTGGCGAACGATCCCACGACCGATGCCAACGCGCGCAAGTTGGTGTACGTGGAGCCGGTCTACAACCCTCCGACCGTCGTCCTCGGCAGTGGACCGTTCACGGTTCTCGAGCAGGCCGCACCGTTTGCCTTGGCGCCGAGCGCCACCCTGACCGACCTCGACACCACCAACTTCAGCGGTGCCGTACTGACCGTCGACTACACGACAGCGGTGTCGACCCTCAATTCGATCACCATCCGTGACGGCGCCGGAAGCGGAGGAGATCCGGTCAACATCGAAGGCGGATTCCTCTACTACGGGAACTCCAAGATCGGATCGTGGCGTAACGGCGACAACGGGTCGGCACTCGTGGTGAAGTTCTCCGCCCGTACGGTCTCTCTCGCCCAGGTGCAAGATGTCATTCGGGCGATCATGTTCGCCAATACCTCCGACGCCCCGATGGCCCAGCGGACCGTTCGCTTCAAGTTGGACGACGGCTCCGGAGCCGTGACCGATCCGCGGCCGACCGTGGTGGTGAACATCACCCCGGTCAACGACAATCCGATCTTCACCCTGGGCCGCAGTTCGGCCTCCTACACCGAGGACGCCGCTCCCTCGGTGCTGTCGCCCAAGGTCACGGTCACCGATCCGGATGGATCGTCGCTCAGCGGACCGACCTTGACGGTGCGCTTCATCGCCAATGGCCGCGCCGAGGACGAGCTCGGTATTTTGAACGAAGGTTTGGTGGCCAACAAGATCGGTGTGAGCGGCAACCAGGTCTATTGGAGTGGGTCGGCCATCGGCACTTTCTCCGGCGGCACCGCCGGGACGACTTTGGTGGTGTCGCTCGTCGGGTCGGTTCCGGTGACAGTGGTCGAGGCTTTGGCTCAGAACATCACCTATCACAACACCTCGCAGGCTCCAGTCACCACCAGCCGGACAGTGGGCCTCCTGCTGGACGACGGATCAGGTGGATCGGCCCCAGAGGCGTCGCTGACGCTGAGCGTGATCGCCGTCAACGATGCCCCGATCAACACCGTGCCGACTGGGGTCACGGTGAACGAAGACTTCACGGTGAGCGGATTGGTGGCATCCATCGCCGACATCGACGCCGGATCGGCGAATCTGGAGGTGACCTTGACGGCCGCCGATGGCCAAGTGACCTTCGGCGGCAGCACGGGGGCGTCGGTGACCAAGACCGGCACACTCTCGGCCCTGAACACCCTGTTGAACGGTTTCTCGTTCACTCCGGACGCCAACTACTTCGGTGACACCACCATCACCATGCTCACGTCGGACCTGGGCAATACCGGAACCCTCGGTGCCCAGACCGACTCCGATGACATCGCGATCACGGTGTATCCGATCAACGATGCCCCGGTCTTCGTGGTCGGATCGAACCCGTCGGTCCTCGAGGACTCGGGTGAACAGTCCATCGCCGTGATGAGTTCGGTGTCGGCGGGCCCGTTGGAGGACGGCCTCGGCCAGGTGATCAGCTTCATCGTGACCGATGTGACGGATTCCGAATTGTTCACCGACGATGGCCAACCCGTCATGAACAGTGCCGGCGTGGTGACATTCACCCCGGTTGCGGACTTGGTGGGAACCGCCACCGTCACCGTGAAGGCCACGGACGACGGATCGAACACCTCTCCGCACGTCAACACGAGTGGCACCCAGACCTTCACCATCACCATCGGTTCGGTCAATGATGCACCGTCGTTCACCGTGGAGGCCCTCCATGTGGTCGATGAGGATTCCGGCGATCAGTCGGTGGCGACCTGGGTGGACGACATTTCCCCGGGTCCGGAGAACGAGTCGTCGCAGACCGTGTGGTTCACCATTACCAATGTCTCGAAGCCGGAGCTCTTCTCGGCAGGTCCTTCCATCGCGGCAGACGGCACGTTGACGTATTCGACCGCGCCCAATGCCTTCGGAAGGGCGACCATCACGGTCATCGCCACGGACTCCGGTCCCGGCACGGATCCCAACGTCAATGTGAGCGCCCCACAGACTTTCGACATCACTCTGGAGCCGGTGAACGACGGGCCGACCTTCGTGCTCGGCACCGATCCGGAGGTCCTGGAGGATTCCGGTAACTTCGTACTCACCGATGATGACGACAACGTGGTGTCCTGGGTGGCCGAGATTTCTGCGGGTCCGGGTGAAGACCTGCTCGGGCAGACGATCGAATTCGGGATCCTCACCAACACCAACCCGGATCTCTTCTCGGTGGCCCCGAGCATCGATCCGAACGGTGTCCTCACGTTCCGACCGGCCGACAACGCCTTCGGCGTGGCCACCTTGACGGTGCAGGCGAATGATTCGGATCTCAGCACGTTGCCGGACATCGACCTCAGCACCGTCGAGACCTTCACCATCACCGTGCTGCCGGTGAACGATCCGCCCTTCATCAGTGTGGTCGAGGACAGCAGCTCGGTCCAGACCGCCATCCAATACAGCGATGCCATCTCGCCGGTGACCGTGACTTACGGCGACATCGATTCGCCGGTGGACGTAGACAATCTGTGGACCACGTACGTCTTCACCCCCGCTGATGGGTCGACCATGGCCGCCCCGGTGAGCGGACTGCCCAAGGGTCTCGAACTGGTTTCTATGTCGGCTCCGTCGCCGGTGTCGGCCGAGGGCCAGGTCCAAGTGGCCGGTCGACTGATGGTGGCGTCCGGGACCTACACCGTGACGGTCGGGATCACAGACGGCGACGAGACCTATCCGGGACCGGGTTCAGACGAGGAGGAGCTTGTCTTCGTCGTCGACCACGAGGATGCCGATGCCGACTTCGCCGGTGACGTCCAGGTCTCGACAGCTGGTCCGTCGATCTCGACCGCCAGCGTGTTGCTGCGGGCGCACCTGCAGCAGAACGACACCTTGCTCGGCTCCTATCAGGAGGACCCGAGCGATCCGGTGCGCATCCGCTGGGAGATCTTCACCAGTACCAATGTGACGGAGACTCCGGACTACGTGTTCCCGCCGCTCGACCAGCCCGCTCTCGCCGTGGACACCAGTGGATGGGCGCAGATGCAGGTCCCCCTCGGTCTCGGCACCTATCGGGTGGCCGTGACGGTGATGGACAGCCCGTATTGGGAAGGGAACCGCCTTGAGGAAACCATCACGGTGGCCCTCGGGGCCAAGGCCCGCCGGGTGACCGGTGGCGGCTGGATCCTGGACACTGAAAGCGTCGGCCGCAAGGGGACCTTCTCCTTCAGCGCCGCCCCGCAGCGCAATGGCTCGATCCAGGGCAATGCCATGTACACCTTCCGTGATGCCGAGGGCTTCACGTGGAGGGTTCGGACGTCCTCGTGGCAGGCCGGCTCCCTGACGTATTACACGGATTTGAATCGGGCCACCTTGCAGGGCAAGGCCACGGTGCAGAAGATCAACTCCGCCGGTGTGGTGGTGGCCACGTACTACAACTGGTCGATCGCGATCAGCATGTACGACGGCACATTGGTGCGCCGATCCGACACGTTCGGCATCGTGATCACCCGGGATGATGGAACCGAATTCCGGCGCATCCCGCTGGGAGCCAACGTGTTGGATGGGGACGGCCGCTCCCTCGGCGGCGGAAGTATCACCGTCTACCGCTGATTCCCGATTCTTCGGCGGGCAGCGGCTCCTAGATTGTCGCAATGGACAGCCGGCAGTTCCTGGGTCTCGCCCCCACCCACAACCCCTACCGCTGGACCCTTCCGGTGGTACCCGGCATCTCGACCGCCGGGGGCTTCCTCTTTGGGGGCTGCGGGCTGGCGGCGGCCGTTTCGGCCATGGAGGGCACCTCCGCACGCAAGTGCGTCTGGGCGACGGCCCAATACCTGTCGTACGCGAAGCCAGGCGAGACCATGGACATCGATGTCACCCTCGCCGTGTCGGGCCACCAGATCACCCAGGCCCGGGCCGTCTGCCACGTCGGTGACCGGGAGATCTTGACGGTCAACGCGGCCCTCGGGGATCGGGACGTCGAGCCTCACGGCCAATGGGAGCGGATGCCGACCACGTTGCCCTCCCCGCAGGAATGCGCCGAGCGGCCCCACGTTCTCGACTGGTCGGGCACCATCAGCGGACGCATGGACCAGCGCATGGTCAAGGGCCGATCCCGCCTGGAGGACCTGGACGGCACACCGGGCGACGGTCAGGTGCTGCTCTGGTCCCGCATCCCCGAAGTCATCGAAGGGGTCGACGCGGCGGCGCTCGCCATCCTGGGGGACTTCGTGCCCATGGGGGTCGGCCAGGCCCTCGGTATTCGGGGCGGGGGCAACAGCCTGGACAACACCCTCCGCATCGGCACCCTGGTGCCGACGGAATGGGTGCTCCTCGATATCCGGATCCACATGGTGGAGCGGGGCTTCGGCCACGGTCTGGTGCACATGTTCGCCGAGGACGGCACGCTCATGGCGACCGCCAGCCAGAGTTGCATCGTGCGGTTCTGGCGGGACATGCCCGGTCCCGGACCGGGCGCCAAGGTCAAGACCTGATCAAGAGTTCGTCAAATCCCGTGACGCGTCGCAAGTGCGTCAGAATGGGTCGATGAGCGCCGCCACGTCCTTGCCCCGTCGACCCGGGATGACCGTGCCCTTGCCCGGGCACTTGCACACGCACCGGGAGAAACTGATCGAGCTGGCCGATCTCGGCTACACCGACATCTGGTCGGCCGAATCTGACGGGGCCGATGCGTTCACGCCACTGGCCATGGCCGCCGCCTGGGAGCCCCGCTTGCGCCTCGGCACGGCCATCGTGCCCGCCTACACCCGGTCTCCGGCCTGTTTCGCGCAAAGCGTGGCCAGCCTGGCCGATGCCGCTCCAGGCCGGTTCGCCATCGGGATCGGATCGAGCAGCAACGTGATCGTGGAGCGCTGGAACGGCATCCCCTTCGTCGAGCCCTACAAGAAGGTGCGCGACGTGGTGCGCTTCTTGAACGACGCGCTCTCGGGGGAGAAGGTCGCGAAGTCGTATGACACGTTCAGTGTGAACGGATTCAAGTTGGGTGTGCGGCCGGAGGTGAAGCCGAAGATCCTGGTGGCCGCGTTGCGTGAAGGCATGTTGCGGCTCGCCGGACGCGAAAGCGACGGAGCCATCATCAACTGGCTGTCGCCGACCGACGTGGAGCGCGTGAGCGGAGTGGTGCGCGAGGCCGCCGGGGGAGAGGACCGCGAGATCGTGGCCCGCATCTTCGTGTGTCCGAGCGAGAACACCGACGTGGTGCGGGCCGCCGCCAGGTTCGCCATCGCCGCCTATCTGAACGTGCCGGTGTACGCCGAGTTCCACCGCTGGCTGGGACGCGGACCGCAATTGCAGGGCATGTGGGACGCCTGGCAGGCCGGTGATCGCAAAGCGGCGCTAGCGGCCATTCCCGACGAGGTCGTGGACGATATCGTGGTGCACGGATCACCGGCGCAGTGCCGGGCCACCATCCAGTCGTACTTCGATCACGGGGTGACCACCAGTTCGCTCGCCATCTTGGCTCTCGACCCGGAACTGAACTATTGGCAGGCCGTCAAGGACCTGTCGCCGAGTGCCGGCTGATCAGGCGGCCTTCGACCGGGGCGGAGCCCCGAGACGCTGGCGGATCTCGGCCAGGTGGCGCAGGCCGCGCTGGCAGACGTCGTCGGGGAGGATGAACCGGGGATCGAGCTCGCCCGACCGGACGAGGGGGTGGACGGTCTCGAGACCTTCGAGTTGGAGTTGCTGGGGGCT
>JBJTYE010000129.1:0-14447 GCA_046082625.1 Actinomycetota bacterium | reverse complement strand
GGAGTCGAAGAGGGCGTGTCGCGCGACGACGTGCGCGCCGACATCGCCGAACTGCTCCCGTCCACCATCGAAGTCATCCCCGGGGAGCAATCCGCCGAGGAAACTGCCGGAGCCATCAACGACATCATCGACATCTTCGGGAACGTGCTCCTCGGTTTCGCCGCCGTCTCGCTCTTCGTCAGCGCCTTTCTGATCTTCAACACTTTCGCCATCATCATCAGCCAGCGCATGCGCGAACTGGCGCTGTTGCGGGCCGTGGGGGCCAGCGCCGGCCAGATCCGCGCCATGATCATCGGCGAAGCCTTGGTGATCGCCGTCATCGCCACCGTGCTCGGCCTCTTCGCCGGATTGGGCGTGGCATCGGGAATCACCGCATTGTTCAATGCCGCCGGAGCGGCATTCCCGGCGGCCGACCTCTCGGTCACCCTTCGCACCGTGGCGGTATCGGTCCTGGTGGGCGTGGTGGTGACCGTGGCCGCCGCCATCGTTCCGGCACTGCGGGCGGCGCGCATTCCACCCGTGGCCGCCATGCGGCCAGAGCTGGGTTTCTCGGCCCTCCAGCGCACCAAGCGGCTGGCGGTCGGCACCACCACTTTCGCCGTCGGCGTGGCCATGTTCGGACTCGGCCTCTTCGCTCGCCCCGGCGGGACCGCCGGCACCCTCGGCCTGGCCGGTCTGGGCGCCATCTTGCTCTTCCTCGGCATCGCCAGCCTGTCGACCACGGTGGCCGCACCGGTCAGCCGGGCCATCAGTCGCATTCTCCCTCTGCCCTTCCGCCCCATGACCCGCTCCGTTCCGGGTCGCCTCGCCAGCCGCAATGCCCAGCGCACCCCGCGCCGTACCGCATCCACGGCATCGGCGCTCATGGTGGGCCTGGCCCTCGTCAGCATGGTGTCGGTGGTGGCCGAATCGGTGAAGACCTCGTTCACCGAGCAACTGAGCCGTTCGGTGACCGCCGATTTCTTCGTCACCAACACCGGCTTCCAAGGACTGCCGGTGGCCTTCGCCGAGCGACTGTCGGAACTTCCCGAATTGTCGGCGGTGAGTCCGTTCCGCGCCACCGTGGCCCAGGTGAACGGCGAGACCAAGCAGATCGGCGCCGTCCGAGGCAGTGCCTTCGCCGAATTGGTGGACATCGACCTGCAGTCGGGTGACGTGGCCAGTATCGATGACGGCACCATCTTGTTGCATCGGGATCCGGCCCGCGACCTCGGTGTCGGAGTGGGTGACACGGTGTCGGTCACCTGGCAGAACGGCACGGTGTCGGACCTCCTCGTCGGCGGCGTGTATGCGGACTCCTCGGTGGCGGGCAACTGGCTCATCAGCCTGGACACCTTGGCCACGGTGACGACCACCACGGCGGTGGACTTCTTCATCGGAGCCAAGATCGCCGACGACGTGTCCATCGAGGACGCCCGCGCCGCGGTCGATGCAGTGGCCGAAGACTTCCCGAGCGCCGAGGTGCAGGATCAGGCCGAATTCCAACAGTCCCAAGAGGACCAGTTGAACCAGCTGCTGACGATCGTCTACGGCCTCTTGGTGTTCGCCATCTTCATCGCCGTGCTCGGAATCGCCAACACCATGGCCCTCTCGGTGTTCGAGCGCACCCGAGAATTCGGCCTGCTACGCGCCGTGGGCATGAATCGCCGCTCCCTGAAACGCACGGTGCGCTGGGAGGCCATCATCGTGTCGGTGTTCGGCGCCACCCTCGGCATCCTGGTCGGCGTTCCCTTGGGTCTGGCAGTGGCCAATGCCCTTCCCGACACCTTCATCACCTCGACCACCATCCCGACGGGCACGATCGTCACCATCCTCGTCGCCTCGATCATCGTCGGCATGGTCGCCGCCATCTTCCCGGCCCGACGAGCGGCGAAATTGGACATCCTCGAAGCGATCGCCACCCAGTGACGAGGGAATCGTCGACGTGACCCTCGATCCGCTGCACTTGCCCGACTCGGTTCTGGAATTCCTGCGCGAACGCCACCTGGCCACGCTCACCACACTCCGTCGAGACGGCTCACCGCACGTGGTGCCGGTCGGTTTCTCCTACGACCCGGATACGGCGATCGTGCGCGTCATCACCTTTGCCGGATCGCAGAAGACGCTCAACGCCGCCCGCGGCGGCCGGGCAGCCGTCAGTCAGGTCGATGGCGGGCGTTGGCTCACGCTGGAGGGCTCGGTCTCGCTCACGTCCGATGTCGAGGAGGTGCGCCGGGCCGTGGCGGGCTACGCGGCTCGCTACCAGGAACCCAAGGATCGCCCCGACCGCGTCGCCATCGAGATCCGCGTCGATCGAATCCTGGGGCGAGCCTGATCGCCTCGCAAGATCAGCCGAGTTCGCTGAGATCGTCGAAGATCTGCAAACGCTTGCGGGCCTCGCGGACTTCGGACATGTACAGCACCTCGGCGGGATGGCTGGGCGTGACGTCCGATCGGGCGAGCGAGCCCGGAATCAGGCGACGATCGAGACGTTCCTGGCAACCGGCGCACCAGAAGAGACCCCGACGGAGCTCGCCGATCACCTTGAATTCGACGGTGCCGCGGCAGCGCTGACACTGCTGGCCGTGCCGTCCGTACACCGAATGCTCGGTGGGGACGCGGGCGTGGATCAACCGATAGGCGGTGTCGAACAGGATCTGGCAGTCCTCGTAGGAGAGATCGTCGACCCGAGCGAAGGGGCTCAATCCGACCGCCCACAGCACCTCGGAGCGCACCACGTTGCCGAGTCCCATGACCACGGAGTTGTCGGTGAGCGCCTCGGCGACAGCAGTATCCGGATTGCGGTACGCGAGAAGTCGCTGAGTGCAGGCCACGAGGTCGGCTCCGGGCACCGAGATGTCCGGTCCGGCTCCGCCACTCTGGGGGTGTCGGCCCCGGTCCGGCACGCGGTACGTCTCGACTTGGCGAGCATTGAAGCACACCGCGACCCAGTCCTGGACCTCGATCACCACGGTCGCCTCAGACGTCGGACGACGCCAACGTTCATTGCGCCGGTAGAGGTGCCATTCCCCAGTGAGCCTCAAGTCGGTCGCCAGGACCACACCGTCGTCCCATTCGATCTCGACATGACCCTTCCGACGACGGACCTCTTCGATGACGCTGCCGTCTCGCGGGGCCGGTCCGATCGACGACTGAACATCGAACCGCCACGTCGGATGACCGACGAGGGCGGTACGCATCGCCGAACTGGTCCGCGCCGTTCTGCCCCACCCTGCCACGTCCTCAGAATAATCCAGGCTTGACCGTGTTTCGTGGCATGTCGATCCATGCGCGCCAACCGGTACGGTAGTCCTCGACATGGCGGAGCCGACCACACCGGATCACGAGCGATCGCAGCCCGAGGTTCCGCGCCTCGATGCGCCGTCGGATCACGATCTGATCAAGCGAGCCCATTCGAAGTACGGGGCCATCGGCGCGATCGTCGCCGGGGGGATGTTGGGCATCGAGCGGATGCTCGGTCGCAAGCCCAAGGACGAAGGTGCCGTGATCTGGGAGGCCTCCGGCGAACCCGGCGACATCGACCGTGACGGCATCTCGGTGGAGATCGACGACACCACCTCGGTCGTGGCCCACGCTCCACGCGGGCGCGCCGGTCGCCATGTACGCAAACGGCGTAACTCGTCCTAGTTGATCAGGGCAGTTCGCCCACGTGGGCGAGCGCCAGCCGCAGGAGGCGATCCTGCCCCCCGGTCATGTCGGCGGTGATCTTCGGACTGGCCGCTTCCTGCGGTGAGAACCAGGCCAGGTCGAGGGCCTGCTGCGTTGGCGTGCACTCTCCGTCCACCGGAACGACATAGGCCAGACTGACGGCGTGATGGCGCGGATCCACGAACCCGCTGACATCGGGATCGGGGAAATACTCGGCGATGGTGAATGGAGCCGGATTGGGTGGTACCCGTGGCAGAGCCAGTGGCCCCAGATCCTTCTCCAGGTGCCGGATGAGAGCATCCCGGACTCGCTCCCCGTACAGCACGCGACCCGACACCAGCATCCGGCTGAGCGAACCATCGGCGGCCACCCGCAGCAGAAGACCCACCTTGGTGACCCGACCCACGGCATCCACACGCACCGGGATGGCATCCACGTAGACCAATGGGACGTTGGCCCGGACCGCGGCCAACATCTCGGGACTGAGCCACGAGGTCCGGATATCGGTTTGGTCACTCACGAGGCCATTCTCCCAAATATCCGCTCCGGTAGGTGGACGGACTCCTCAGCCGGGTCGCGCGAACCGAGCTCGAGCCGTATCGACGATCGTTCGCGTGGGGCAATCCGGCTCGTGGTCGTTGACCATCCCGAGTGACTGCATCATGGCGTACATGGTGGTGGGGCCGACGAAGGTCCACCCCCGTTTCTTCAGATCTCGCGCCAGTGCTTCCGATTCCGGGCACCGTGTCGCCCCGACCTCGAGAGGAGACCGGGGTTCGTACCGCCAGATGAAGGTCGCGAGTGAGCCCTCGGCGGCGATCAATTCCCGACAACGGCGAGCATTGTTGATGGTGGAGCGAATCTTGCCCCCATGCCGAATGATCGACGGATCGGTCACGATTTCGGCGATCTCGGCATCGCCGAAGGCGGCGACGCATTCCACATCGAAGTCGGCGAAGGCCCGGCGAAAGGCATCGCGCTTGGTGAGAATCGTGGACCAGGACAGGCCACTCTGAAAACCCTCCAAGCAGATCTTCTCGAAGAGCAGACGGTCGTCGGCGGTCGGCATTCCCCACTCGTCGTCGTGGTAAGCCCGCATGACTTCCGAGGACTCGGCCCAGGAGCAGCGGGTCATAGTGCGACTGGAACGGAGCCGGCGACCGTGGTGCGATTCAGTTCGCGGCGGAATCCGGCGTAATCGTTCAATGCCAGGTGCTGTGTCGCCCGGTTGTCCCAGATGACCACATCGCCGTCCTGCCAACGATGGCGATACGTGAAGCGGGTATCGGTGGTGTGCTGATGCAAGAACGCCATGAGGGACTGTGCTTCGTCATGGTCCATACCGGCGATGTCGCGCACATAGGCCCGGTTGTAGAAGAGCACCGAGCGGCCGGTTTCGGGATGACGGCAGACCAGTGGATGCACCTGTTCGGCGTCGGCCGAATCGTCACAGATGATCTCCATCCCCCGCATACCCGAATGGAGGGGCTGCATGCGACGCGAATACGCATCGCGCGCCGTGTGGACAGCGGTCAGTGATCGCAGACGCTCCTGCACGGCATTGGGCAACTCCTCCCAGGCCGCGGTCATGGAGGCGAACACCGTGTCCCCGCCCCAGGGTGGAACATCGACCGCGGCCAGGATGGTGAACGAGGGGGGCTCGGCTTGGAACGAGAAATCCGAATGCCAGGCTCCACCGAAATTGAAGGCTGCTCCTTCGTCGGCCTCTTTCACCACGCGGATGACATCGGGAGCATCGGGCCGGGTCACCACGAAGGGAACTTCACCCGCCGGGCCGAGCCGTCGGGAAAAAGCCGATTGCTGGGCAGGGTCCAACGATTGTTCGCGCACCATCAGAACTTCGTGACGACAGATCGTAGCGCGCAGTTCGCGTAGTTCGGTGTCGTCGAGTTCGGCCAGGTCGATTCCGGACACTTCGGCACCGAGGACTCCGGTCAGAGGTCGCACCCGCAGAGAACTCGTCGCATCCACGCTTTGCATCCGAACCATGTCGAAAGCGTAATCCCTCCGGGTTCATCGGTTTCGAGCGAGTAGTTTCGATCCGTGCCCGTCCGGCGTCTCGTTCTCACTCTGCAGTTGGCCACGGCGGTCATGTCGGCCAGCTATGGCGTCATGTTCACGATGCTGGACGACTACCGGGACGCCTACGGGATCGCCGAATCGGGTCTCGGTCTGGTGGTGGCCGTGGGCTTCTTCGCCTCCTTCGTGAGCCAGGTGCTCATCGCTCCCCTCGCCGATCGAGGACACGCCAAGTCCTTGTTGGTCCTCGGCTTCACCTTGACCGTCCTCGGCAGCCTCGGCATGGCTTTCGGCACCAACCTGCTGGTCCTGCTCCTCGGAAGGATCGTCATGGGTATCGGGGCCGGGATGGCTCTGCCGGCACTCCGCCGCATCGTCATCGTGGCCGATCCGGAAAATCTGGGCAACAACATGGGGCGCCTTCTGAGCGTGGACATCGCTGGTTTCGCCATCGGTCCGGTGCTCTCCGCTCTCACCGTGGACACCCTGGGCATCCAGGCTCCCTTCTTGATCATCGCCGGAGCGGTGGTGCTCGTGGCCGCCGAGTTGTTTCGCGTCGCCATTCCCGAGACCGCCCACGACGTACGGCCCACGGAACGGTTCGCCTTCGATCTGTTGAGGATTCCGGCCGTCACCGGTGCGGTGCTCATCGGATTGGCGCTCTTCTTGATGATCGGCACCTTCGATTCCCTGTGGGCGGTCATGATGGACGACCTCGAGGCCCCGTCCTGGATGGCCGATGCCGGGGTCAGCCTGTTCGCGCTTCCGATGATCGTCCTCGGACCGATCGGCGGTCGCCTGGCCCAACGCGCGGGCCCTTACAAGGTCGGGGCGATCGGGATGTTCATGGGAGCAGTCTTCATGTGTCTCTACGGTCTGCTACCCAGTCCCTATCTGATGCTCGGCGTGTTCCTGTTGCACACCACCAATGACGGATTGTCGGTGACCAGTGCCGGTATCGCTGTCGGCATGGCCGCCCCCGCCGAACGACAGGCCGGCGCCCAAGGACTGCTCGGTGGACTGCAGACGCTGACCGGAGGACTCTCGGCGTCCTTGGCCGGATGGGGATACGACTCGTTCGGCCGAGGCACCACGTTCGTCACCACCGCAGTGATCATGGTCGGCTTGGTGGTGACGGGATTGGTCCTGGCCGGACCCCAACGATGGTCGACAGTGGTACGACACGAAACGGTGGGCGCAAGCGCCTGATCCATCGCGCCCGCTCGGGTCGGTGCGCTCCCATCTGACACAATCGCCTCATGGCTTTTCGCGATGGTGACGGTTGGGTCTTCTGCCATTGCGGATTCCGACACTGGGGGCTCTTCGGCGCAGCCGGGCTCTTGATGGTGCGATTCGATCTCGACGAGCGACCCCATGTGCTGCTGCAACTTCGGGCTGCCTGGACTCACGGCGGTGGCACGTGGGCCATCCCGGGTGGTGCCCTCGACTCTCACGAGGATCCCATCGAAGCCGCGGTGCGCGAGGCCTACGAAGAAGCCGGCATCGATCCCCGTTTCCTGGACGTCAAGGACTTCTATTCCGACGATCACGGCAACTGGCGCTACGACACGGTCATCGCCCACGTCACCGGCGATGTCGGCGCCCACGAGGCGAACTACGAATCCGATGAGGTGCGCTGGGTCGCTCTCGACGACGTCGAGTCCTACGACCTGCATCCCGGACTGCGGTCCTCCTGGCCCCACGTCCTGCCCAAATTGCGGGCTACTCTGCCCCTTCTATGAAGACAACTGCAGCGGTCCTACGGGCTGGCAACGGCCCGTTCTCCATCGAAGAACTCGACCTCGGTCCGGTGGGGCCGCACGAAGTCCGCGTGCGCGTGGTGGCCGCCGGAATGTGCCACACCGACCTCTTGTCGCGGGAATTGCCACCCGAGTTCTTCGGAGGTCCTCAGGTGTACGGCCACGAAGGAGCCGGGGTCGTCGAGGAGATCGGTTCGGCGGTGACGTCGGTGTCCGTCGGTGACCATGTGGTGTTGTCGTTCAACTCCTGCGGCTCGTGTCCATCGTGTCGGAAGCGTCGATACCCCTATTGTTTCGACTTCAGCCTCTTCAACATGTCCGGCGGTCGGCCCGATGGGACATCGTCTTTGACGGCGGCCGACGGGTCGCGCGTCGGCTCGCACTACTTCGGCCAGTCGTCGTTCTCGTCACAGGCCGTGGTGGCCGAGACCTCGGTCGTCCCGGTCGATCGGTCCTATGACTTGAAGAATCTTGGTCCGCTCGGATGCGGTATCCAGACCGGTGCGGGAGCCATCTTGAACACTCTCGCAGTCGAAGCGGGATCGAGTGTGGTCATCACCGGAGCGGGAGCACTGGGGCTGAGCGCAGTCATGGCCGCCAAAGTTGCCAAGGCCTCAACCATCATCGCCGTGGACCGACACGCCAGCCGTCTGGGCCTCGCCACGAAGTACGGGGCCACCCACGTCACCGCCTCATCGGGCCCAACCGACGACATCACGGGAGCCATCCGCGAGATCACCGGTCACGGCAGCGACTACGCCTTCGACACCACCGGCAATGCCGCCGTGGTGCGCGCCAGTCATGCCGCTCTCAACGTCACCGGAACCATTGCCCTCGCTGGTGTGGGCTTCGGTGATCTGACGGTGGACTTCCTCTCGATGATCAGCGGCCGCACCATCACCGGCGTCATGGAAGGCGATTCGATCCCTCGAGAATTCATTCCCCATCTCGCCGCCCTCAACGCCCGTGGCGACTTTCCCTTCCATGAATTGATCACGGAATTCCCTTTGGACCGGATCAACGAGGCCGAAGCCGCCAGCACCAGCGGCGCGGTCATCAAACCCGTCCTGATCATGCCCTGACCACTCCCCGACGAGGAGCCCCGATGGCCACGACCAACGTTCCCCGGTTCGACCGGACCAGTTCTCCGGCCGACATCGCCGCGGCGGTCGCCGACGTCGGCTGTGCCATCATCGAGCGACTGGTGGACGACGACGTGATCGATCGGATGCTGAACGAGATGGCGCCCTACATCGACAACACTCCGGTCGGGGGTGACGACTTCACCGGACGCAACACCACCCGCACCGGAGGATTGCTGGCTCGCTCGGACACCAGCGTCGAATTGATCGCTCATCCGCTGATCCTGGATCTCGCCGATCGCGTCCTGTGGTCGGGCAAATCCAGTGTGCAGTTGCACTTGACCCAGATCATCGCCATCGGACCCGGTTCACCGGCTCAACCGCTGCACCGCGACCAGTGGTGTTTCGACTTCTTTCCCTTCGATCCGACCATCGACGTGGAGCTCTCCACCATCTGGGCTCTCGACGACTTCACCGAAGAGAACGGCGCCACGCGCCTCTTGCCGTACAGCTTGACGGCCCCGGCATCGGAGACGGCGGCCGTGGACCGCACGGTCGGTGCGGTCATGCCCAAGGGATCGGTGGTCATCTACACCGGTCGCACCATTCATGGCGGCGGAGCCAACAACTCCACCATGACCCGGCGGGGCTTGAACGTGGACTACATCCTGGGGTGGTTGCGTCAGGAGGAGAACCAGTACCTGTCCTGCCCACCCGAGAGAGCCCGCCGGCTTCCCGAACACGTGCAACGCCTGGCCGGCTATTCACTCGGTGCCTATGCGCTCGGTTACGTGGACGACGTGCGCGATCCTTTCGCCGTGCTCAATGACCGGCAGTCGTCCTCGTCCTTCGGGGGCGATGCCGGTGACGCCACGTCGAAACCGCGGCCGTTACGTGATTCCTGAGACCGATCAGTCGACGAAGGTCAGCTCGTCGCCAACGCTCACCCGGCCGGGCTTGGTGATGCGGCCGTAGATCCCCAGGTTCTGATCGAGGTCGCGCACGATGTGGCGCAGAATGGCCCGATCGGCCGGCACCTCGGAGGTCACCTCACGGGTCACCATCACGCAACGTGGACACGGGGACAGGAACTCGATTTCGCAGGTGCCGAGCGTGCCCCGCTTGTTCGCCCATGAGAACTCTGGATGTCCCTCGACCCCCGGAACATCGATGACCAAGCTCGGACGGAAACGTCGCACGTCCACCACCGAATCCGGAACAGCCTTCTGGACGGCACGCAGAGCCGAGGTCGTCATCACCAACAGCGGCCAACAGTCGTAATAGGTGCCCGGAGGGGATTCGAATTCGATGACCTCGGAGGGGAACACCGAGAAGTCCGGCAGCGGTTCGGACTCGTCCCGTCCGAACACGGTGCGCAGTTCCGCCATCATGTCCTCGGACTCGGGTGCGCCGCGCCGGTAGTGATCGAGATCATCGGCCGGTCGCAGATGTTCGAGCCGCACCGAAGTGCCGACGAAGGCGCTCACCACGGCGTCGGCCCGCACCTCATCGGACGTCACCGTCTGCCCGTCAGGAGTGGTGATCTCGACGATCCGCTGACCTCGGCCGTTCGTGTCGCCGGTGTAGCGGGCGGCCAATTGCATCAGCGACCCGATCTTCTTCGCGCCGCGGATGCCGCCGTTCTCCAGATCGCGCACCGCCCACATCCGATCCCCGACGATGCCGAGAACATCGAGATCGCACGAGTCGACGGTGTCGCCCACCATCGACTTCACCGGATACACCCAGATCTGGTCGAGTTTCATGGCGACGTCCTGCTTCCGATCAGCGCTGCGTTCCGACCTTCAGATCCTTGAAAGGCAGATCTTTGTCGACCATCGGCTCACGCGGCAGACCGAGAACCCGGTCACCGATGATGTTCCGCTGAATCTCGTCGGTACCGCCGGCGATGCTCGACTGGAAACTGGTCAGGATGTACCGAGCCCAGTTCTCACCGCGACCGGTGTCTTCCCAGGCATCACAATCCGGACCCACCAGGCGGTTGATCAATGTCCGACTGAACTTGGCGATCTTGGCTCCGTGCAACTTGCCGAGCGATCCGCCCGGACCGGGAACGCGTCCGGCCTTCATCTCGGCCCGGGTGCGCATCGACACCAACGACTTGGCGGTCTCCTCGCTGTAGAGCTTCATCAATTCCTGCCGGATGACCGGATCGTGCAACTTGCCGTTGTTCTTGGCCACGTCGATGAGACGGTCGGCGAGCGTATGGGTGACACCGCTCGAGGATCCGGTGCCGATGGCCACGCGCTCGAACATCAACATGGCCGTGGCCTGGTTCCAACCGTTGTTCAGTTCGCCGAGCAACCAGGACTTCGGGATGCGCACATCGGTGAGGAAGACCTCGTTGAAGTGACTGCCACCATCGATCTGGTGGATCGGACGAATCTCCACCCCGGGGGCCTTCATGTCCATGATGAACATCGAGATACCGGCGTGCTTGGGAGCGTCCGGGTTGGTACGGGCGATGATCACGCCGTAGTCGCACACGTGGGCCAGCGTAGTCCACACCTTCTGGCCGTTCAGCACCCACTCGTCACCGTCGAGTTCGGCTTTGGTCTGCAGACTGGCCACGTCCGATCCGGCACCGGGTTCGGAGAACAACTGACACCACATGGTGCGCGCCGCGATGTTGTCGGGCATGAACTGCTTCTTGTGGTCTTCGGTTCCGAACTGGTTCAGCACGGGCAGGCACATGCCGTGACTGATCGTCAGTTCGAAGGTCATGTCCGGGAACTTGGCGTACTCCTCGCGATAGATGCGGTCATGGGCGCGAGTGAGGCCCGCTCCGCCGTATTCCTTGGGATAGACGAGCCCGGCCAGTCCGGCGGCCGTCAGTGCCTGCTGGTACTTCTTGCCGGTTTCGATCGTTGACGCCGAGCCGCGGTCCACACCGGTGGCGTGCTCTTCGAGAAATGCCCGAACCTTCAAACGGAAGGCCTCGGCCTCTTCGGGCGACAGGACGTCGTCGGTGGTGGTAGCGCTCATGGTGCCAGTCTGCCATCAGGGCCCGAATTCGTCCCATCCGAACCGGAACCTCGGACCAGGCCGGACACAGGTCACTGTTGGCGGGCCGGGCGAGGGTCGGCACCGCAACCAGCCGGTACCGTTACGGCGGTTCGGAGGGACACCATGGCGAGATCGACATCTGATTCACCGGTTCTCTTCGGCCTGGTCGGCGCCGGGGGCTTCGGTCGGACCGTCATGCCCTGGGCCATCCAGCAGCTCGTGACTCAATTCGGTGAGGGACGATTCTCCGCCTGCTTCGTGGAAACGAGCCCCATCGCCGACAATGTCAACGGCTTTCCCTGCATGACGCCCGAGCAGTTCATGCAGATACCGGCTCAAGAGCATCTCTTCAATGTCGCCATCGCCGATTCACGCATCAGGGCGGAACTCGTTGCTCGCTTCGTCGAGCACGGCGCTCGGCCGATGCAGATCCGGGCCGATACAGCCACCGTCGGAGCGTTCAATTCCATCGGTGAGGGGGCGATCTTCGGGCACCTGTCCACGATCACCACGAATGTCCGTATCGGCCATTTCTTCCACTGTCATATGTATGCCTACGTCGAACACGACTGCGTCATCGGAGATTTCGTCACCTTCGCGCCGCGAGTGTCCTGCAACGGCAATGTGCACATCGGTGACCACGCCTACATCGGCACCGGTGCCGTCATCCGCCAGGGCAACCCGGACAAACCACTGGTGATCGGCGAAGGGGCGGTCGTCGGAATGGGTGCAGTGGTGACCAAGGATGTCGCTCCTCACACCACTGTGGTGGGGAACCCGGCCCGCATTCTCGAATCATGAACATGGACGAAGTCGCCAACGAGCTCATGCAACTAGCCGGCGGGGATCCCTTCGAAAACGTTCGTCTTGCCAGTGAAGCCCATCAGCGCGATCACGGATGCGGGCTCTTCCATGCGGGAGCACCGCAGATGCACCTCGTTTCGTCATTGGCTCGATTGGTGAGGCCGACCCGTGTCCTCGATCTCGGATCGGGTCTCGGATATTCGTCCCTGTGGTTGGCTCGGGCACTCGAGGACACCGGAACCGTCATCGGGATCGACGACGATTCCATCCACACCTCCCGAGCAGTTGAATTGGCCGACGAACACGGGCTCGGCACCCGGATCCGATTCATCACCGGGCGAGTTCACGAGGTCCTCGAATCACTCGAGGGACCCTACGATGTGATTCACGACGACGCCTGGTTCGCGCGCAAACCGGATCACCTCGAAACCATGCTCGGATTGCTCCGTCCGGGTGGCCTTCTCACCATGGTGAATTGGTTCCTGCTCGTCGATGCCATCACCGGCCAGCCCCGGAACGACTGGGAAGCCTTTGCCGGACCGAACTGGGCGGAAGAAACCTTCGATTACGCCCGCCACTTGGCCGAGCGATCCGATCTCTCGGTGACCTGGGTGACCACGCCACCGATCGCCTTCGCTCTCAAGACCTGAGTGAGACGAAACCGAGTCACGCGTCGACGTAGCGACGGAACATTCCACTTCCCACGAAGACGGCTGCGAACGCCCCCACTGCACCCGACACCAACAAGGGAACGCGTCCGGCCCCGCTTCCCACATTCCACAGCAGTCCGGCCCACAGACCGGCCACGAGGATGGCCCCGTTGTTCAGAGCTTGATACAAACCTTGGGCGCGGCCGAGACGCCGCTTCGGGACCAACGTGGCGATCCACGCCTTGCCGACACCATCGGTGAATGCCGGAAAGAGCCCATAGAGAGCAACGAAGACGTACACCGGGGCGCCACCGGACACGAAACCGAGTCCCAAGTATCCAACCGAGAAGGCCACGAGGCCCGCCGCGTACACCATGCGCTTCGGCCAGCGATCGGACAGCACACCGGCGGGATACGAGGCCAGGGTGTACACGGCGTTGAAGAGCACGTAAGCCGCCACGACTTCGGTGGTGGAGAATCCCAGATCGAGAACGCGCAACAACAACAGGGCGTCGGAGAAGTTCACGAGCGAGATCACCACCAGCACCGTGACCACGCGCCGATACCGCGACGGCAGATCGCCGTCGACGATGTGGTCTTCAGCAGGCGAACTCGTGTGCACGAGTGCTGCAGGTTCCCGAATGAAAAGAGTGAGAACAGCCGACAGGATTCCCGGCACGACCGCCCACCACATGGCTGCCCGCACATCGCCTTCGACCACGGCCAGAGCGACGAGACCCAAGAGTGGTCCGATGACTGCGCCCAAGCTGTCGCCCATGCGATGGAACCCGAAGGCCCGGCCGAGATTCTCAGTTGGCGTCGCCGAGGCGATGAGGGCATCGCGAGGTGCCGAGCGCAGGCCCTTCCCGACGCGATCTCCCATCCGACCGAGGAGAACCATCGGCCAACTCGAGGCCGCCGCCACCGCCACCTTGCCCAGCGCCGCCAAACCGTAGCCAGAGGCGATGAATCCTTTGCGTCCTCGTCGGTCGGACCACCGGCCGGCCCAGTACCGCACGAAACCCGAGGTGGCGTCGGCCAGTCCTTCCACCACTCCGAGCACCACCGGTGGTGCGGCGAGAACACCGGTGAGGAAGATGGGAAGTAACGGATAGAGAAGTTCGCTGGCTGCATCCTGCAAGAGCGAGATACCCGTGACCAGTACCAAGGTCGGTGTGAGCCAGGCCCGCCGCGATGCGCCGGTGTCGTCGCCGTTGCTCACCCGCTCATCATCTCACGACAGGGTTGCGCACGGCTGCTCACGATTAACCTGACCGCATGCGGTTCCTGATGGCTGTCATCGACAGCGTGAGTGATCCGGGCCGCCCTGAGGAACCTGGTGCCATCGATGCCTTCAACGACAAGATCGAGGCAGCCGGACAACGGATCATCGCCGCCGGAGTCGCTCGGCCGGATCAGGCCATGGTGTTCGACAA
>JBJTYE010000128.1:0-3640 GCA_046082625.1 Actinomycetota bacterium | reverse complement strand
TTCCCAAACTCGACAAAGAGGCGCGTCAGCGCACTCAAAAATATGGAAAGGCAAGTTGAACATGGCAGCGAAGATGTACTACGACGCCGATTGCGACGTCTCGATCGTGAAGGGCCGCAAAGTGGCCATCATCGGCTACGGCTCCCAAGGCCATGCCCATGCTCTCAACCTGAAAGAGAGCGGCGTCCCGGTGGTCGTCGGTCTGCGTGAGGGTTCGTCCTCGGCCGCCAAGGCCCAGGCCGCCGGACTCGAGGTAAAGTCCATCGCCGATGCCGCCAAGTGGGCCGACGTGGTGATGCTCACCATGCCCGACACGGAGCAGAAGGCCACCTACGACGCCCACATCAAGCGGTTCATGAAGCCGGGCAAGGCGCTGGCCTTCGCCCACGGCTTCAACATCCGCTTCAAGCGCATCCGGCCTCCCAAGGGTGTGGACGTGATCATGATCGCCCCCAAGGGTCCGGGCCACCTGGTGCGCCGGACCTACACCGAAGGCGGCGGCGTGCCCTGTCTCATCGCCGTGGAACAGGACGCCACGGGCAACGCCAAGAACGTGGCGCTGTCGTACGCCTCGGCCATCGGCGGCGGCCGCGCCGGCATCATCGAGACCACCTTCGCCGAGGAGACCGAGACCGATCTCTTCGGTGAACAAGTGGTGCTCTGCGGTGGACTCACGTCGTTGGTGCAGGCCGGATTCGAAACATTGGTGGAAGCGGGCTACCAGCCCGAGATGGCCTATTTCGAATGTCTGCACGAAGTGAAGCTGATCGTCGACCTGATGTACGAAGAGGGGATCGCCGGGATGCGCTACAGCATCAGCGACACCGCCGAGTACGGCGACGTGACGCGGGGACCCCGGGTCGTCACGCCGGCCACCAAGAAGACCATGCAGAAGATCCTGAAGGAGATCCAGAGCGGCAAGTTCGCCAAGGAATGGATCGCCGAGAGCGAGAGTGGCCGCGAGAAGTTCAATGCTCTGCGCGCCGCCGGTGCCGCTCACCAGATCGAGGCCGTGGGCAAGCAGTTGCGCTCGATGATGCCCTGGATCTCGGCCGGGAAGCAGAAGGTGTCCGAAGCCTCGGGAGGCTGATCCCCGAATTCTAATTCCGACTTGTTTGGTCGGGAATCTACCGCTAGCGTGCCCTCTCGTACACCGGGCGATCCCGTCGGATCACCATCACACGGGAGGGCACGTTCATGTCGGCACAGAAATGGGGATTCGAGACACGGCAGATCCACGTCGGAGGGGATCCGGATCCGGCCACCGGCGCCCGAGCGGTGCCGATCTACCAGACCACCAGTTACGAGTTCAACAGCTCCGAACACGCCGCCAATCTCTTCGCTCTGGCCGAAGTGGGCAACATCTACACCCGCATCATGAACCCCACGCAGTTGGCGGTGGAGTCCCGGGTCAACTCCCTCGAAGGTGGCGTGACCACGGCCATCGGACTTCCCGGCACACTGCTGGTGAGTTCGGGACAAGCGGCCGAGACGCTCGCGATTCTGACGCTGGCCGAAGCCGGTGACCACATCGTGGCCTCGCCGTCGCTGTACGGCGGCACGTACAACTTGTTGCACTACACCTTGCCCAAGATGGGCATCGCCGTGGACTTCGTGGACGACCCGCACGATCTGGCCCAGTGGAAGGCGGCGATCCGTCCGAACACCAAGGCCTTCTACGGTGAAGTCCTGGCCAATCCGCGCAACGACATCTTCGACATCGAAGGGGTGTCGAAAGTGGCCCACGAGGCCGGCATTCCGCTGATCGTCGACAACACGGTGCCGACGCCGTACGGCATCCGGCCCATCGAATGGGGAGCCGACATCGTGGTGCAGTCGCTCACCAAGTTCGTGGGCGGACACGGCACTTCGATCGCCGGTTCCATCACCGATGGCGGCAAGTTCGACTTCGGTGCATCGGGTCGCTTCGCCAACTTCACCGAACCCGATCCCAGTTATCACGGTCTGGCCTACTGGCCGGCGCTCGGTCCCGGGTCGTTCATCCTGAAGGCTCGTGTCCAACTGCTGCGCGATCTCGGCATGGCCATCTCGCCGTTCAACGCGTTCTTGATCCTGCAGGGTCTCGAGACCCTGTCGTTGCGGATGGAGCGCCACTGGAGCAACGCCCACAAGGTGGCCGAGTTCCTGGCCGGACATCCCCAGGTCGAGAGCGTCAACTACGCCGGCCTTCCGAGCAGTCCCTGGCACGATCGGGCCAAGCGGTACTTCGGTGGTCGGGGCTTCGGTTCGGTGCTGGCCTTCAACATCAAGGGGGGTCGCGGGGCCGGTGAGAAGTTCGTGGCCGGTCTGCAACTGCACAGCCATGTGGCCAACATCGGCGATGTGCGCAGTCTGGTCATCCAGCCGTCGACGACCACGCACAGCCAGCTCACTCCCGAGGAGCAGTTGGCGTCCGGTGTCGGTCCGGGGCTCATCCGCTTGAGTGTGGGTCTCGAGACCATCGGCGACATCATCGCCGACCTCGAACGGGGCTTCGAAGCGGCCAAGTAGAGCAGAACGGGGATCGGTCGAGCGGGACTCAGTCCTCGGGCCGATTCTCGTCGAGATACCGCTGGAATTCGGCGGCCAGATCGTCGCCGGTGGGAATGCTGGCCTCGGCGCGTCGGTCGTGTTCGAGTTCCAACATGCGCACGTAGTTGAGCGCTCGGTCGTCATCGGAGACGGCGTCGTCGTGCAGCGACCTCCAGCGGTCGATGTCGTCGGAGAGCAGTCCGTGTCGGGTCGGGACTCCGAGCACGTGTTCGAGGTGGCGCAGGAGAGCCGCGGAGGACAGCGGATGCTGGGCGTTGCCCAAATAGTGGGGGACTCCGACCCGCAACGAGATGGCCGGGAGGCTGCGTCGTTCGAATTCGGCTTGCATGACTCCGATGACTCCGGTGATGCCCTGGTACGACGGACGAGTCAAGCCGAGGGTGCGGGCCAACGTCGGGTCCACGGTGCTTCCCACCACTCCCGGAGTGCGGGTGTGGGGCACGGTGTCGGCGGCCGCGCCGACCGTGACCACAGCTTCGCAGCCGAGATGGGTGTACACGTCGATCAGGCATCGGACGTAGGTCTGCCAACGCACATGGGGTTCCACGCCGGAGACCACTACGACGTCGTGGGCGGCATCGGGAAAGTAGACGGCCTTGATGTCGTTGCGGGGCCAGATGATGGTGCGCTCTCCGTCCTCGTCGAGACGAGACTCCGGTCGCGCCTGGGTGAAGTCGTAGAACGGGTCGGCGTCGATGATGGCCACGAGTTCGGAGGTGTTGTAGGCCACGAGATGTTCGAGGGCGGCGGTGGCGGCACTGGCGGCGTCGAACCATCCGGTGAGGGCCACCACCATGATGGGACGCCGCAGCGCGATATCGAGGTCTTCCCAGACCAGGATCTCGTCGACGTCCATGTCAGGGTCGGAGTCGTTCGACGACGGCGTCGATGCAGGCGGTGAGGGCGCGGACGTCGTCGGGTTCGACGGCCGGGAACATGCCGATGCGCAACTGGTTGCGGCCGAGTTTGCGGTAGCTGTCGGTGTCGACGATGCCGTTGGCCCGTAATGCGGCACAGATGTCGTTGGCATCGACACCGCCATCGGCCGCGGCGGCGATGTCGATGGTGGCCACCACCTCGGACCGCT
>JBJTYE010000127.1:0-3210 GCA_046082625.1 Actinomycetota bacterium | reverse complement strand
GTTCGTTGTGTTCGACGGCTTTGTCGAAGGCCGCGACTTCCTTGCGATCGATGCGGTGACCGAAGGTCGCGTCCACGATCACCGTCACCACGGCCTTGGGGTGTTCGTCCATGAAGGCCAGGACCGCCTCGTTCAGTTGGGCCAGACTCGGGCGCGAACGTCCCTCGGTGGCCAGATTCGACCCGTCCACGACCACGTGCTCGGCCTTGGACCGCTTCGCCGAGGGGATCTGCTTCCGGGCGCCGGCGGACTTGGTCATACCCGCCAGTCAACCACCTCGTACCCCTCCTAGCAGGGATGACGTGCCCTCGGCCGTACGATGGGATTGTGACGGTTTCAACCCCCATCTCCGCAGTCCTCTGGGATTTCGGTGGGGTCATCCTGTCCAGTCCGTTCGAGGCGTTCAATCGATTCGAGGCCGAACGCGGCCTTCCCCCCGACACCATCCGACGGCTCAATGCCACCGACCCCGACACCAATGCCTGGGCCCGATTCGAACGCAGTGAGATCACCGCCGTCGAATTCGACGAGGTTTTCGCCACCGAGGCCGAACGAGCCGGACATTCCATCCGCGGTAGCGATGTCCTGGCCCTCCTGCGGGGCGACATCCGGCCGGACATGGTCACGGCCCTCGACCGGGTCCGTCGGGCCGGCTACAAGACCGCATGTCTCACCAACAACGTGCAGGATCCCGCTCCGGCCACGAGGACCGGCGAGCGCGACCGGGCCGTCGCCGAGATCATGGCCCGGTTCGACGCCGTGGTGGAGAGTTCCAAAGTGGGCGTCCGCAAACCGGAACCGGCCTTCTACGAGATCGCCTGCACGCTCCTCGAGGTGAATCCGGCGGCGTGCGTCTTCCTCGACGATCTCGGCGTCAATCTGAAACCGGCCGCCGCCATGGGGATGACCACCATCAAGGTGCGCGACGCACCGCAAGCCTTGACCGATCTGGAACGGATCCTGGGAATCCCCCTGCGTTGATTCAGAAACCGGCGAAGGTGTCGTCCATCAAGTCGACGAGTTCTTGGTCGTGCACGGTCTTGGACCCGGTCGCCGGACTTCCGCTCTCGACGCGAGCAACGTGGCGCAGGTCGTAGCCCTGATCCTTGACTCGCCAGAAGCGGTGCTCGACGAAATGCCAGGGACCCATGTTGCTCGGCTCTTCTTGCAGCCACACCACTTCGCGCGCCTGCGGGTAGGACGTCAGGACCTCGGTCATCTGCTCCAAAGGGAACGGATAGAGCTGCTCGACGCGCACCACCGCCACCGGGGCTCGGCGCCGATCTCGTTCGGCCATGGCGTCCCAGACCACCTTGCCCGAACAGAAGACCACGCGCTTCACGGCTGAGCGGTCGGTCACGAACGGGTCGTCCAGCACTTCTTGGAAAGACCCTGTTTCGAGATCGGTGACCTGCGATCGGGACTGGGCCATACGCAAAGGCTGCTTGGGCGTGAAGATCACCAGCGGTTTGCGAACCGTGCGGTGCATCTGTCGGCGGAGAACATGGAAGTACTGGGCCGCCGTGGTGGCGTTCACCACCTGGATGTTGTCCTCGGCGCACAGGGTCAAGAAACGCTCGATACGAGCCGAACTGTGCTCGGGTCCCTGGCCTTCATAGCCGTGCGGAAGCAGGAGCACCAGCCCGTTGCGCTGGTGCCATTTGTCTTCCGCCGCCACCAGATACTGGTCGATGATGACCTGCGCCCCGTTCACGAAATCCCCGAACTGGGCCTCCCAGAGAACCAGCGCTTCGGGATTGGTATGGGCGTAGCCGTACTCGAATCCGAGGGCCGCGTATTCACTCAACAACGAGTCGTACACCCAGAACTTGGCGGCTCCTGGCAGTTCGGCCACCGGGATCCAGACGCTTTCGGTCACGTTGTCCACCAGGGCCGCGTGGCGCTGGCTGAAGGTGCCTCGCCGGGAATCCTCCCCGGGGAGCCGCACCGGGATCCCTTCGAGGACCAAGGTGCCGAAGGCCATCAACTCAGCGGTGGCCCACTCCAGTTCGCCCTGTTCGTGGTACATCTTCGCCCGGGCTTCGAACTGCTTGCCCAGTTTCGGATGCACCGTGAAGCCGTCGGGGTAGTTGGTCAACTGGTCGAAGACCCGATCCAACATGGCCCGCGCCACTCCGGTCTCGACGTGCGGGAGAACGCCGACAGGGGCCGGTGGTTTGGAGGCTTTGGTCGGAGTCGGCGCATGAGCCCGGGTTTCGTCGAGTGCCACCTGCAGCTTCGACTGGAAGTCGTCGAGAGCCTGTTCGGCCTCTTCGATGGTGATGTCGCCGCGACCGACCAGAGTCTCGACGTAGGACTTGCGCACGCTCCGCTTCTCGGCGATGGCCTTGTACATCAGCGGCTGGGTGTAGCTCGGATCATCGCCTTCGTTGTGGCCGTGCTTGCGGTAGCAGACCATGTCGATGACCACGTCCTTGTGGAAACGCTGACGGTACTCCCAAGCCAGACGGGCCACCCGCACGCACGCTTCCGGATCGTCACCGTTGACATGGAAGATCGGTGCTTGCACCGTCTTGGCCACGTCACTGCAGTACAAAGAGGACCGAGCGAACTGCGGAGCAGTGGTGAACCCGATCTGGTTGTTGATGATCAAGTGGATGGTGCCGCCCACCCGGAAACCCATGGTGTCGGACATGGCCAGGCACTCGGCCACGACCCCCTGACCGGCGAAGGCCGCATCACCGTGGATCAGGATCGGCAGAGCAGGGAAGGATCCGGGGGGTTCGATCTGATCCTGACGAGCCCGCACCATGCCGAGCACCAGTGGGTCCACCGTCTCCAGATGGCTCGGATTGGCAGCCAATTCGATCTTGATCTCTCGGCCCGCCGGACTGCGGTGCACACCGGATGCGCCGAGGTGGTACTTGACGTCACCAGAGCCCTGCACCGTGGAGGGGTCCACGTGACCCTCGAATTCGGCGAAGAGTTGATCCAGGCTCTTGCCCATCACATTGGCCAGCACGTTGAGTCGACCGCGGTGGGCCATGCCGATGACCGCCGAATCCAGGTCGGCGCCGGCGGCCCGGGAGAGGATCTCGTCCAGGATTGGAATGGCGCTCTCGGCACCTTCGAGTCCGAAACGTTTGGTGCCCACGTACTTGGTCGCCAGAAACTTCTCGAAGGCTTCGGCGGCATTGAGTCTCTCGAGGATCCGCCGCTTCTCGTCCTTGGCCAGTTGGAACTGCACTC
>JBJTYE010000126.1:0-4195 GCA_046082625.1 Actinomycetota bacterium | reverse complement strand
GAACCCGTGATCGATGGGCTGGCGATCCTCATAGCGCTCGGCCAACTGCAACCGGCCACCACCCTTGTCGGCAGCGAGCACGATCTCGTGCACACCGGGAATCTCGGTACGGCTCTGCACCTTCAGACCCATGGCCTCGGTGTAGAACTTCTCGGCCCGGGCGATGTCTTCGACGTAGATGCAGTACTGACCAACCGTGGTGGGCATGATTCTCCTCAGATCGGGTAGAGCGGGAAGTCGTGACCGGTCAGCCAGTGACGGCCCACCTCTTTGTGCTTGGCCCACCGGGCGATGAGATCCTCTTCGGTTTGATCGTCGCGCAACTGACCGAGATCGGTCGGGCGCGGGGCGATCTCGGCGGCCAGTGGCCGCAGGGCCTGCAGATCGAAACCGAACACATCGGCGGCGGATTCACCCAACATGCGTCGGGTCTCGTGCACCGGGATGTCGTGAAAGGTGGACTTGAGCGCTTCGAAGGTCTTCGGCCAGGTGCCTTCCGGATGGGGGAAGTCGGTGCCCCAGAGCATGTTGTCGATGCCGATCTCGTACCGCATACCGAGTTCGCGCCGCTTCACATTGGCGAGACCGGTGAAACAGTTGCGGTCGACGATGGCGCTCGGCAGCTCTTCCACCTTGCCGGCGAAGGCACCCTTGCCCAATTTCTCGGCACCCTTCTGTCCCATCCAGAGACGATCCCAGGACCAGAGCAGTTGCGGCAGCCACCAACAACCACTCTCGGTGACGCACAACTTCAAACCCGGGAAGCGATGGAACACCCCGGACCAGAGCATGAACCACATCGGCCGCGCCGGGAACCAGGTCACTTCGGTGACGTAGATCCCGAGGTGATTGTCGTACTGCTCGCGCTCAGCGGACCCCGAATGGGTCACCACCGGCATCTGATATTCCTGACAGCGCGCCCACACCGGGTCGTAGCGACGATCGTGATACGGCGTCTGATTGCACCAACGGGCCGGAATCATGATCGCTCCGAGGCCGTTCTCCTTGGCCCAGTCGATCTCGGCCAGCACGGCGTCCAGTTCACCGGTGATGGGTACGAGCGCCACACCGCAACGACGGTTGGGGCTGGTGGCCACCAGTTCGCTCAACCAGCGGTTGTGGGCTTTGGCTCCAGCGAGACCCAGTTCGGGATCGAGATCTCCCGACAATCCGAGGCCAGCACCGAAGGGCACCGCTGTGCGGCTCTCCACGGCGTCGGCATCGGGATAGACCACTTCGGCGGCCACGCCGTCGGCGTTCAAGGTGAGGTCACGACGCGCCGCGTCCCAACCACCGGCCAGTTCTTCACCGAGTTCGTCGAACCACTGCTGAGCGAACTTGGAATCGCGCACCCCCAACTTGGTGGAGGCTTCGATGAGGGCCTGCTGCTCGGCCAGGAAGTCGTCGAGTTGCGGCCAGTACTTCTTCTCCAAGTACTGCCGATACTGCGCGGTGGGCAAACCGGCGTGGCTGTCGGCGGCCACGATCACATAGGGATCGTTGACGTCATCGGCACTCACCGAATGCGGTGCTCTCTCGGTCACGGTCATGTCGTGGTCTCCGTTCGGATCAGGCGGCGTTCTGCGGAGCGAACGCCGGACACTTGTATGCCTCGCGCGGGATCTCTCCAGCGGTGACGGGTCGATGCACATCGGCCACTTTCGGACCGAACTCGGCGGCCAACGGCGCCAGCGCATCCAGATCGAAACCGTAGAGAGCGGCTGCGTTGCCGCCGATCATCTGAGCGGTCTCTTCGACCGGCACCGGAGCGAACGACAGTCGCAGGGCCAGTTCGGAATACGGCGAACTGGCTTCCTTGTGCGGGTAGTCGGCTCCCCACATGATGCTGTCGAGTCCCACCACGTGACGCAGACCCACTTCGTTGGGACGAATGAAACTGGCTCCCAATTGACATTGGCGCGCCCAGTATTCACTCGGCTTCAGTGACAGCGCGCCCACCACGGCCCGACCCCACTCGGCCTCCTGGGAGCCCGAGGCATGAGCCATGCGATCGAAGAAGAAATCGAGACGAGCCAGTTCTTCGGGCACCCAGGCGGTTCCCTGTTCGGTGAAGACGACTTGCATGTTCGGATGACGGTCCAACGCACCACCGATCACCAGATGGGTGAAGGCTCGATGAGCGAACCAGGACACTTCCAACATGAACACCACGGCGTCGATATCGGTGGGTCCCATGGGCGGTGATGCCGATCCGGTGTGGTGGTTCACCGGCATCTCCAGTTCTTCGCACACTCGCCACAGCGGTTCGTAGTAGTCCTCGTACAACTGGGGCGCGTCACCGCCCGGAGGAGTTCCCGGCAGCAACACCCCACCGGTGAGACCGTTCTCCTTGGCCCACCGAATTTCGGCCACCGACGCTTCCAGATCCAACAGGTTGATCTGCACCACACCGGCCCGCTGGCCCGGAGTGGCCCGACAGAAATCGGCCAGCCACCGATTGTGTGCCTGCAGCCCGGCCCACCGCTGTTCGGCATCGTGCGCGGTCATGGCCGGAGGCTGCGTGGTGAGCGACGACTTCGGATAGAAGGGCGGCACGGTGTTCGGGAAGATCACTTCGGCCACCACGCCATCGGCGTTGAGATCGCGTTTGCGACGATCGGAATCCCAGTTGCGCGGACCGAGGTCGCCTTCCAGATCTTCGTACGGATTCACGAAGGTGGACAGCCAGGCATCGAAATCGGCGTGCCATTTGGAGGCCAGATACGGGCGGTATTCGCTGATCTCTCCGCCGGCGTGACAGTCCGACGACACCACGATGTAGCGGTCGTCCCCCTGGCGATCCGTGACAATGGCTGGCCTGCTCATCACCGTCCCCCTGACGAGTGCGTACCTGCGAGACCCTACTATCGACCCCATCGAGCGACAAGATCGCACGTGTACGAAGGGGCAGCGATGAAGGACTTCCAAGGGAAAGTGGCCGTGGTGACCGGTGGAGCGAGTGGGATCGGTCGGGCCATGGTGGAGCGCTTCGTAGCCGAGGACATGAAGGCCGTGCTCGCCGACATCGACGAGGCTGCTTTGGATACCGCGGTGACCGAGATCCGCGCCAACGGTGGTGACGTACTCGGTGTGCGCACCGACGTGTCGCGTCTGGATTCGGTGGAGGCTCTACGTGATGCAGCCCACCGCGCCTATGGCCCGGTGCACGTGTTGTGCAACAACGCCGGGGTGGCCTCCGGTGCCTACGGGCGCATCTGGGAACACGAGATCAACGACTGGCGCTTCGCTTTCAGCGTGCACGTGTACGGCGTGATCAACGGGATCAAGGCCTTCGTGCCCTCGATGATGGAACTGGGCTCCGAGGGTCACGTCATCAACACGTCGTCGAACAACGGCGGGTTCGCACCGATTGCATCTGCGGCCACCTATGCCACGTGCAAGAGCGCCGTGGTCACCATTTCGGAATGTCTCTTCGGTCAGTTGCGCGAAGTCGGCAACGATCTCGGCGTGTCGGTGCTCTTCCCCAGTGGCAAAACCAAGGGTCTGCTCGACACCGGCATCTGGAAGACCCGCGAACGTCCGGCCGAATACGCCACCGACAAACCGGTGGACACCGGATCGAAGATGCAGGAATGGATCAAGTCCATGGAAGCCGCCGGCACACCGGTGACGTTCACACCGCTCGAAGAAGTGGCCGAGACAGTCATCGACGGCTTGCGGAACAACCGCTTCTGGATGGTGGAAGAAGGTCGCTTCGAGGACACGGTGCGGATGCGCAGCGACGTGATGTTGCGGCGCGCCGACCCGGTGTATCCCCGGGGCTGATCAGCTGATCGCCACCAGGGCGGCGTTCACGATCTGTGCGGGCTGCAGATCGAAGAGTCCGTAGACATCGGCGATGGTGCCGCTCTGGCCGAACTCGTCCACGCCGATGGGATGCACCCGGGTGCCGAAAACCCCTCCCAGCCACGACAGGTGATGGCTGGCGGCATCGTGCACGGTGACGATGGGCAGCGACCGCTCATGATGTTCGATGAGTGTGGCCAGATGGAACGTTTCTCCGGCTGATCGGGCCGTGCGGCCGGCGGCGCGTAGTTCGGTGCGCCATTCGCGATAGAGACGATCCGAACTGGTGAGATCGAGGACCACCACGCCGATCCCTTCGGCCTCCAGCAACGTGGCGGCCTGCAGCACCTCGGGCACCACCGGACCGCAGGTGGCCAACACCACGTGC
>JBJTYE010000125.1:0-4523 GCA_046082625.1 Actinomycetota bacterium | reverse complement strand
TTCTCGCGCATGATCTCCGGAACTGCGGTCTCGGCCCATTGCCGAAGCGCATAGGTGGGACTGCCCGGTCCGGCGAAGAGGTACTCGGCTCGGCGGAGACGGTTGAGCCCTTGTTCGATGAGCACGGGATCGACGTCGGCCAGCTGGGTCAGACCGGCGACCTCGATGTCGAAGCCCACGCTCTGTCGGAAGTACTCCACGGCCTTGTGAGCCAATTCGGCGGCATTCTCCTGGAAGCCGTAGGGGGTGTCGAGGACGACGGCAGCCGGCGCCGATCCGAGGCGACCGAGCAGATCCCGATGATGCTTCATCATCGTGGGAGCGGTCTCGCCCGAACCCATGATGGTCAGGATCCGAGGCATGGCGCGATCAGACAAGGAATCCGTCCTCGACGTTGTCGATGAGCACCGTCGCGCACCGCTGCGGATGTTGGGCGTGCAGATCGTGATGGGCCGGACGGAACCAGTGCACCCGACCTCGAGCCAGACCGGCCAGGGCCGCGTCCACGGCGTTCTGCTTGTCGTGGGTCCACTCGACGTCCCCGGAGTCGGCCGGCAGGAACAGGACCGGTCGCTCGAGGCGCGGGAAAAGTTCCGACGGACGATGCCGCCAGAGTTCGGCCAGGATGGTCATGTGGCGGTCGAAGGTCAGCCACGGGCTGATGGTGCCGTCCTCGTGGTACTGGAAATTCGACAGCGAGCCGATGATTCCTGATTCGGGCCAATCGGCGTGCCAGGAACGGATGGCGCTTTCCAATCGACCGGCCCGGCTTCCGGCCAGTCGCGGCGGCTGCAGACGTCGGGCGCACTCGTCCCATTCCGGGAAGACTCGTCCCAGTTCGATGATGCCGCCGTCGACGGCCACCACCGAGTGCAACCGCGGTGCGATCCGATCGGCAGCGTGGATGGCGATGTTCCCGCCCCAGGACTGACCGACGAGGATGGCGCGTTCGACTCCGCAACGATCCAGGACCCGTTCGATGTCGGAACAGATGGTGTCGAAGTCGTAGCCATGATCCGGCTTGGAACTGAGACCGTGGCCGCGCAGGTCGAGGGCCACACTCGGATAGCCGGCGCGAGCGAGTTCCGAGGCCACGCCGTCCCACATGCGAGCATTGGAGGCCAACCCGTGGACCAGAACGAAGAAGGGCGCGTCGGTCGGATGGGGTCCGCGCCGGATACCCCGCAGGTCCAGTCCGGCGCCGATGTCGAGCCGCAGATTCTCTCCGTCTCTCAGGGCGAAACGTTCCTGCTCGGAGTGTGGATCCCGAGGGCGCGATTCGTCGTTCACCATGGGAAGTCTAGGGAGTACCACTTCGGACTGATCGGGAGGGATCCACGAGGGTGTGGCACGATGGGAACATGCATCGCCTAGTGAGCGACGGAGTGGTGTGGACACCCAACTGCAACTGAAGTGCCAGACCTTGTTGGCGGATCTGGCCGGTCTCGGCTCGGTGGCGGTGGCCTTCAGTGGCGGCGCCGATTCGACCTTCCTGGCCGCTGCGGCTCGGCGGGCTCTCGGACGTGAGCGGTCCCATTGCGTGACGGCGGTGTCACCGAGCCTGGCGCAGCGCGAAGAGGACGACTGTCGTCGGCTGGCCCAGGACCTCGACTTGCGCTGGACCCCGGTGACAACATTCGAAATGGAGAACGCGGCCTACCGCGTCAACGATCCGAACCGCTGCTATCACTGCAAGGCCGAGTTGATGGACGTGATGATCCCGATCGCGGCCGGATCGACCGTGGTGCTGGGAGTGAACTGTGACGATCTGGCGGATCACCGTCCCGGACAGAAGGCAGCCGCGGAACGAGGAGCGATCTTTCCGTTGGTGGAGGCCGGCTTCACCAAGAACGACGTGCGCGCCGCGTCCCGAGATTGGGGTCTTCCCACCTGGGACAAGCCGGCGGCGGCCTGTCTGGCGAGCCGCATTCCCTACGGGACGTCGGTGACGGTCGAGATCCTCGGCCGGGTGGATCGAGCCGAGGCGGCCCTCGGCGATCTGGGATTCCGCACCGTGCGAGTGCGTCATTACGGCGAGACCGCGAGGATCGAGTTGGCCACGGCCGAACTGGCGCGAGCCGTCGAACTTCGAGAACGCATCGTGGCCGAGCTCGCCGCGCTGGGTTATCGATACGTGACCCTGGATCTGGAGGGGTTCCGGTCGGGCAACCTGAATCACGAGGGTTCGTCCCGATCGGCGGCCCACCCGTAGATTTGGCCGAGATCGTCGAAAAGGGGAAGTCATGAAGTTGTCCATGATGTTGAACTATGCCGGGGGATTCCACGCCGCCGTGGACAAGGTGGTCGAACTGGAAAAGGCCGGACTGGACGTGGTCTGGATCGCCGAGGCCTACAGCGCCGATGCCATCAGCCAGGTGGGGTACCTGGCGGCCAAGACCGATCGCATCGAGATCGGCACCGGCATCGTCAACGTCTACAGCCGGACGGCGGCCTTGATGGCCATGACGGCCGCTGGTTGCGATTACGTGAGCCAGGGTCGTTTCATTCTCGGACTCGGAGCCAGCGGACCGCAGGTCGTCGAGGGCTTCCACGGCGTCCCCTACGAAAAGCCCATGGTGCGCATCAAGGAGTACATCCAGGCCTGTCGGATGATCTGGGCGCGCGAGCAGCCCTTCCAGATGGACGGCGAAACCGTGAAGGTGCCGCTGCCCGCCGGACAGGGCACCGGACTCGGCAAGCCCTTGAAGATCATCAAGCCCGGTCAGGAGATCCGACGCGACATCCCCATCTGGTGGGCCAGTCTCATGGGACTGAGCGTGGCGGCCACGGCCCAGTACGCCAACGGTTGGTTGCCGATCTTCTTCGATCCGGACAAGTTCCAGAACGTCTGGGGTGATGATCTCAAGAAGGGTCTGTCGAAGCGCGATTCCTCGTTGCCCAAGTTGGAGATCTCGGCGGGGGGCATGTTGGCCATCGACGAGTCCTTGACCGGAGAGGCTCAGAAGAAGATCCTGGACTTCGCCCGCCCGAATGCCGCTCTCTACATCGGCGGAATGGGAGCACGCGACAAGAACTTCTACAACACCATCTGCAAGAAGTACGGCTACGAAAAGGAAGCCATCGAGATCCAGGATCTGTACCTGTCCGGCAAGAAAGACGAAGCCGCCGCTGCGGTGCCCGGTGAGATGCTGGCCAACTCGAATCTGGTGGGACCCAAGAGCTACGTGAAGGAACGTATCGCGGCATTCAAGGAAGCCGGGGTCACGGTGCTCTCGGTGAATCCGGTGGGACCCGACGCCGTGAAGTCGATCGAGACTCTGAAGGAAATGGTGAGTTGATGTCCGGGGTCCAAGGTTCGGTGGCATCGGGCTGGGAGCCGGTGCGCGAGGCCTTCGCCGCCAATCTCGCCAGTGGCGAGGAAGTGGGTTGCGGCGTCGCGGTGTACCACCGGGGTCGCAAGGTCGTAGATCTGTGGGGCGGGCATTTCGATGCGGCGCGCACCCAGCCCTACTCGCAGGACACTCTCCAGTTGGTGTTCTCCACCACCAAGGGGATCGCCGCCATCGCCGTGGCCATGTGCGTGGAGCGCGGGCTGCTTTCCTACGACGAAAAGGTGAGCACCTACTGGCCCGAATTCGCCCAGGCCGGCAAGGGTGAGGCCACGGTGGCCCAGTTGCTGTCCCATCAGTGCGGTCTGTACACCGTGGACGGGGAGATCTCTCTCGGCGAGGCCCTCGATTGGCCGACGATCACGGCGCGTCTGGCGGCCACGGCGCCACGTTGGGAGATCGGTACGGCCCATGGATACCACGCCCTCACCTACGGGTGGCTGGCCGGTGAACTGGTGCGGCGGGTGGACGGACGCAGTGTGGGTCGGTTCGTCCAGGACGACATCGTGTCCCCGGTGGGCGGTGAGCTCTGGATCGGTCTTCCCGAGTCCGAGGAACCGCGAGTGTCGCCGATGATCGGCAGCCTGGCTGGCGACGACGACCCCTCGATGGATCCGGCGGTCAAGGCCATGATGGAGCAGTTCATGGGGCCGAACTCTCCGGGTGGTCAGGCGCTCAGCCTCAACGGCGCCTTCTCGGTGGACGGGGCCTTCAATCGACGGGACGTGCACGCGGCGGAGATCCCGGCTGCCAATGCCATCACCAATGCTCCGACTCTGGCTCGTATCTACGCCGCCACCATCGGAGACGTGGACGGAGTGCGTCTGTTGAAGAAGCCCGAGACCGTGGAGCGGGCCCGGACCACCGTGACCCCGCCAGGGGAGCCCGATGCCTGTCTGATCATGCCGACCACGTTCGGCATGGGCTTCATGACCCACGGCATGTTCACTCCGTATGCGGGGTCGGGATCCTTCGGTCACCCGGGGGCGGGGGGTTCGGTGGCCTTCGCCCACCCCGAGCGAAACCTGGCTTTCGCCTACGTCATGAACCAGATGGCGACGAACTTGGCGAACGATCGGCGGGCGCAGAGTCTGACGGATGCAGCAGCTGCGTGCGCAGACGCTGCGTAGCCGAGATGTAGACCACGCTGGCCGCCGCGGCGGCGAGAGCGAA
>JBJTYE010000124.1:0-6224 GCA_046082625.1 Actinomycetota bacterium | reverse complement strand
ATCGAGATGGACATCGCCGATGACGCCAGTGTCGATGCCGGTTTCGCCGAGATCTTCGCGGTCGTCGATCACGTCGACGTGTTGGTGAACAACGCCGGTGTCGGAGGCAACGCGGTGGTGGAGGAGTGTCCGCCGGAGTTGTTCCTCGAGGTGATGAACATCAATTTGTGCGGGGCCGTGCGCTGCGTCCGCAAGGTGGCGCCGACCATGCGCGAGCGACGCCAGGGATGCATCGTGAACGTGTCTTCGGTGGTGGGTCGCTTCGCGGCGTTGGCCCAAGCTCCCTACGTGGCGTCGAAATGGGCACTCGAGGCCATGAGCGAAGAACTCGCCCAAGAACTCGCGCCCTTCGATATCCGTGTGGCGATCATCGAACCGGGCATCACGAAATCGGCGATCTTCGCCAAGAACGTCGACGCGCCGAACAGTACCGGCGCCTACGACGCCCACTACCGACGACTCTTCCAGTTCTACGCCGCTGGCATGGCGCAGGCCACCGATCCGTTCGAGGTGGGTGCGGTCGTCCGCGAAGCCATCGAAACCGATTCGCCGCGCTTGCGGTACCCCGTGTCGTGGGGCGGTCCCGAGTTGCTGAGTCGCCGACCACAGATCAGCGACGCCGAATGGGTGGCCCTCGGTGCAGCCGAGACCGACGAGCAGTACGCAGCCGAGTTTCTGCGCTTGTTCGGGGTGAGCATCACCCTCTGAACCGTCTCGGCCCGGACCCTCCATCAGGGATGCGCGACCGATCTCGCTAGCCTCGCATCGGAACGGTGGCAGAGTGGACAAATGCAGCCGCCTTGAAAGCGGCCGGCTCAAAAGGCCCGGGGGTTCGAATCCCTCCCGTTCCGCTCGATGGCGATGGATGGACCCCGATGGCCCACCGGTACACTTGGGCGACCAGCTAGGAGAGGTGCCGGAGCACGGTTGAACGGGACGTCCTGCTAAGACGTTGACCCCCGAAACGGGGTCCGTGGGTTCAAATCCCACCCTCTCCGCCAGAGACGAAAGTTTGAGACTTGTTCACAATCTGGGGATAGAGCTGTCGCTCATCCCCGTGAACTGGACTTTCTCTCCTCACAGGATGTGGACAAGGCCTGTGGACCGTTTGTGGAACGCCCGTATGAGGTTGCGACACCCCAGGGGGTGGAGCACACTTGAAGGGGGCGGGACTCTGTTCGGCACCGAGTGAGCACCATGAGCACGTACAACCATCACTCCTACCAGGACCCGTATTACACGGGTGGTCCTCGTCGGCGGCCTCGACCGTCGTCGCGGCCGCCAGTGAGCGCGCCGCAGTACCAGTTCCGGCGTCGGGTGGTGGCGATCTCGATGTTGGGACTCTTGGTGGCTCCCGTGGCCTGGGCCATGCGCGATGACGGCAAGGCCGTGGACGTGGCGTACTCCGGTGGTGCAGCGGCCGTGGTCCAGTTCGATCCCACTGCCGGCAATGCCCCGGCCGTGGCCCCGCCCTCGACCGTGGCCCCTCCGGTCACCGTTCCGGCCGCCACTCCTGCTCCGGCTCCCGCCGAACCGGCTCCGGTGGTCTGTGCTGCCAAGTACACCGTGCAGGCCGGCGACTCCTGGTACGGCATCGCTGAAGCTGCCGGCGTGAAGGCCTCGCTCATCGCCGGTGTCAACAACATGACGCTCAAGTCGAATCTGCTCGTCGGAGAAGAGATCTGTCTGCCGCCGGGTGCTGCTGTGCCGCCGGTGAAGACGACCGCCACTCAGACGAAGGCCAGTTCACCAAAGTGCTCTGGTTCCTACACGGTGAAGTCCGGAGACTCGTGGAACCGCATCGCCAACTTGTACTCGGTGTCGGCCACCGAATTGGCCGCCGTGAACGGCATGACGCTCTCGTCGACACTGCTCATCGGTGACACGCTGTGTCTGCCGATCGGCGCCAAGGCTCCGTCGACCACCACGGCCACGACGTCGGCTCCGAAGACGAGCTACACCCGCGCCGAGTTGGAGCAGATGGTGCGCGACATCTGGCCCGACGAATTGGAGGCGAATGCCTTCTATGTGGTGAACCGCGAGAGCCGATGGGTCCCGACGGCTCAGAACTGGTGCTGTTACGGGCTCTTCCAGTTGAACTGGTTGGCCCACCAGACTTGGATGAAGAATTACGGAGTGTCCGATCCGTCCCAATTGCTGAATCCGGAGACCAACATCAGGTTGGCCTACGTGGTGTACCAGCGGGCCGGCAGTTGGAAGCCGTGGTGCACCTCGAGTTGGTGCCCGGTCTCCTGAACCGCCAGCGTGCGGGTGGGCTTTTTGCCCTCTAGAGTTGGAGTTCTGCGCTCGTAGCTCAATGGATAGAGCATCTGACTACGGATCAGAAGGTTAGGGGTTCGAGTCCCTTCGAGCGCGCGAGACATGTCGGGCCGCGAACATGCGGCGTCCAACATTGATCAAACTCGCTGGCAACGGTGGCCACCAATCAGACTGATGGCATGAGGCGCTTCCCTGGACTCTCTGTGCTGCTTGTGGGAGTCGGCCTCTTGGCGTCCCCGGCTCGGGCGCACGATCCGATCATTCTCACGCAGGAGCAGACAGCTCCTTCGAGTGGTCCCCTGATCCCGGATGGAACGATCTCGTTCGCTTTCTATGGCGCAGTCGATGGAGCGGGTGACACGCGCTCCTTCAGGGTGGTTTTCGCCGAGGGAGACCGACTGTATTTGTCCCTCCTGATCCCGGACCTGGCACCGGAGAACACCTTGGAGGGCGAACTACTGCCGTACATGGAGTTGGTCGATCCCACCGGATCGGTCACAGAGCTTCGTCCCGATCTCCGGATTCCCTTCGCTGAGCCGTTCTCGGGGACGAACTACATACGTCTGCACGACCTGGACACCACCGCCGTGGCTGGCGAGTACTCGGTCACCGTGATCGGTGCGGCGCCGGCCCGATTCACGGTGTCGGTGGGTTTCAAGGAGTTGTTCGGGACGCCGGTCGAGGGCGTCGTGGACCGGTCTCTCGGAGTGACCGGGGTGATGGACTGGTACAGCACACCTCCCCCCGAGGACGCCACGACCGACATCGTCACCACGGTCGCCTCGGTGCCGTCATCGCAAGCCCCACCCGCCGAAGAGGACCAGGTCGTCACCGATCCCACCCCCGACACAACATCCTCGGTCAATTGGGTCCTCGTGGTGGCGATCGGTGGAGGAGTGGGTCTCGTGATCGTGGTCATCCGGGCTGGAGTGGTTCGACGTTCCAGAAACAATCATGGATGAGCCACTCCACACCCTCCAGGGTGCGACACGGAAAGGCCGAACCGCTACTGTGACCCGAACGGTGGGTACCTGAACCCCGGGTGACCATGGAGGCGGACGGCATGGGCATGTTCACAAGGCGGAGGGGCTTCCTGGGAGGCCTCGTGTTGGGAGTAGCGCTCACGGGATCGGGTCTCGTCGTGGCCTCGATTCCGGACTCCGCTGGCGAGATCACGGCGTGCGTGACGACGCGATCCGGTGCCGTTCGCATCATCGATGCGGAGGCCGGTCAGGTGTGTCGCCGTGGTGAGCAAGTCTTGGCCTGGGATGAAGGTGGATCCACTGGCGGATCTGGTTCGTTCAGACTTCTTGATTCGGCCGGTAGCGAGCTCGGAATCATCGTCGGAGATGGCGCCGGCGGCAACAACGGATGCTGGGTGGTGTGGGATGGCGCAGAGTTCCGTTCGTACAACCTGTTCGGTGAGCCCTGTCAAAATGTTTTGACAGGAGTATCCGCGTACGTCCTCTACGAAACTACGGACTGCACCGGGATTGCGTACACCTTGTTTCCTATCTCACCTGGACCACGAGGTCCATATGGAATCGAGTATCCGATCATCGAGCAATACAACGGAGGAGACGTGACGTTTCGACCTGTTGTGAGCCTTTCTGGCGTAACTGATGATTACGTCGAAGCTCTGAGTGTTGACGGCGGTGAAGGTTGTAATGTGATTGCGCCGCAAGAGGTGACCACCGGCTACATAGTGAACTTCGGGGATCCCTTGGAGGCGTCGGGTCCATTGACGGTTGTCTTCGAATAGCGTCGACAACGAAAAAGGCCGGAGCCCTGAGGCTCCGGCCCTTCCCCATTCCGAACCTCCGATTACAGGAGGGTCAGATCTTGCGGCATGGTCTTCCAGACCTTGCCCGACTTGTACCAATTATTGGAGTAGTACAGGGCGCTGGTCTTCGAGGACTGCACCGTGTAACCGACATCCCCATTGCTCGAGATGTCGAGTCGCAGCGAGACGTTGCCGTCGACGCCGCAGGGGGTCTCACAGTCTCCACCGATCAGCTGGATGTTGGCCTTGGTGAAGATCGTGGTCATGGTCGAACCAACGCTCATCGAGGTGATGGAGTTGGTCTTGATGTAGTACACACCACCATTGGGCGCGGGGATCATGAGGATCGCCTGGCCCTTGGGGCTGACCTTGCGAGTACCGGCCACGAAGCGGTAGCCGGCGATCACGACATCGTCACCATCCATCGCCGAGGTCAGGCTGCCTTCGGTCCCGAGGCTGTAGTAGGAGGACTGAGCGACGAAGGGCAGTCCCCCTGAGTCCATCATGGTTCCCGTCGCCGACGGCATGCTGACGACCACACTGGCGGATTCCGGAGCGTTTCCGATCTGGAAATCATTGGCACCGCTGAAGGATCCAGCGATGGTGACTTCGATCAGGTGGACGTCCATTCCCATCTGGCCACTGCTCAACGAGGTGAAGATCGTGGCGATTCCCTCTTCGCAGTTCCCGCCGACTTCGGCGATGGGAACCCCTGATGCGATGACTTGACCGGTCGAGAGGTCACGGAAGGTGGCCGTGGCATCGCTGACGCTCGGTCCTCCCTCGGTGCAAGTGTTGGATGCGTCGACGCTGTCGAAATCAGCGGTGATCGAAGCACTTAGCGTGACTCGGGCGAACGTGTCACTCGAGCTCCTGGTCTGAACTTCGGTCTGACCGGAGTAGACGACTTCTTCGCTACCGAGAACGAACGGCGTGATGGTCAACGTGGCCGTCGAGGTCGTGTCGAACGTGTAATCGGTAGCAGAACCACCCGAGCAGGTGATCGTGTAGGTACCCACCGGATCGCCGGCGTCGTAGTCCGAATCGCAGGTCGGTCCGGTGTAGCCAGCCGCCGAGATGGTGGAGTCGGAACCCATGAAGCCGGTGACATCGAAGTCGAAGGCGGGCTCGGGAGCTCCGTAGTGACGGGTCATGTCCGACGGATCGACGGTCAGCTGAGCTGCGCCCACGGTGAGGATGGCCGTTGCAGTGGTGTCGAAGCTGTAGTTGGTGGCGGAGCCGCCGGTGCAGGTGATGGTGTAGGGACCCACGGCGTCGAACTGGTCGTAGTCGGAGTCGCAGGTCGGGGCGCTGTAGCCGGCAGCCGTTCCTTCGTTTTCACCGTTCACGAAGCCGGTGATGTTGTAGGTGTAGCCCGGCTCGGCATCGCCGTAGGTGATGGAGTCGTTGTCGGGTGTCACTGTCAGCAGAGCCGCGCCCACGGTGAGGGTGGCCGTTGCAGTGGTATCGAACGAGTAGTCGGTGGCGGAGCCGCCGGTACAGGTGATGGTGTACGGACCGACCGGATCGCCGGCGTCGTAGTCGGAGTCGCAGGTCGGGGCCACGTATCCGGCTGCTGTTCCTTCGTCTTCGCCGTTCACGAAGCCGGTGATGTTGTAGGTGTAGCCCGGCTCGGCGTCTCCGTACGTCACGGAATCACCATTGGGAGTGACCGTGAGGAGAGTCAACGGGGCCCCGGCCGAGGCCTGGCCACCGAAGATCATCGGAATGGCCATGACCGCCAGGGCGGCGCTGGAACCGAGGGCGTAGCGCTTGCGACGCCTCATGGATGGGCTGGAATTCAGAAGTGACATGGGGAGTGTCCCTTTCCTTTCGTCGTGAGTGGTTCATTGCCACTCGACGTAGGAGAGTAAGCACCGCTACATCACTTCATACTGAACAGATGTACTGACCCGTCCTCACAGATGTACCTGATTAGTCTCATACAATTGTCCCGTGAATAGTCCCGACGCGACCCGTGCATCGCACTTCCCGGCCATCGAGAAGAAGTACGGCCGGCCCATGACGCACTGGCATCGAGTGATGGCCACCATACCGATCAGAAGTACGCCGATCAGTTGGCTCACTTGATGACCGTCCACGGTTTCACCCGCGCCCACGCCAACGCCTTGGTCATGTACTCCCGTGGATCGACGACGAC
>JBJTYE010000123.1:0-12752 GCA_046082625.1 Actinomycetota bacterium | reverse complement strand
GACGCTCTGCGCAACGCTCTGACCGACGAGAAGATTCCGGTGGCCCGCCGCGAGGGCATCGTCGAGGATCTCCTCGGCGGCAAGGTCACGTCCACCACCGTGCAGTTGGTCTCCATGGTGGTGGCCGGTGGCCGCGGCCGGGATCTCCCCGCCATCATCGATCGCCTGGTCCAGCGGGCGTCCTCGGCCAAGCAATTGGAAGTGGCCGAAGTGCGCACGGCGGTGCCTTTGACCGCCGACCAGCAGACCCGTCTGTCGGCGGCGTTGGCCAATGCCACCGGTCGCCAGGTCAATCTGAAAGTCGTCGTCGATCCTTCGGTGCTCGGAGGCATCGTGGCCACGGTGGGTGACACCGTGATCGACGGAAGTATCCGTACCCGTGTCGAGAATGTGAAGACCCGGCTCTGAGAGCCGGAGAAGCGAAGAGAGAAGCACATGGCTGAGTTGACACTGTCCGCATCAGAGATCGCCGCAGCGATCAAGAAGAATCTCGAGGGCTTCACCCCGTCGTTGGAAGCCCGTACCGTCGGGCGTGTTTCCTCGGTCGGTGACGGCATCGCCAACATCTCGGGTCTTCCGGATTGCGCGGTGAACGAGTTGCTCGAATTCGAGGACGGCACCAAGGGTCTGGCACTGAACCTGGAAGAGACCTCGATCGGCGCCGTGGTCCTCGGTGATTCGGACCGCATCGAAGAGGGGCAGACGGTGAAGGCCACCGGCCAGATCCTTTCGGTGCCCGTCGGCGAAGGGGTGCTCGGTCGCGTGGTCAATGCTCTCGGTGAGCCCATCGACGGCAAGGGACCGCTCGCCGGCGTCCAGCAGCGCCGTATGGAGATCCAGGCTCCCGGCATCATGGGTCGCAAGCCGGTGCACGAGCCGCTCCAGACCGGCATCAAGTCGATCGACGCCATGACTCCGATCGGTCGGGGTCAGCGCGAGCTGATCATCGGCGACCGCAAGACCGGCAAGACCACGATCGCCATCGACACCATCTTGAACCAGAAGGGTCAAGGAGTGAAGTGCATCTACGTGGCCATCGGCCAGAAGGGCTCCACCGTGGCCCAGACCGTGGAGACTCTCCGTCAGGCCGGCGCTCTCGAGTACACGGTCGTGGTCGTGGCCACCGCGGCGGATTCGGCACCGTTCAAGTACCTCGCCCCCTATTCGGGGTGCGCCATGGGTCAGCACTGGATGGAGAACGGCCAGCACGCCCTCATCGTCTACGACGACCTGTCCAAGCAGGCCGAGGCCTATCGCCAGATGGCGCTGTTGCTCCGTCGTCCTCCGGGCCGCGAGGCCTATCCCGGTGACGTCTTCTACTTGCACAGCCGTCTGCTCGAGCGGGCCGCCAAGCTCTCCGACGCCAACGGCGCTGGTTCGCTCACCGCCCTGCCGGTGATCGAGACCAAGGCCGGTGACGTGTCGGCGTACATTCCGACCAACGTGATCTCCATCACCGACGGGCAGGTGTACCTGCAGGACAACCTCTTCAAGTCCGGTGTGCGTCCGGCGGTCGACGTGGGCATCTCGGTGTCCCGCGTGGGCGGTGCAGCGCAGATCAAATCCATGAAGAGCGTGGCCGGAACTCTGAAGTTGGACCTGGCCCAGTTCCGTGAACTCGAGGCCTTCGCCACCTTCGGCTCCGAACTGGACGCCGTGTCCAAGGCCCAGTTGGAGCGCGGCTACCGCCTGGTCGAGTTGTTGAAGCAGCCGCTCAACAGCCCCATGCCGGTGGAGGAGCAGGTGGTGTCGATCTTCGCCGGAACCAAGGGCTACCTGGACGACGTTCCGGTGAACGACGTTCGCCGGTTCGAGGCCGAATTGCTGGAGAACATGCGCTCCCGCCACGCCTCCATGCTGGACGCCATTCGCACCAAGGGTCTGCCCGACGACCTGGGTGCCGTGGTCCAGTCCTTCAAGGATTCGTTCATGGCCTCGGCGGCCGCGGCCCGCAAGGCCAACGAATTGGCCACCGATGCCGAGCAGCTCGGCGCGGCTCACTCCAACAAGACGCTGGCGACGGAGTAGTCACATGGCCGGTGGACAGGAACGAATACTGCGGGGTCGAATCCGCAGTGTGCAGGCCACGAAGAAGATCACGCGCGCCATGGAACTCATCGCGGCGTCGCGGATCGTCAAGGCCCAGCAGCGCGTTCAGGCCGCCGTTCCCTACAGCGAGCAGATCACCGAGGTCGTGCGCGACCTGGCGGCTGCTGGTGGTTCCACGGGAAGCCCGTTGCTCGCTCACCGTGAAGCGATCAAGAAAGTCTGCTACGTGGCCATCACCGCGGATCGCGGTCTGTGCGGCGGGTACAACGCCGGCGTGCTGCGCGCCACCGAAGCCGAGATCAAGGCCGATGTGCTCGCCGGACGCGACTACGTGGTCGTTCCGGTCGGTCGCAAGGCCGAGGGGTACATGCGCTTTCGCGGCTATCACCTGGGCCAGGCATTCAACGGCTTCAGCGATCAGCCTTCCTACGCCGATGCCAAGGCCGTCGGCGAGCACGTGGTGGGTCTCTACGCGTCGGGCGAGGTCGACAAGGTCGTTCTCATCTACACCCGTTTCATCACTGCCGGTTCCCAAGAAGTGGTGTTGCGTCCGCTGGTGCCCCTCGAGCAGGACGTGATCCAGGGCGGCGACGGACGGCCCGGTACCGACGGTGCCTCGGCCGACTACGAATTCGAACCGGACCCCTCGACGATTCTCGAGACGTTGATTCCGCGCTACATCGAGGCCCGTGTCTATGCGGCTCTGCTGAACGCCGCCGCCAGTGAGCACGCCTTCCGCCAGCGGGCCATGAAGAGCGCCACCGACAACGCCGAGGAACTCATCAAGAACCTCTCGCGCATCATGAACCGAGCCCGTCAGGACTCCATCACCACCGAGATCATGGAGATCGTCGGCGGTGCCGAAGCGCTGTCCGGTGGCAGCGCCAAGGAAGTGCGCATCATCGACATCGACCCCATCGACGGCATTCTGGCATCGAGAAACTGATTCGGACCGAAGATCTCAGTAGGAGAAGGACAGCCATGACCACTGCAACCACCCAGACAGCGAACGAATTGAAGGACGGCCGAGTCGTCGGTATCGCCGGTCCGGTGATCGACGTGGAGTTCCCTCGCGGAGCTCTCCCCGAATTGAACACCGCTCTCGAGTTCACCGTGAACATCGAGGGAGCCGATGTCAAGGTGCTGGCCGAAGTGGCCCAGCAGCTGGGCGACGGCCGAGTCCGCGCCGTGTGCATGAAGCCCACCGACGGTCTGCGCCGCGGTACGGCGGTACGCAACACCGGGCGCGGCATCAACGTGCCGGTGGGCGACCGGGTGCTCGGACACGTGTGGAACGTGTGGGGCGAAGTGCTCGACGACGACAATGCCAAGTTCTCCGACATGGAGCGCTGGGAGATCCACCGCCCGGCCCCGGACTTCTCGGCACTCGAGCCACAGAAGCGCATGTTCGTCACCGGTGTGAAGGTCATCGACCTCCTCACTCCGTACCTGGCCGGCGGCAAGATCGGTCTGTTCGGTGGCGCCGGCGTGGGCAAGACGGTGCTCATCACCGAGATGATCAACCGCGTGGCCTCCCAGCACGGTGGTGTGTCGGTCTTCGCCGGCGTGGGCGAGCGCACCCGTGAGGGCACCGACCTGCGTCTCGAAATGGAAGAGTCCGGCGTGTTCGAGAAGGCCGCCCTGGTCTTCGGCCAGATGGACGAACCGCCCGGAGTCCGGTTGCGCGTGGCCCTGTCGGCGCTGACCATGGCCGAGTACTTCCGCGACGTGCAGAACCAGGACGTGCTGTTGTTCGTGGACAACATCTTCCGCTTCGTGCAGGCCGGCTCCGAGGTGTCCACTCTTCTCGGACGTATGCCCTCGGCCGTGGGATACCAGCCCACGCTGGCCGACGAGATGGGCCAGTTGCAAGAACGCATCACCTCCACCCGCGGTCGGTCGATCACCTCGCTGCAGGCCGTGTACGTTCCTGCGGACGACTACACCGACCCGGCGCCCTTCACCACCTTCACCCACTTGGACGCCACCACGGAACTGTCCCGGCAGGTGGCGGCCCTCGGCATCTACCCGGCGGTGGACCCGCTGGCCTCCACGTCCACCATCCTCACCCCCGAGGTCGTGGGCGACCGGCACTATCAGGTGGCCCGTCGCGTGCAGGAGAACCTGCAGCGCTACAAGGAACTGCAGGACATCATCGCCATCCTCGGTCTCGACGAACTGAGCGAAGAGGACCGCCTCACGGTGTCCCGGGCCCGCAAGATCCAGCGGTTCCTGTCGCAGCCGTTCTTCGTGGCCAAGGTCTTCACCGGCATCGAAGGAGAATTCGTACCCGTCGAGGAGACCGTGTCCAGCTTCGAGGCGATCCTCCGGGGCGATCTCGACCACGTGCCGGAACAGGCCTTCTTGAACGTGGGTGGCGTGGAGCAGGTGCTGGCCAAGGCCAAGAGCCTGCAGGAGAACGCCTGATGGCCGAGTCCACCTCGATGCAGGTGGAGGTGGTCTCTCCCGAGCGCATGTTGTTCTCGGGTCAGGCCACTCAGGTGATCACGCGCACCCTCGGAGGTGGGGAGATCGCCTTCCTGCCCGGGCACGCACCGTTCCTGGCGGCGCTCATTCCCAATCACACCCGGGTGTATCTGGCCGACGGCTCGATTCTGGACGTGGCCGTCCACGGTGGATTCGTGGAGGTCAGCAACAACAAGGTGTCGATCCTCACGGATTTCGCCGAACTGGGCTCGGAGATCGACAAGAGCGCAGCCCAAACCGAGGTGGAACGCCTCGAAGAGCAACTCCGACACGCCCATGATGCTCTGGGTGCCGCGGAACTCAGCAAGGCCCATGCCCGGCTGGCGGCGGCCGGTGGTGTCGGCGGCACCGGCGTCAAACTCTGAGGCGACGGTCAGTTGTAATCGACCGAGGAGATCTCTTTCAGTTTGTCCAACCGGTGCCGGGCTTCGATCAGCCGCACCGTTCCCGAACGTGAGCGCATGACCAGACTCTGGGTCACCGCCCGTCCGGCCTGGAAGCGCACGCCGTTCAACAGTTCCCCGTCGGTGACGCCGGTGGCGGCGAAGAAGCAGTTGTCACCCTGCACCAGATCGTCGGTGGTCAGCACCCGTCCGATCTCGTAGCCGGCGGCGATGGCCGCCTGGCGCTCCTGTTCGTTTCGGGGCCAGAGCCGTCCCTGGATCTCGCCACCCATGCACTTCAGAGCCGCCGCCGAGGTGACTCCTTCGGGGGTTCCCCCGATTCCCAGCAGGACGTCCACACCGGCGTCGGGCCAGGCGGTGGCGATGGCTCCGAAGATGTCGCCGTCGCTGATCAATTTGATGCGGGCTCCGGTGGAGCGAACCTCTTCGATGAGTCCTTGATGGCGGTCCCGATCCAGGATCACGACCGTGAGATCGCGCACGCTCTCACCTTTGGCCTTGGCGATCCACTTCAGATTGTCGCTGCACGAGGCGGTGATGTCGATGGATCCCTTCACGTCGGGTCCGACGGCGATCTTCTCCATGTACATGCACGGTCCCGGATCGAACATCGAGCCCTTCTCCGAGACTGCGATCACCGAGAGAGCGTTGCCCCGGCCGAGAGCCGTCAAGGTGGTTCCGTCGATGGGATCGACCGCCACGTCGGTCTCGGGTTGGGAGCCATCGCCCACGGCCTCTCCGTTGAAGAGCATGGGGGCGGCGTCCTTCTCTCCCTCGCCGATGACCACGCGTCCACTCATGGGGACGGTGGCCAGCACCGTGCGCATGGCCTCGACAGCGGCGTGGTCGGCACCGTTCTTGTCGCCGCGGCCCACCCAGCGGGAGGCGGCTAGTGCAGCCGATTCGGTGACGCGCACCAACTCCATGGCCAGGTTGCGGGAGGGTTGTTCGGGCATGGTCCAACGGTAGTCCGGTCGCTGGGGTCGTGCCGTATGCCCGACTCCCTACCCTGGTGCCATGGTGTCTCCTGCACGGACCGTGACGGTCGAGGATTGTCTCTCCATCGTCGAGATCACCGAGCCCCAGATCTCTCCCGACGGCCGTTGGGTGGCGATGGTCCTGAACGGTGAGTCCGGGGCTCGCCTCGTCCGCATCGATCTCGACGCCTTCTGGTCCGGCGGCAGCGAGCCGCGATACGTGACATCCGTCGAGGACATCGACGCCTGGTCACCATGGTCGGTACGCGCCGGACGAGGGCTCGGTGGCGGGTGCTTCGCCTGGCTCCCCGACAGCTCCGGCGTCGTGGTGGTGGCGCGTGACGGTGCTTTGTGGTCGCTGCCATTGGAGGGAGAGCCGCGGCTCGTGGTCAGCAACATGTCGGCGTCCTCGCCGATGGTCGATCCCACCGGTCGACGGGTCGCCTTCGTCGTCGATCAGGCGCGGATCCACGTCGTGGACCTGGCCACCGGCATCATCGAGCGAGTCGACGACGGCCGCTGGGATTTCGTCTCCGATCCGCTGTGGTGGAGGGGACATCCGTGGTGGACGGCCTGGAACGTTCCGCACATGCCATGGGACGTGAGCACACTGGCGTCGGCCGATGGGCATCTGGGACCGCCTTCGTGTCAGCTGCAGCAGCCCCGGGTGTCGCCCGATGGCACCGATCTCGGTTGGCTCGACGATGCATCGGGTTGGTTGAACCTACAGATCGCCGATGGTCGGCGCGTGGCTGAACCCTTCGAACACGGTCAGCCGAGTTGGGGCGAGCGCCAACGGAGTTGGTGTTTCGATCCCAACGGCGGGACGGCAGCCTTTGCGCGCAACGAGCAGGGATTCGGACGGCTCTGCACCGTCGATCTCGGCACCGGACGAGTCGTCGAACGGGCCAAGGCGGTGCATGACAACTGTCGTGGTCCGGTCGCTGGTTGGTGGCCCTGCGAACCGGAGGCAGAACGCCGACGCGGGTGGTGCTCTACGACACCGCGACCTGGGAGCGATCCGACGTCATCATCGGCTCGGCGGCTACCTGGGAAGGTCATCCGGCCCTGGTGGAGCCTTCGCTCACCCAGGTTCCCGCCGCAGACGGGACAGCGCTGGAGGCGCGGCTGTACCGCAGTGCCCGTCCCAATGGACGATTGCTGTGTTGGATCCACGGTGGACCGACCGATCAGTGGATGATCACGTTCATGCCGAGATTCGCCTTTTGGCTGGATCGCGGCTATTCGATCCTGGTCCCCGATCATCGCGGTTCATCGGGTCATGGTCGGGCCTTCGCCCAGGCTCTGCGGGGTCGATGGGGGGAAGTGGACGTCGACGACGTGGGCGATGTGCTCCGACAGGTGTGCGAGACCCACGGGTATCGGTCCGATCACGTGGCCGTCCTCGGTTCCTCGGCCGGCGGCATGACCGCTCTGGTCCTCGCGGCCCGCGATCCTGCGGTACTGGCCGCCGTGGTGGTGGCGTATCCGGTCAGTGACATCGCCGGTCTCGATGCAGTCACCCATCGCTTCGAAGCCCACTACAACCGCTTCCTCATGGGTTCGCCGATCGACACCGAACGTTCGTCGCGGGAACGATCCCCGATCCATCGTCCGGCGGCCTTGACTGCCACACCGATTCTCCTCTTCCATGGAACCGAGGATCCGGTGGTGCCGATCGACCAGTCGATCCGATTGGCGGAGTCGATTCGTGCGTACGGAGGAGTGGTCGAAGACGTCGTGTTCGCAGGCGAGGGTCACGGATTCCGGAGACGGGAATCCAAGATCGTCGAATTCGAACGCACCGAGCAGTTCTTGCGTCGTCATTTGGGCGTCGCCGAGCCCCTGCCGGGTGATCGCGACCGATAGCGTCTCGGGCGTGACCGATTGGAATCCGCTCGATCCCGACTTCGAGAACGTCTTCTACGACTTGTCGTCGTGGACGTCGGATCAGCAGGCCGAACTCACCGCCAGCCTGGCTCAAGCCGATGTGCCGCACGGATGGGTGGAGATGGAACTCGTCGTTCCGGCCGAATTCGAGGACATCATGGACCAACTCTTCGATCGGCTCGAACAGGAACTCGGAATCGGGTCGACGGCCGTCCGAGGGGGAGTCGGGGAAGACGACGACGTCACCGAGTACGAACTCGACGACTACTCCGTCGCCGAACGGCGCGACATCAGTGAAATGCTCATCGACCGCCGCATCACGCACCGATGGCAGGAGACCACTCTGATCGTCCCGACGGAAGCCGAGACTCTGGTTGACGATTTGTTGGACGAATTCGACAGCGGTGACGTGACATTCGAAGAAGTTGACGACGCGGATTCGTGATCGTCGGTGCTGCTGGCCGAAATCGAGATCTGGCACACTCGGCCCTTGACACCCACCCGACGGGTGTCCCTGGGCCATCTCGTTCTCCCCGCCGATCCCGCACCCGGATTCGGCGGTCTGCTGTTGGCGGCCGTGGTTGCCCGGCACGCAGTCGACGTCGACGATGATCTGATCGCCGATACCCATCGCTTGATCAATCAGGTTCAGCGCGGCGAACGTATCGCCCAGCCTCGCCTGCGTCATCGGTACCAGGTCGATCGACACGGGATGGCCCGCAGCACGCATCGGCTCGTCGGTTCCGGAGAGGACTTCTCCTTCGAATTCGACGCATCGGGAAGTCCCATGCAACAGGTTCTCGGCGCCATCTACGCCCTCGAACGTCTCGAGCCGACGGCCCGTGTGGCGCTCGGTCCGGTGCTGACCAAGGCCATGAACTGGCGCGGCCCCCTCGGGATGGCATTCGTGTCGCACCTGGTGGGCACCCAGTCGACGTCGCTGCGGTCCATCGGTGATCCGCGGGCCTGGGCTCTCGAGGTCCTCGGCTTTCCGCCGGGCACCGTCAAACCGTCACCGAGCGAGGTGAAGGCTCGCTATCGCGCCCTGTTGCGAACCGTGCATCCCGATGTGGGGGGCGACGAGGTGCGGGCGAGTTCGGAGATCGGCGACCTGGGCGAAGCCCGCCGCATCCTCCTGGCCTGAGCCCTGCGTCGTCACCGTCCGATGTGGTGGTCGCGATCCTCCGGATTGAGGTCCTCGAGTTCTCGATGCGCGGTTTCCGGGTAGGTGGTGAGCACGATGAGCGCGACGACGAGAGGGCCGGCGACCAGGCTCAGCATCACCGTGCCGTACGACAGTCCCGCATCGAGCAGGGCTCCGGTCACCAGCAGCGAGATGCTTCCGCCGATCAGAGCGCTGGCCAGGATGAGCGACGCGGCCCAACCGCGGTTGGCGGTGGGAAACAATTCGGTGCGGTAGACGGCCAGTGACGGGTAGGCCGCTGCGGCCACGATGGCGCCGATGATGGCGGCGGTCCACATCCACACCGCCGTGAACTGGAACGAGAGAGCGATGAAGACGGCGCCCACCGGGACGCATCCGGCGGCCACTCTGCGCCGACCGCGTCGGTCGGCCACCCGTCCCCCGATCACGAGACCGATGACCGCCGGTGCCGCCGTCACCGCCGTGAAGATCGAGACCATGCCGGCCGAGAAGCCGCGCTCGTCCTTGAGAAAGGAGTTCTGGAAGAACGAGGCCGGGGACAGCAGCAGGTTCCCGCAGAAGGCCACGGCCATCTGGATGGCCAGACGCCGACGCCCGTGCTCGGTGGCGGTCACCGCCGGCCGCGCCGAGGCCTGCAGACGGCGCCGCTCGAATCGTTGGGTCTCGGGAAGTCGTCGGGCCAGGTCCAGGGCCACCACCAGCCAGACGAGGGCCACGGCATAGACCAGTCGCCAGCCGCTGGTGCCGAGATCGGCCAACGGCAACACGGCCACCGCCACGCCGGCCCCGAGCCCGTTGGCCATGGCCAGGATGCTGATCGCATAAGCCCGCGAACTCCGCGGCATCTCCTCGGCGGCCACCACGGCGATCAAGAGATCGAGGGCCAGTCCGAGTGGTCGACTGATTGTCTGGGTCGCCACCAGAACGGGGAAGTTGGGTGCCAGAGCTCCGAGCGAGGCGATGAGTGGTGCCGCCCAGGCCAAGGTCACCACCACGCGTCGACGTCCGATGCGATCGGCGAGGAACGCCGCCGGCAATCCGATCAGAATGCCGAGCCGCACCACCGTCCCGGCCACACCGCGTCCCCAGTCGCCGATGCCGAAGTCGTCGCTGGCGAAGGCCACGGTCTGCGTGAAGAGGGTGTTCACGAAAGCACTGGACAACGAGGCCGCGGCCAGAAGTCCGAGCACGTGCACTTGGCGCGCCGTCAATCGGTCGGGTGGCGACCAGGCAGGTTGCTTCAGCGGTTCGGGCCCGGGTGTGCGGCGCGCCACGTGTCGTCGCACCAACCGAGCGAACATCCAGGCGAACCAGGGAATGTCGAGTCGGTAGCGCACGCTCTCGTGCCAGGTGCCGATGCCATCGTCATGGCGAAACTCGACGACGCGCCGGTAGTCGCGGAACGGTCCGTCGTCCTGGTCGAAGGAATGGGAACCGGCTCCCTCCTGTACCCCGTCGACGCGACGTTCGGACACCAGGTCGGCCCGCGGGGATGTCAGCCACGCCGTGACCTGCGGATCATCGGGCCACGTCCGCTCGAGGTGCCCGGCGACCTGCCCCACGTGGGGAGCATACTTCTCCGTGTCCGCGAGACTCTAGGGTGGATGCGATGACGAGCCGGAGTGAGGGTTCCCGCGCCGCCGAACGCATCGTGGTTCACAAGAGCGAGCCGCTCACCGGAGAGGTGTCGGTTCCCGGAGCCAAGAACTCGGTGCTCAAGTTGATGGTGGCGTCGCTCTACGCCACCGGACGTCATGAACTCACCAATGTGCCGTCCATCTCCGATGTGGACACCATGGGCGGACTGCTCGGGGCGTTGGGTCTCGAGGTCCGACACGATGCGGGACGTGGAGACGTGCTGCACATCGACAATTCGGGTGACGTCCGCACCGTGGCACCCTCGCATCTGGTGGAGAGCATCCGCGCCTCCATCAACCTTCTCGGTCCGTTGTTGGCCTGTTGTGGGCGGGTACGACTCGACATGCCCGGAGGGGACGACTTCGGGAGTCGACCCATCGACATGCACATCGCCGGCCTTCGCTCGATGGGTGCCGAATTCGACGTGGTGGACGATCGCATCGAGGCTCGGGCCGACCGCCTACGTGGGGCGCGCATCGAACTCGACTTCCCATCGGTCGGGGCCACCGAAAACATCGTGACGGCCGCCGTGCACGCCCGGGGTGAGACCGTCGTCGACAACGCGGCCCGAGAACCCGAGGTGGCGGATCTCTGCCGGCTCCTGGTGGAAATGGGGGCGGACATCCAAGGCATCGGCACGTCGACCATTCGCGTCACCGGGGTCGAACGGGGATCGCTGCGACCGGTGTCCCACGCCGTGGTCGGTGATCGCATTCAGGCCGCCACGTATCTGTCGGCCGCGGCCGTCACCGGCGGTGACGTCACCGTGACCGGGGTGGATCCGGCCCACATGGCCGTCCTCCTGCGCCGCATGAGCGACATGGGTCTCGACATCAGCGCCGTGTCGAACGGGGTGCATCTGGTGTCACGAGGTCGGTTGCGGGCCGTGGACGTCCAGACGCTGCCGTATCCGGGATTGGCCACCGACTACAAACCCTTGCTGGTGACCATGCTGGCGGTCGGCGAAGGTCTCGGTGTGGTGACCGAGAATCTGTATCCCGGACGTTTCCGTTACGTCGAAGAACTCTCCAAGTTGGGGGCCGACATCCGCACCGATGGTCATCACGCCATCGTGCGCGGCGTCGAACGATTGCGGGGCGCGGCCGTGGTGGCTCCGGACATCCGCGCCGGAGCGGCATTGGTGGTGGCCGGGCTGGCGGCCGAAGGCCGGACCGTCATTTCCGGGATCGACCACATCGATCGCGGCTACGACGACATCGTCGGCCGATTACGGGGTCTCGGAGCGCTCGTCGAGCGGACGGCGGCCGTCACCGTCTGATCGCAGGCGGGCGTCGATCCGACGTTTGGCGATCACCAGCAGTGTGACGATCACCGCAATCGGACCCACCACCAGCAGAATCTCGTCCCATCCGCCCTGATGGGCCAGAACAGTGAGTGGTTTCGGATGTGACATGGGATCAATCGACTCGTTCGGATCGGTGGTTCTCCGGCCGACCCACTCTACGATCTGTTGGGTCCGCGACCCGAATGAGCAGGAATTCCAGTGACGAGCACCATGCGCACGCAGGTCGAAGAGACCATCGAAGCCATCCGACCGGCCTTGCAGGCCGACGGCGGCGACATCGAGCTGAAGGGCGTCGATGAAGCGACCGGAATCGTGACCGTGACCTTGGTGGGGGCCTGCGGGACCTGTCCGGCGTCGACTCAGACCCTGAAGCAGGGCATCGAACGCATCATGCGCGACCGGGTGGACGGGGTCACCGAAGTGGTGAACGTGTGAGCCGACGCGATCGCGATCCGGAAACACTTTTCGCCGGCGCCCTCGAAGGTGATCGCAGCGCGCTGGCTCGCCTGTTGTCCATGATCGAACGCGGAGGCACCGAGGCTCGGGCCATCGGCCGTCTGGCCTATCCCCGGGGCGGAGGCTGCTACACCGTGGGTCTCACGGGCGCTCCCGGTGCCGGCAAGAGCACGTTGACGTCGTCCATCATCGGCCACCTGCGGCGTCAGGATCTCGAAGTGGCGGTTCTGGCCATCGATCCGTCCTCGCCGTTCACCGGTGGCGCCATCCTGGGCGACCGGGTCCGGATGCAGGACCATGCCACCGACCGCGGCGTCTTCATTCGGTCCATGGCCACCCGCGGCCATCTCGGTGGACTGTCCCTCGCCGCGCCCGAGGCC
>JBJTYE010000122.1:0-8366 GCA_046082625.1 Actinomycetota bacterium | reverse complement strand
GTCCGGTAGTTGATGGTCTCGGGCTTCTTCACTTCTCCGCTGGACCAGTTGCGGATGTCGTCGGCCGTGGCCAGACCGATCCGCAGTTGGTCGAACATGTTCACATCGAGCATCGTCTCTCGCTCTCTCTTCGAATTCGTCGCTGTCTCGTCGTCGTACTGCCGTGATCAGCGGCGGCCCATGGCCCGGTCGCGATCGTCCTGATCGCTCCCGCGCTCCGGTCGGCTGATGTCGATACCAAGGGCCTCGGCGGTGTTGTACACCTCTTCGTCGATTTCCTTCATCTCGATCTCGCTGCCGTCGGATCCGAGGACCTCGACGTTCAGGCAGAGGGCCTGCATCTCCTTCATGAGCACCTTGAAGCTCTCCGGGATACCCGGTTCGGGGATGTTGTCGCCCTTGACGATGGCCTCGTACACCTTCACGCGGCCGAGAACGTCGTCGGACTTGATGGTGAGCAGCTCCTGCAGGCAGTAGGCCGCTCCGTAGGCCTCGAGAGCCCACACTTCCATTTCGCCGAAACGCTGACCACCGAACTGAGCCTTACCACCGAGCGGCTGCTGGGTGATCATGCTGTACGGACCGGTCGACCGGGCATGGATCTTGTCGTCCACCAAGTGGGACAACTTCAGGATGTACATGTAGCCGACGGTGATCTCGGAGTCGTAGACCTCACCGGTACGACCATTGAACAATTGAGCCTTGCCGGTGGGCTGGATCAGACGTTCGCCGGACGCGGTCTCCGGATGCAGGTTCTCCAGGATGCGCTTGATGGTCGGATGCTTGCCGGCCTGTTCGGCTTCGTCCCAGTGGGCGCCGTCGAAGACCGGAGTGGCGATGAACTTGGCCGGCGGGGTGCTCGGCCGCGTCTTCGACTCGGTCCCGAGCACCGGTTCGTCACCGACTCGCGTTCCGTCGGGGTTGGTCCAACCCCAGCGGGCGGCGTATCCGAGATGGGCTTCGAGGACCTGACCCACGTTCATTCGACTGGGAACGCCGAGTGGGTTCAGGATGATGTCCACCGGGGTGCCGTCCTTCAGATACGGCATGTCGGCCTGCGGGAGAATCTTGGAAATGACTCCCTTGTTGCCGTGACGGCCGGCCAACTTGTCGCCCACGCTGATCTTGCGCTTCTGGGCCACCAGTACCTTCACCATCTGATTGACACCGGGGGCCAGTTCGCCGCCTTCGTTGCGATCGAGCATCGAGACGTGGATCACCTTGCCGCTCTCGCCGTGAGGCACCTTGAGCGAAGTGTCACGGACTTCACGGGCCTTTTCACCGAAGATGGCGCGCAACAGGCGCTCTTCGGGGGTGAGTTCGGTCTCGCCCTTGGGCGTCACCTTGCCAACCAGCACGTCACCCGGGCCGACCTCGGCGCCCACGCGGATGACACCGCGGTCGTCGAGGTCGCGCAAGATGTCGTCGGAGAGGTTCGGGATGTCCCGGGTGATCTCCTCCGGACCGAGCTTGGTGTCACGGGCGTCCACCGTGTACTCGTGGATGTGGATCGAGGTGAGCACGTCGTCGCGCACCAGGCGATCGGACAGGATGATGGCGTCCTCGAAGTTGTAGCCCTCCCAGGGCATGAGTGCCACCAGCAGGTTCTTGCCCAGAGCCAGTTCACCGTGATCGGTGCTCGGCCCGTCGGCGATCAAATCACCCTTCTTCACCTTTTGACCTTCGGTGACCCGAGGGATCTGGTTCACACAGGTGTTGTGGTTCGACCGACGGAACTTGTGCAGAAGATACGGAGTGTCGCGTTTTTGGTCGACGTAGCGAACAACGATCTTCTCTCCCGAGACTTCGACGACCTCACCGGCATCGGCTGCGACGATCATGTCAGCACCGTCCGCAGCCGCCCTCTTCTCGAGGCCTGTTCCCACGTACGGAGACTCGGTGCGCACCAGAGGCACGGCCTGACGCTGCATGTTCGCACCCATGAGGGCGCGGTTGGCATCGTCGTGCTCGAGGAACGGAATCAGGGCGGTGGCCACCGAGACGATCTGCTTGGGAGAGACGTCGATGAACTCCACTTCGTTCGGTGACACGGTCAAGATGTCGGTGGTGGCACCGAAGAAACTCTCGGCCTCCAGCATCTTGCGCAGGTCTTCCAGGCTGGCCGCCTGGGGAGAGCGACGCACCAGAATCTTGTCGTCCTTGAACGAGCCGTCCGGATTGATGGCCGTATTCGCCTGGGCCACCACGTACTTCTCTTCTTCATCGGCGGGCATGTAGACGACCTTGTTCGTCACGCGCCCATCCTCGACCTTGCGGTACGGGCTCTCGATGAAGCCGAACTCGTTGACTCGGGCATAGGTGGAGAGCGCTCCGATCAGACCGATGTTCGGGCCTTCGGGGGTCTCGATGGGACACATCCGGCCATAATGCGAGAAGTGCACGTCACGGACTTCGAAGCCGGCGCGCTCACGGCTGAGGCCTCCGGGTCCGAGTGCCGAAAGCCGACGGCGGTGCGTGAGACCCGACAGCGGGTTGACCTGGTCCATCAACTGCGAGAGCTGGCTGGTTCCGAAGAACTCCTTGATCGCCGCCATGACCGGCCGCGTATTGATCAACGTGATGGGGGTGATGGACTCGGGATCCTGCGTGGTCATACGCTCGCGAACCACTCGCTCCATTCGGGACAAGCCGATGCGGATCTGATTCTGGATCAGTTCTCCGACCGAGCGGATGCGACGGTTGGCGAAGTGGTCCTGATCGTCGAGGCGATAGCCGGGTTCCTGCTTGACCAGGTGCAGCATGTAGGAGATCGTTGCCAACACCTCGTTCGGACGCAGCACGTTGTCGTCATCCGGATCGCTCTCGATCGGTCGCTTGTTCGGATCGTCCAGTTCGACGGCGAACTTGGCGCCCCGCTTGCGGGTACCGGGTCCGAACATGGCGTCCAACTTGGCGATCTCTTCGCCCAACTTGCGGTCCAACTTGTAGCGGCCGACGCGGGACAGGTCGTAGCGCTTGGAGTCGAAGAAGGCGTTCTTGAAGTAGGCACGAGCCGACTCCAGCGACGGCGGTTCGCCCGGACGGGCTCGCTTGTAGATCTCGACGAGGGCTTCGTTCTGGGTGGGCGCGAGGTTGCGCTCCTTCTCCCACTGTCCTTCGAGGAAATCGAAGTAGGCCACGAAGCGATCGAGGAATCCGGGTGCGTGATCCTCGTCGTAGCCGAGGGCGCGCAACAGGGTGAAGATACTCATCCGGCGCTTGCGGGCCACGCGGGTACCGGCGGTGACGTCCTTGCCGGGCTTCTGCTCGACGTCGAACTCCAACCACTCGCCGCGCTGCGGGTGGATGGTGCCTTTCACCAATTGGTGCTTGGCCAGATTGCGCAGACGGAATCGCTCACCCGGTTCGAAGATCACACCGGGGGAACGCACCAGCTGCGACACGACCACGCGCTCGGTGCCGTTGATGATGAAGGTCCCCTTCTCGGTCATCATCGGGAAGTCGCCCATGAACACCAATTGTTCGCGGACCTCTCCGGTCTGGCGATTGGAGAAGGTGGCCATCACGTTGATGGAACGCTGATACGTGTGGCCCTTTTCGCGGCACTCCTCGACCGTGAACTTGGGCTGGGGGAAGAGTTGAGCCTCGGAGTCCTCGTCTTCCGGGAAAGTCCACTTCAGTTCCAACCTCAAATTGCCATGGAAGTCCTCGATCGGCGAAATGTCTTCGAAAGTGGCCTGGAGACCCTTGCGAAGGAAATCTTGGAAACTCTTCTTCTGAATTTCGATGAAATGGGGTTCTTCGAAGTTCACCCATGAGGTACGGCCGGTGATCGGGTCAGGGACCTGAATCTTCAACTTCGCCGAATCCTCGTCGAGGTTGGCGAATGAATAACGCTCGCGTGCGGATGTTCGTGAGGCCACGGTGAACTCCTAGGGCTGGATGGCTATGACCCGTCGCCGTCAGGCGACCGGCGACAACGGGTAGGGGGCGGGCGAAATCCCATGTGATGGGGCAGAAGAGGTGGAAGAAGACGACGAAGAAGCCTCACCTGAACGCGAGTCCATGAACGGACCTGAATTCAGGGAACGAAAAAGACAGAGGCGACCCACGGCAACTGACGAGACTACCGTCGCCGGACACGAATCATCAACCGCGGCCGGCAGTCCTACCGGACGGGTCCGGACCTTCCGGTCCGCTCGCCGGACAAGGTAAGTCCCCGGCGGCCCGGGGTCAAGGACCGTCTCGGCCACGGACGGCTGAACAATCGAGCGGCCGGCACTGGCAGCCCAGGCACGGGGCCGGCCGGAATACCAAGAGGCCGGCACACGATGAGGATCGATGGGGACCGATCAACGGGGGCCGGCCGGAATACCAAGAGGCCGGCCCCAGTGGGGCCGGCCTCTCGAACAGGATCGAGTGAATCGATCTCGACTACTTGATCTCCACCTTGGCGCCGGACTCCTCCAGCTTGGCCTTGGCCTTGTCGGCGTCGTCCTTGCTGACCTTCTCCAGCAGGGGCTTGGGAGCGCCGTCCACCAGGTCCTTGGCTTCCTTCAGACCCAGGTTGGTGAGCTCGCGCACCACCTTGATGACCTGAATCTTCTGGGCACCGGCATCGGCCAGGATGACGTCGAATTCATCCTTCTCCTCGGCAGCGGCGGCCGGAGCCGCTCCACCTGCGGCGCCACCGACCGCAGCCACGGCCACCGGGGCCGCCGCGGTCACGCCGAACTTCTCTTCGAAGGCATCGAGCAGTTCCTTGAGCTCGATGACCGTCAGGGCGGCGATGCCGTCCAGGATGTCCTCTTTGGAAAGAGCCATGTCGTATTTCTCCTTTGTGAGCGTCCCGCGGGACGCCGAACGATGTGTTGTGAATGATGAATATGAGTCGGGTACGGGTCAGGCGGCCTTCTGGTCCACCAGAGCTTTGAGTCCGTAGGCGAAGTTGCGGGGCAGAGCCTGCAACAGACCGGCGGTCTTGACCAGCGGTGCCTGCAACGCTCCAGCGAACTGGGCCAGCAGGACCTCGCGGGGCGGCAGATCGGCCAGAGCCTCGACATCCTTGGTCGAGAGCAGCTTGCCTCCCAGGGTTCCACCCTTGACGACCAAGAGAGCGTTGGTCTTGGCGAATTCTCGCAGCACCTTGGCGGTGGCCGCGGCATCGCCACTGACGAAGGTCAGCGAACTCGGTCCGACCAGCAATTCGGCCAGAGCCGGGATTCCGGCACTGTTGGCTGCCAATCGGGCCAGAGTGTTCTTGTACACCTTGAGATCGGCTCCGACGCCCCGCAGTGAGGTGCGCAGGTCGGCCAGGTTGCCCACGGTGAGGCCGCGGTACTCGGTGACGAACACCACGTCCACTGCCGACATCTTCGCCGCGATCTCTTCGACCTTGGCCACGTTCTCCGGACGGGGATTGTCCATGAAGTTTTCCTCCTTTCGCTTCTACTCGGGGCTCGCAGCTGCGAACACCACGAGGAGCGCAAGGACTCCGTGCGGTCTCCGCCTCGGTTGGCAGGGCTCACGCCCACTTCGCCACCTTGCGGTGGACCGACTGTCTCTGGCAAGCACGTATGTTGTGTGAACTGGAAACTATCGGGCCCGAGCCCGAACGAATCAGACCGTTTCGGGTCGGAGACGGTTGAGATCCACCTTGACCCCCGGTCCCATGGTGGAGGACACGGTGATCTTCTTGATGTAGCGGCCCTTGGCCGAGGCCGGCTTGGCTCGCTGGATCTCGTCGAGAACCGCCCGGAAGTTGGCTTCGAGGGCCTCGGGGGTGAAGCTCACCTTGCCCAACTGCACGTGCACGTTGCCGTAACGGTCGGTGCGGTACTCCACCTTGCCGCCCTTGAATTCACCCACGGCACGGCCCACGTCCTGGGTCACGGTGCCGGTCTTGGGGTTGGGCATCAGGCCGCGGGGTCCGAGCAGACGACCGATACGACCCACGAGGGGCATCATGTCCGGCGTGGCGATGGCCAGATCGAAATTGAACACGCCCTTTTCCACTTCGGCGGCCAGATCATCGGCACCCACGATGTCGGCTCCGGCCTTGCGGGCCTCCTCGGCGGCCGCACCGGCGGCGAAGACCGCCACGCGCAGGTTCTTGCCGGTTCCCGACGGCAGAGCCACCGTGCCGCGCACGGCTTGCTCGGCTTTGCGGGGATCCACTCCGAGGCGAAAGGCCACTTCCACGGTCTCGTCGAACTTGGCCGGGGCCATGCTCTTGACCATGCCGAGTGCTTCGGCAGGTCCGAACACTTGATCCCGGTCGTACCGCTTGACGGCGTCGGCGTACTTCTTTCCTGACATGACTGTCTCCCTCTTCCCGCCGGAGCGGGAAATCGAGCCGGCCGGTCGAGGTCCTCCCGGTCCAGGCGTGTCGCCGTTTCACCGGCGACGGTTGGTCAGTTTACCTTCAGCCCCATCGAACGGGCGGTGCCGCGCACCTGCTGTTTGGCGGCTTCCAGGTCGTAGGCATTGAGGTCCGGCATCTTGATCTTGGCGACTTCTTCGATGTCGGCTTCGGTCACCGAACCGGCCACCGCCTTGCCCGGGGTCTGACTGCCCTTGTCGAGTCCGGCCTTCTGGCGCAAGAGCACCGGAGTCGGCGGGGTCTTCAAGATGAAGGTGAAGGACCGATCCTCGAAGATGGAGATCTCCACGGGGATGATGGTGCCGACCTGGCTCTCGGTGGCGGCGTTGTAGGCCTTGACGAAGTCCATGATGGCCACGCCGTGGGGTCCGAGCGCGGTGCCGACCGGCGGAGCCGGGGTGGCCTTGCCGGCCGGAATCTGGATCTTGACGATCGCGGTGAGTTTCTTCTTCGCCATCTGGCGCTTCCCTTCGTTGTGCGACTTGTGAGAGTTCTAGAGCTTGGCCACCTGGCTGAAGTCCATCTCCACCATGGTCTCTCGACCAAAGATATTGACCAGAACCTTCAACTTCATGTGGTCGGGGTTGATTTCGGCCACTTGACCGGAGAAATCGGCGAACGGGCCTTCTTTCACCCGGACGCTCTCGCCGACCTCGTACTCCATCCTGGGCTTGCGGCGGGCGGCGGCTTCCTGGCCGTCACCCTTGGCCGAGAGGAATGTCTCCACCTCACGGCGCGACAGCGGGGTGGGCTTCTGGCCCTTCTGGCTCTGGCCCACGAAACCGGTGATACCCGGCGTGTTGCGCACGCAGTACCAGCTCTCGTCGTTCATGTTGCAGCGCACCAGCAAGTAGCCCGGAAAGACCTTCTTCTGCACGGTCTGCTTGCGGCCGCTCTTGAACTCGACCACGTCCTCCATGGGCACTTTGACCTCGTAGATCTGGTCCTCCATGTTCATGGACTGGATGCGGGCTTCGAGGTTGGCCTTGACCTTCATCTCGTAACCGGCCTGGGTATGGACCACGAACCACTGTCCGGGCTTGTTCCACGGCGAGATCTCCGCAGGAGCCTCGTCGTCACCGTCGTCGGCGTCGGACGCGTCGGCCTGGTCGCGCAGGTCGATGACCTCGGGGGTCGCGTCGGCGACGATGGTCTCCAGGTCTCCCGGAATGGTCTGGTTCTCGTCAGTCATGTCGTTCCTGTCAGTTCTCGTAGAGCCAGTCGGTGAAGAAACCGAACAGGGTGTCGGCCCCGCCGATGATGGCGGTGAACACCACGATGGTGGCCAGCACCACCAGCGAGTACCGACGGATCTCCGGCCACTTCGGCCAGGCCACCTTGTTCATCTCCTCGCGGACCTCGCGCAGGTATTTGCCCGGCCCGGTTCGCTCGTCGCGGGCGCGGGTAGGACGCGGCTGACGAGTGGGGTTTCCCTTCTCGTCGAGGGCACCCGTCTTCTTCAGGTGCCTCTTCTGCTCTCTGTTCAGATCCATCGTCATGGCATTCGCCTATCTCTTCGCTTCCCTCGTCCGCTGTCGGGTCAACTGTTCGGTGCGATTGAGCAGGGCAGGAGGGACTCGAACCCCCGACCCTCGGTTTTGGAGACCGATGCTCTACCAACTGAGCTACTGCCCTCAGTCGCACTATGTCGGTGAGCCGCCGTCAGCGGGTCTCCTTGTGCGTGGTGTGCTTGCGGTCGAAGCTGCAGTACTTGCTCATCTCCAGCCGCTCACGATCGTTGATCTTGCTCTTGATCGTGATGTAGTTGCGCCGCTTGCACTCCGTGCATTCGAGGGTGATCTTGACCCTCTTGTCGTTCCTGGGCATGTCGGACTCCGATCGTTTCGATTCTTCTTCTGGTCAGCCGATTACTCGATGATCGTCACTTGAGGATCTTGGTGACACGGCCAGCGCCCACGGTCCGGCCACCCTCACGGATAGCGAACCGCAAACCCTCGTCCATGGCGATCGGCTTACCCAACTCCACGGTCATCGTCACATTGTCACCAGGCATCACCATCTC
>JBJTYE010000121.1:0-22416 GCA_046082625.1 Actinomycetota bacterium | reverse complement strand
GGCCATTCAGAACCCACTGGTCCCCGTCCAGTTCGGCCCGCAACCCGAGCGAACCGAGATCGCTCCCGGCGTTCGGTTCGCTGTACCCCTGGCACCAGATGTCGTCGTTGGCCAGAATGCGCGGAAGGTAGTACCTCTTCTGCTCCTCGGTTCCCCACTGCAAGAGCGTGTTGCCGAGCATGGTGATACCGAATCCGTCGTTCGGACCGCCGGTGGGCACACCGGCCCGGGCGAACTCTTCGGCCAGGACCACCTGCTCGAGAGCCGACATTCCCCCTCCGCCGTACTCCCGTGGCCATCCGGGCGCCAGATAGCCGGCCTCGTGCAACGTCGCTCGCCACGACATGATCCATTCGTGGGTCTCGTCGGGCGGAAGATGGGCGACACCCTGCCAATCACTCGGGAGATTGCGCTCCAGGAATGAACGCACACCGTTGCGGAACTCGTCGACGGACGGGTCGTAGGTCGGACGCATGACGAGAACCTAGCCCTCGACGCGATCCCACCCGCATCATCCGGGGGTGATCACCGACGCCGCGGCGGCTTCGGGCGGCATCTGGGCCAGAGCCACCGCCGCCGCTCCGATCAGAGCCCCCGATCCCCCGAGCCGGGCGGCTCGGATCTCAGCGGTCCGCGTGAACTGCAACCGCGAACGCGCCTCGTACTCGGCCTGCACCCGTTCGAGGAAACCCTCGCCCCAGGCGTCGGCGACGACTCCACCCACTACGAAGGCGCGGGTGTCGACCACTGCAGCCACCGATGCCAGGGCCCGACCGAGGTATTGGGCATTGCGATCCACGATGGTCTGCGGAGCGAAAGGCGCGCCCCGACCGGTTTCGGCTTCGATAGCGGGTCCCGATATATACGTCTCGAGGCACCCGCGCCCCCCGCAGCGACAGTGCCGTCCCCCAGGTTCCACCACCACGTGCCCGATCGCCCCGGCGTTTCCCGATCCGCCCGACAACAATCGACCGTCAGAGACGACTCCTGCTCCGACACCCGTTCCCACGGCCACGAAGACGAAATCCGAAACTCCCACCGCCGAACCCACCCAACCCTCGGCCAGAGCCTGAGCTTTGGCCCCGTTGTCGAGGAAGGTCGGGATTCCGAGCAGTTCGGCGACGGCCTGGCGCAGCGGGAAATCACGCCACGCCGGGACGTTGAGCGGAGACACGGTGGCCTCCAACAAGTCCATCGGACCACCGCACGCCACCCCGCAGGCGACCAAGGTGAAATCATCGGCCGCCGCTCGAAGGCGTTTGATCAACCACGACAAAGGCCCCCATGGATCCTTGATCGGAGTCGGCACACGATCGCGCAACATCACGGCGCCGACCGGAGACACCACGCCGGCCGCGAGTTTGCTCCCACCGATGTCCACTGCCAGGATCCCCGGCGCACCGCCCATGACGTCACGTTAATGCAGCCCTGCCGGGGGCCGACGACCTCCCAAATGCACCCGCAGGCTCTAGCGTGTCGGCGTGGCCTCGCTCTCCGAACCGTCGTCGCGTCCGAGCCGCACCTTCTCGCAACTCTTCGACGACATCGTCGACAACGTCGGACTGGTCGTCCGCGGGAAGCGCTCGGCCATCGAATTGGCGGTGGTGACGCTCTTGGCCGACGGGCATCTGCTGATCGAGGACGTCCCCGGTGTAGGGAAGACCAGTCTGGCCAAGGCGCTCGCTGCCTCGATCGACTGCACCTGGAAACGGGCGCAGTTCACTCCCGATCTCCTGCCCTCCGACTTGGTGGGAGTTTCGGTGTGGAGTCGCCAGAAGGAATCGTTCCTCTTCCAACCCGGTCCGCTCTTCGCCAACATCGTGTTGGCCGACGAAATCAACCGTGCCTCCCCGAAGACGCAATCGGCGCTTCTCGAGGCCATGGAAGAGCGACAGGTCACCATCGACGGTGTGACACATCGACTACCCCAACCCTTCTTGGTGATCGCCACCCAGAATCCGGTGGAGCAAGACGGCACCTATCGCCTGCCGGAAAGTCAGATGGACCGTTTCATGATTCGAATGTCCATCGGATACCCCGATCACGACGCCGAAATGGAGATCCTCGACGGGACCTCCGGACCCGTCTCCATCGAGCCCGTGGCCGGAGCCCAGGAGGTCAGCGCCATGATGCGTGCCGCCGGGCATGTGCGCATGGTCTCGCCCCTGAAGGCGTACCTCGTGGACCTCGCCCATGCCAGCCGTCGTCATCCGGCGCTCCGCCTCGGCTTGTCCCCGCGCGCCACCGTCCAACTGGCCCGAGCCGCTCGCACCCTGGCCGCCTCTCGGGGCCGCGACTTCGCCACTCCGGACGACGTCAAGGAACTGGCCGAACCAACCCTCGCCCATCGGCTGTCGGTGCGCCACGACTTCGCGGCTCGAGGCGTCACCGCTGCCGAGGTCATCGCCGAGATCCTGGCGACGGTTCCGGTACCTTCGGGTCGCTGACATGCGCCGGGCTCCGGCCGGTGGCGTCGTCGGCCTCGGGCTGTTCACCATCGCATCGGGCCGTCTGTTCGGATTGATCGAACTCTACGTCATCGGAGTCGGACTGGTTCTCGGTGTCCTGGCGGCGGCCATCCACGTCAGGACGCGTGTCGTGCACGTCCAAGTCCGACGGAACGTCGAACCGACCGAACCCATGGCCGGCACGGAGTTGGACGTGACACTCGAACTGAATCCCCTACGCCGCACTCCGACTTGCGATCTCGTGGACTCCATCGACGATCTCGGGCGAGTCGGTCTCACCCTGGCGCCTTTGGCTCGACATCGCACGGCCCGGATTCGCTATCGGGTTCCGACCGAACACCGCGGAATCCTCACCCTCGGGCCGGCCCACGTCGAGGTGACCGACCCGCTCGGAATGATCCGCCGTCGGCGCCAGGTCGGGAACACCACCGAGGTCGTCGTCAACCCGCGATGGACATGTCTCGATCTACCCGACCCACGAACTTGCGACGGAGACCTGATCGATTTCATCCGTCGACTCATCGATCGGATGGCAGTCAATCTCGAGTTCAGGTCTCTCCGGGAATACGTGACCGGAGACGATCTCCGTCGCATCAACTGGAAGGCCAGTGCCCGGCGCGACCAATTGACCTTGAACGAGTACGAGGCTCGTGCCCCCATCGTCGTCCACGTGCTCCTCGATCGCGAGAGGGACGCCTTCACCGACGCCGGCTTCGAGCGCGCCGTCTCGGTGGCAGCGTCCTTCGTCGGCTCGGCCGAGATCGTTCACCGCGACACCGAGCCCCGCCTCCACCTGGGCGTTCCACCACACTTCGACACTCTCATCGACGGCTCCACCCGACGCGACGCCATGCGGTGCCTGGCCCGAGTCGCCACCGACCATGTCGCCGCAACCACCCGACGACTCAACGATCCCGGGGAATTCCGGGTGAACGTGATCATCTGCGGAGACCGCGACCGACTCTGGCTCGAGTCCGCCGATCTGTCCATGGGATCCGGACATGTCACGGTCGTCATCGCGTGCGAGCCGGCCACCAAGGAGGCCTTCGACCACGATCATTGGTTCGCTCTTCCATGCCTCGACTTCGGTTCGTTCGCCGATCACTGGAGCACGCTGTCCCGACGCAAGGCCCGGCCGTGAGCGGGACGCGTATCGAGCGGATCCTGCACGAAATCGTCGGGGTCGTCGCTCTCGCCGGGGTTCATGTCGCCACGGCGATCTCCTTCGCTCGAGTCTTCGCCGGTTGGTCCTATCTTCCCGATCTTTTGATCATGATCGGGGTCGCCCACGTGCTGGCGGGGGTTCTACGCGTGGCTCGGGTTCCGTTCTTCGTGGCTCTTCCTCTGCTCTGTCTCGGGGTGTTCGTTGTCCTCGGGCATTTGGCCCTGGCGTCGACCCTGCGCTACGGCCTTCCGTTGTCGGACACCTGGGAGACTTTCGGTTCTCGTATCGCAGACGCCTGGAACCTCCTCGGCGACGTGGTGCCGCCGGTCGACTCGGAGTCGGGATTCGGCTTGGCAGCCCTCGCGGCCCTCGGCCTGTCGGCGATATTGGCCGACTCCTTCGCCTTCCGCTTCGGCGGTCGATCCGAAGCCTTCGTACCGGCAACGGTCGTCTTCGTGGTGGTGGCGGCCGTCGGCATCGATCGACTGCAGGTGACTTCGGCCGCCGTGTGGATCGGTGCGGTGCTCGCCGCGGTCGCACTTCTACGCACCCGCGATCGCACGCTCGAAATCCGGAACCGGACCAACAGCTTCGGCTACCGGCCCGCAGTGACGTTCCTCCGGCTCGCTCTCGGCGGACTCCTGCTCGCCATCGCCGTCGGCGCCGGTGCTTCCGTCGCCGGACCGCGCCTTCCGGGTGCGAACGAGGAGGCCTGGCTGGAGTCTCGAAGACAGGGCGACTCCCGCGTTCTCCAACCACTCGTGGACGTCCGCCGTCGATTGAACAATCCCACCGATCAGGTCCTCTTCACGGTCACCGCCGAGCGCTCCGCGTATTGGCGGATGACCTCCCTTCCGATCTTCGATGGGTCGACCTGGACGGTTCCGGAGTCCCTGCTGGAAAAGGCCGGGGGCGACCTGGCCGCCATCAATCCCTCGCCCGAGCAAGGTTTGGAAATGCTTCCGAATCTGCAGCGAGTCTCGATCGAGAGTCTGGCGGGAACCTTCGTTCCGATCGCCTTCGAGCCCGTGCAACTGCGGGCGACCAGTCGCAGTCTGTACTACGACACGAAGACCGCCAGCCTGGTGGTCGGCGGTGACGGCATCCAGATCAACGACAGCTACGAACTCGTCTCCAACATGCCGACACCGCGATCGGAACTCCTCGCAACGGCCACCGCCGCCTCCCCACCGAAACTCGATGGTCTCGACACGTCCTACCTCGCAGTCCCCGATACCGACGAGATCGAGGAACTACGGAACGTCGTCGCCGGCATCGTCGACGTGGGCGCCTCGCCGTATGCGCTCGCACTCTCGTTGCAATCGTACTTCCGCGACAACTTCACGTACTCTCTCGACGTACCCAGCGAGTTGGATGGCGGCGCCACTCTGGCGTTCCTCGAGCGCCGCACCGGCTATTGCGAGCAGTTCTCCTCCACTTTCGCCCTGTTCGCTCGCCTCCTCGGAATTCCATCACGCGTGGCCGTCGGCTTCACCCCAGGCCAGATCGTCGGCGAGGTCGCCGGCCGCACCGTCTTCGAAGTGCGCGCCCAACATGCCCATGCCTGGCCGGAGGTCTGGTTCGACGGAATCGGATGGGTCTTGTTCGAACCGACTCCCGGCCGAGGTGCCCCCAATTCCGGATACACCAACGTTCCCGAACAGCAGGACGAATCCGTTCCGGTGCCATCGACGCAGGACCCGGTTCCCGCCACCACGACCACCACGATCGCTCCGGTCCCCATCGACGGTCCGCCGACGACGACTCCGATCGTCGAGCCTCCCGTTCCGCCGACGGAGTCCGGAAGTCGATCATGGTGGACCTGGCCGGTGGCCGGAATATTCCTCCTCGCACTCTGGATGGTCGCCATGCCGCGGACGATCCGATCCGTGGCGCATCGACGACGCACCGGGACCGTTCTCGATCCCTGGCGACGAGCACTGGCTCTCTACGAGCTCCAGCGCGGCCCGTTCGTTCCCGCGCTCTCGCCGCAAGAGATCGCATCCCGCGCCACATCGCGCCTGTGGGACGATGATCCCTTCATCGGCCAGCTGGCCGACGTGGTGACCGAATTCCTCTTCGGAGGCCGCGTCCTTCTCGCCGACGAACTCGAGCGATGGAACCTCGCCGCCGAGGAGTACCTGTCGTCGCGTATCGCCGCCCTGCCCTGGTCGTCGAAGGTGAGACTGCGTCTCGACCCGTGGGCGGTGTACCGACTCAGTGGAGCAGAACGGTCACGGTAGACGTCGACCGACCGAGGAGCGCGCCTTGCGGATGGCGCCGGCCACGTCCTGGATCCCGGCCTTTCCCATGGCGCGGGCATTGCGCTCGATGACCGCCACCAACACCAACATCACCAGAAAGACGGCGAAAGCGGCCAGGAAGTGGACCTGCAACGCGCCCACGAGGACCACCAGACAAACCACCAGGCCGACCACGGCCCAGCGCACGGTGCGAACGGAATGGGTGTAGAGCCCCGAGGGCGAAACGGCCTGGGCGAACTTCGAATCGTTCTGCAGTTCCTGTTCGATCTGGCGCAGGATTCTCTGTTCATCGTCCGACAGTGCCAATTCGACCACCTCCTCCTTCCCAGTCTCACAGACCGGACGCATCAAGGCAACGCAGGCCCGCGCGATTCGTTCGGCGATTCGGACGGTGATTCCGACGGCTGGTCGGAACGGCGCGGTCCCCACGGAGTCGAACGCCGCGGGGCGACCATCGAGCTGCCGGGGCCGATGGCGCTCGCGCCGAACTTGTGCCGAATCTCGTCGATGGCTCCGCTGGCCGGCGCCCAGGCTCGCTCGACGTCCTCGACGGTGATCGGCTCCGCTTCGAGGTCGGCCAACAGGGACAACTGCCCGGTGGGCGGCACGAGGCCGTTCACACTGATTCCGATGAGCCGGACCCCGCGATGGATCGAAACTCCGTCCAGGAGCGGTTCGATCACCCGCACCAGCGCCGGTGCCGCCGACACCGGTGTGGCGGGAGTGTGAGATCGCGTGATGGTCTCGAAATCACCGAATCTCAGCTTCAGGACCACCGTCCGCGCCGCCATTCCATGGCCGCGTAGTCGAGATGCCACGTCATCGGCCAGACGAACCAGATCGGCGCGCAGGACTTGGCGGTCGACGACGTCGTTGGCGAAGGTCTCCTCACGTCCGATGGACTTGATCCGTCGCTCCGACTCCACCGGTCGGTCGTCGATGCCACGGGCCAATGCGTGCAAGTGCCGTCCGAGAGCCTGGCCGATGGCCCGTTCCAGCGTCGCCACGTCGAGGGCCACGAGGTCCTCCACCGTGCGCATTCCCAGTCGGTCGAGTTTGGCGAACGTCGCCGGACCCACGCCCCACAAGGCGCGGATCGGGAGCGGATGCAAGAACTCCAACTCTCGGCCGGGTTCGATCACCGTCACTCCTTCTCCCGGGAACACTCGACCGTTCCTGATGAGGGGCTTGGCGCTCTTCGAGGCCAACTTGGCGATGAACTTGGAACTCGCCACGCCGACCGAGCACGGCAACTCCAGTTCCTCCAGCACCCTCTGACGGATCAGGACGCCGATGTCGCGCCCGCTGCCGAAGAGATGCACCGCGCCGCCGACGTCCAGGAAGGCTTCGTCCAGTGCCAGGGGCTCGACATGGGGCGTGACGTCACGGAAGATCGCCATGACCTGGGCGCTGACCGTCGAATAGAGCCCATGATCGCCGTCGAGAAAGATCGCGTCCGGACAGAGGCGACGCGCCTTGGCCGAGGACATCGCCGAGAAGACTCCGAAGCGACGGGCTTCGTAGTTGGCCGCCGCCACCACCCCGCGCGAACCGGATCCGCCCACGACGACCGGTCGACCTCGCAGGTCAGGACGTCGCCGCAATTCGACCGAGACGAAGAAGGCATCCATGTCCACGTGGAGAATCGTTCGCGGCTCCCGATCGTCCCCGTGGTGCGACGTCATGTCGACCGCGCCAATTTCTTCAGGACTCGGTCACGGAACCACAGGCGCACCACCAGAGCGAACGCCTCCCCGATGATGTGATGGGTCAGTTTGGACTCCCCGGCGATGCGATCCTTGAATCGAATCGGGACCTCGATGATGCGCGCCCCGCGCCGCACCGCCCGATGGGTCATCTCGATCTGGAACCCGTACCCCTCGGCCCGCACCGACCCGAAGTCCATGGCCTCCAACAGGGACCGGCGATACGCCCGATATCCGCTCGTGCCGTCGTTGATGGCCAGTCCCAACATGCCGACCGCGAAACGATTTCCCCAACGCGACAGGAACCGCCGCAGACGCGGCCAGTCCTCGATCGAGCCCCCTGGGATGTAGCGACTTCCGAGTGCGGCGTCGGCACCAGTGGTCACGGCGGACAACAGTGCCGGGAGGTACCGCGGGTCATGGGAGAGATCAGCGTCCATCTGGACGCAGATCTCGGCCCCGTCGGCCAGGGCATCGGCGAATCCGGCCCGATAGGCGGCGCCCAGTCCCTCCTTGGCGCTTCGTCGCACTACTCGCACCCGCTGCGGACACCTGGCGCGGTAGTCCTCCACCACATCGGCGGTGCCATCAGGACTACCGTCGTCGATCACCAGCACTCGAGCTTCGGGAACGACCTCTCCCAACCGATCCAGAAGTTCGACGATGTTGTCCGCTTCGTCGTAGGTCGGCACCACGATCACCACTGAGGATGCTTCGGCACCGTTCACGGTACGAGCCTACGATGTGGCCATGTCCGACCCGCGTCCACTCTCCGCCCTTCCCTCGCCGCTGGCCCGAGCGATCGCCTTCGTGGCCATCCTCGTCGGTGGCGTGGCCGGCGGGATCATCGGCTTCGCCTTGGTGGACATCCAACACGAGGGGGACGCGGACGTGGTGCACGGATCGGGCATTCTCGTCGGGTCGGTGGTGGCCGCCGGCGGGACCGCGATCATCGCCGTTCTGGTCCTGCGAGCCCTCGGCGAATGGAAGGACCTCGGCGACCAGTGAGGTTCACGTGACGAACGACGCCCCGCACGACGGAGTAACCCACTTGCACCTGATGAACATCGCCGCACGCATCGCGGTCGAGGTGGGACGCAAAGTCACGGTCGGACGTCGCGTGGGCCTGGGCGACGTGCTCACCAAGTCGTCGCCTACCGACATGGTCACCGAGTGGGACGCCGCGGGCGAAGCGACCGTCGTCGACATGCTGCAGCGGCTGCGACCCGACGATGGCATCCACGGCGAGGAGGGGGCGAGGTCGACGGGAACCTCCGGAATCACCTGGTACGTCGACCCCATCGACGGCACCACCAATTTCATGTACGGAATTCCCGTTCATGCGGTGTCGATCGCCGCCTGCGACGAACGGGGTCCGGTCGCCGCTGCGGTGTACCTACCGGCACAGCGCGAAACCTTCGTGGCCCGTCGCGGCCATGGAGCCTGGCTGCTCGGACGTCGACTCGCCTGCACCGACGGCCCCGACGTCGATCGCGCCCTGGTGGCGACCGGATTCTCGTATCTGGCCGAGCGACGGCGGACCCAGATCGCCCGACTCGTGGAGGTCCTACCCGCGGTCCGCGACCTTCGTCGCATCGGATCGGCCGCGGCCGACCTGTGCTACGTAGCGGCCGGACGCCTCGACGCCTATTTCGAGGAGCATCTCCAGCCCTGGGACTTCATGGCCGGACAGCTCATCGCCTCCGAAGCCGGAGCGGTCTGCACCTCCCTCGACGGAGGAGCGGTGTCCAACGGGGCCATCCTGGCCTGCGGACCCCGACGTCATGCCCACATGCTGTCCCTGGTCGCCGGCCCTCGGTGAACACCAGGCGGTCCCGCCATCGGGCAAGATAGGACAGTGGGAACCAAGATCCTGGCCGTGGAGGACGATGGCCGTATCCGTGCCGCCGTCAAACTCGCTCTCGAGGACGAGGGTTGGACGGTGGACGAAGCGGCCAGCGGCGAGGAAGCCGTCATCCTGTTCCTGCGCGACCCCTCCGATGTCGTCCTGATCGACATCATGTTGCCTGGCATCGACGGCTTCGAACTGTGTCGAACCATCCGTCGATCGAGCGACGTCCCGATCGTCATGGTGACCGCTCGTGCCGACACCCACGACGTGGTCGCCGGACTGGAGGCAGGAGCCGACGACTATCTCACCAAACCTTTCGCTCCCAAGGAGCTGTCGGCGCGGATCCGAGCCCTGCTCCGGCGGGCCCGGCCCGACAATGCCGGTCAGTCGAAACTGGTCTTCGGTGAACTCGAGGTGATTCCCGAAGAAGGCAAGGTCACGCGCTCCGGCGAGGAGATCCACCTCACCAAGACCGAATTCCGGCTCATCTGCGAACTCGCCCAGAATCCGGGGAAGGTGCTCAGCCGCGAGCAACTCCTGGACCAGGTCTGGGGATACGGCTACTTCGGCGACGGGCGCCTCGTCGACGTCCACATTCGGCGCCTTCGGACCAAGGTCGAGGAGGATCCGGCTAATCCCCGGCACGTGGTGACGGTGCGGGGTCTCGGGTATCGGCTCCAGGGTTGATGGACTCGAGTAGTACCGCGATCGCCGATCACGAGTCGGCTTCATCGACTCGCAGTTCGGCCACGTGGGATCTGACGGCCGAGACGCCCCGTCCGTCGAACCCCTCCCGACGGCGCAGGCCCCTCGGACGACTTGGTCTGCGAGCCCGCATTCTGCTCACCTTCGGACTCGGCAGCCTCGCCCTGTCGGCATTCCTCGCATTTTCCACCTACAACCTGACGCGATCCAATGTGGTATCCGACCGAGAAGCGTCGAGTATCGCCAAGGCCTACGACAATGCGCGCAATGTCGCCTCCGAATTGTCGACCAATGACGAGGGGCGTGCCGTCCTCGACAGCCTGGCTCTCGACCAGTCGTTGCTGTTCAACGATGGGCAGTGGATCAGCAACAACGACGAACTCGGTCCGGAGGACATCCCCCCGGCATTGCTCGAGGGAATCGCTGCCGATTCCGACCCCCTCATGATGCGGCAAGAGGTCGGCGGCGAACTTTTCCTGGTGGTGGGCATCCCCCTCGAAGGCAAGCAGTTCACCTACGTCGAGTTCGCACCCATCGACGACGTCCGCTCGACGCTCAACAGCGTCACCGTGGCCCTCCTCATCGCGGGTGGTGTCACCACGGCGTTGGGGGTGGTGCTGGGCTCCGTGGCCGCTTCCCGCGCCGTTCGACCATTGACCGTGGCCAGCCGGGCCGCCAAGGCCATTGCCGGAGGCCGTCTCGATACGCGTTTGCAGGCCACCGACGATCCGGATCTGGCTCTGATCACGTCGTCGTTCAACGACATGGCCCGCGCTCTGCAGACTCGCGTCGAACGCGACGCCCGCTTCGCCTCCGATGTGAGCCACGAACTCCGTTCGCCGCTCATGACCCTGTCGGCCTCGGTCGAAGTCATGCAGGCGCGACGCGACGAAATGCCCGAGCGGGCCCGCGCGGCCCTCGATCTCCTGGTGGCCGATGTGGCGCGCTTCCAGGGGCTGGTCGAAGACCTCCTCGAGATCTCCCGTTTCGACGCCGGCGCCATCCGACTGGAATCAGAGGTCTTCCTGGTCGGCGAATTCGTCCGCCAAGCCATCGCAGTCAGTATCGCCCCGTCCACCGGCCTGACCGTCGCCGAGGGAGCGATCGATCTGGCGATCACCGGAGACCGACGGCGTCTGGCCCGGGTGATCGCGAACTTGATCGACAACGGGCAGTCCTACGGCGGAGGCAACCTCGAGATCACCGTGGTGCCGGCCGGACCTCCGACCGCCGTACGGATCCTGGTCGAGGACCACGGCCCGGGGGTCGCTCCCGAGGAACGCTCCATCATCTTCGAGCGTTTCGCCCGTGGTGCGGCTGCCGAACGTCGCAGCGGTTCCGAAGGCGCCGGACTCGGTTTGTCGTTGGTGGCCGAGCACGTGAAACTCCATGGAGGCCGGGTGTGGGTCGAGGACCGCCGTGATGGAACCACGGGAGCGTGCTTCGTGATCGAGTTGCCCGCCGAAGTTCTGGACACGGAGTCGTTGTCGTGAGCCGTCGTCGATCCCGAGTCGCGGCGAGTGCGCTGCTGACCCTCGCTTCCATCGCCACATCGTGCAGCTTCGGAGCCGAATCGGCTCCACGAACCATCCCCAGCCGTCAGCGCGGTTCGCTGAGCATCGGCTTCGGTTCCCCGCTCAGTCTCGATGGTGAAGTCCGGATCTATCTGCCGCGGTCCGACGCCGACGGCGCTCTGGGCTCGGTGGGGCGAACCATCGAGGAGCCCGATGACGACCTTCTGCTCTTCGAGTTGATCGAAGAACTGATGGCCGGCCCGACCGATGACGAACGCAATCGAGGCTACGAGTCCGCCATTCCCCCCGGCATCAGAGTCCTCGAAGTCACCCCCGCTGGCGATCGCGTCACCATCGATCTGAGCGGTCCCCTGACCAGCCTGCCCACGGACGAGCTCATCGCCGCCTTGGCCCAGATCGTCTACACGGTCTCGGAGGGGTTCTTCATCCGCGAAGCCAAGATCACCATCGACGGCGCCGAGGTCTCATGGCCCCGGCAGGACGGAACCCTCACCGATCGACCCTTGACGATCTTCGACTATCCGACGGCCGCCATCACCAGTCAACCCGCCTATCCGGGCATCATCCCCGTCGAATCGGCGGTCTGACGGACGAACCGATTCATCCGAAGAAGACGTCGGCGACGTCCCGGAAGAGATCCAGGTCCACCGTGCGCACCCGTCCGACGACGTCGGCCAGAGGCACTCTGGTGATCCGCGAGCAGTGGAGAGCCACCATGTGCCCGAAATCTCCGGCGTGCACGGCATCGATGGCACCGAGACCGAAACGCGTGGAGAGGATTCGGTCGTAGGCGCTCGGGGTTCCACCTCGTTGGACATGGCCGATCTGCACGACCCGGGCCTCGTAGGGCGTGCGTCGCTCGATCTCGGCGGCGATGTGTACGGAGATTCCTCCGTATCGCGGTCGCCCGATCTCATCGGTCTCGTACTCGGGGAACTGCATGGTTCCCGGTCGAGGTCGGGCCCCTTCGGCCACCACCACCACCGAGGCGTAGCGGCCACGGTTGTGACGACCGGCCACGATGTCGGACACTTCGGCGATGTCGAAGGGAACTTCGGGGACCAGGATCACTGTCGCCCCGCCGGCGATTCCCGCATAGGCGGCGATCCACCCGGCGTCGCGGCCCATCACCTCCACCACCATCACGCGATCGTGACTCTCGGCCGTGGTGTGGAGGCGATCGATGGCATCGGTGGCGATCTGCACGGCGGTATGGAAGCCGAAGGTGATGTCGGTTCCGGCCACATCGTTGTCGATGGTCTTGGGAATTCCCACCATGGGCAGACCGGTGCGCTCGTGGAGCAACGACGTGACAGCCATCGACCCGTTGCCTCCGATCACGATCAGTGCGTCCAACTGCTGGTCGGCAAAGCAGGCGCGCATTCGGTCGAGACCATCCGCGTGATCCAATGGGCTTCCACGACGCGTTCCGAGGATCGTTCCGCCGCGCGGTAGAAGACCGCGAACAGCTGGGGTGTCGAGGTGGATGAAACGTTGGTCGAGGACTCCGTCCCAGGAATCGAGAAAGCCGATGAACTCGTCGCCATGAAGGCTCTCCCCTTTGCGCACGATGGCACGAATCACTGCATTCAGACCCGGGCAGTCTCCCCCTCCGGTGAGAATTCCGATTCGCACCCCGTCAGCCTAGGCATGGAACAATGAGGGGATGGCTTGGGATGCGTCACGTCAGGTCCCATGGGGCCGCCTGTTCCGCGAATGGTTGGTGTACGCGGCGGTCATGATCGTCGTGTTCGTGGTGTTCCTTCGGGACACCGTGACCGGCGGTTCGGTCCTCGGCTTGGCGGCGTCGTTTCCGATGTATCTGGGTTTCGGCTTCGTCTTGGCCAAGTTCGGATACCAGCGCAAGACGCTGCGCGACCTGCGATCGGCAGCGCCTCCGCCTGCACCGTCGCAACCAGCGGAGGCATCCCGATCGAAACCGGCGCCCACCCGTCGGACCTCGACCGGCCCCTCGCAGCGCCGACCCGCCAACAAACCCCGACGGCGATGACCACCTCCGACCGACGTACTGACGACTTCGTCTTGGCCATCGATGCCGGGACGACCGGGGTTCGCTGCCGAGCCGTTCATTTCGATGGTCGCCCCGGCCACTCGGCCTACCGGGAATTCACCCAGCACTTCCCCCAGCCCGGCTGGGTCGAGCACGACGCCACCGAGATCTGGGCCGCCGTCGTCGAGACGTTCGCCGAGGTGGTGGCCCGGTCGGGACTCCCCGCCGCCATCGGCATCACCAACCAGCGCGAGACGGTGGTGGCTTGGGACCGCGCCACCGGACGCCCCCTCGGTCGTGCCATCGTCTGGCAGGACCGCCGCACTGCGAACGTCTGCGAACAACTCGGCGGACACCTCGATCTGATTCGACGAACGACCGGTCTGGTGCTCGATCCCTACTTCTCCGGAACCAAGATGGGCTGGCTGCTACGTCGGATGGACGAATCGGGCACCAAGCGACCGGCGTCTCTGGCCCTCGGGACCGTCGACAGTTGGATCCTCTGGAATCTCACGGGCGGCCAGGTCTTCGCCACCGATCCCTCCAATGCCAGCCGCACCATGCTTTTCGATCTGCGGACCGGCATCTGGAGCGAGGCCATGTCCGACCTTCTCGGCGTCCCGCTGGCGACGCTGCCCGACATCCGACCCTCGAGCGGACTCTTCGGACACACCGCGTGCAGTCAGCTGCCCACCGGGGTGCCGATCACCGGGATCGCCGGAGATCAGCAAGCCGCCCTCTTCGGACAGGCCTGCTTCGAACCGGGTATGGCCAAGAACACCTACGGCACCGGGAGTTTCATCCTCATGAACGTTGGATCGACCTGTCCCGAACCCGTGGACGGACTGCTCACCACCGCGGCCTGGAGTCTCACCGGGCCCGATGGTGTCGTCACCATGACCTACGCACTCGAAGCATCCATCTTCGTCACCGGAGCGGCTGTGCAATGGCTACGGGACGGGCTCGGCATCATTTCGTCCTCGGCCGAGGTCGAACCACTGGCACGCACCGTCGACGACAGCGGCGGCGTGGTCGTGGTGCCGGCCTTCACCGGATTGGGCAGTCCCTGGTGGGATCCCTACGCCCGCGGGACGATTCTGGGCATCACCCGCGGAACGACTGCCGCCCATCTGGCCCGAGCGACGATCGAATCAATGGCCTTGCAGACCCGAGACGCCCTCGAGGCCATGCAGCGTTCGAGCGGACAGACGATCGCGGACTTGCGGGTGGACGGCGGCGCTTCGGTCATGGACCTGTTGCTACGTATCCAAGCGGATCAATTGGGCATCACCGTACGCCGACCCCGGGACCGGGAGACGACCTCTCTCGGTGCCGCCTACCTCGCCGGCCTCGCGCACGGATTGTGGCCGACCACCGATGCCATCGCCGCCGACTGGGCCGAGGATGCGGTCTTCTCTCCGTGTGAGATCGATTCGGCCGACAAGCGAGCCGCCGATGCCCTGCACGCGACGTGGGTGTCGGCCGTGGAGAGATCGCGTCACTGGGTCCGACCCGACTGAAGGTCAGTCAGGGTCGTGCAGACCCGAGCCCACGATGCGGGCGATGAGCCGGAGATGCTGGCGCTCCCGCCAGCGGAACGTGCCGCGTTCGCGACGACAGACGATGGCGGCGTCGATGGCTTCGATCCATGCCCAGGCCACGTCTCCGAGGGTGGCCTGCACCGCTTCGACATCGTCCAGGTGACGGGTTCCGTCGATGAAGGCGGCCACCCAGGCCAGATCCGGCACGTCCCCCGACACCACCAGCGGCTCCCGTCCCCCGTCGCGCAGCACTGCACACCATTCCGCCTCCAGCATGTAGCGAACCCGAGCGCACAAGGTCTGCAAGCGGTCTTCCGGAGGACTGTCCATGATGTCGGCGGCCACTTCGAGGGCCAGCACGCTCTGGTCCGAACGATCCGGAGCCACGGCGTGCACGTCCTCGATGGCCACCCCATCCACCGACGAGATCTCCCGCACCATCGATTCCACGGCGCCGGCATCGGGAAGTTGCACCAACAACTCGTCGATGGCCATCCCCGCGCCTCGTTCCAGGATCTCGATGCCGATGACGTCCCCGGAGGCCCGTCCGATGGCCGCCGCCACCCGACCGAGGGTTCCCGGAACGTCGGGGAGCCAGAGACGCACGATGTGCGTGGACACGATGTGCTCTTCGATACCCGCGTCGACCTAGCCGAGTTTGGGTAGTCCCCGCTTCAGATTGCGGAGACCTTGGGCGATTCGCTGCTCGTTCTCGATCAGGGCGAACCGCACGAACCCTTCACCACCCGGACCGAAGCCCACGCCGGGTGACAGAGCGACTTCGCACTCCTTGACCACGTGCGAGCAGAACTCCACCGATGACATCTCGACATAGGGCTCGGGAATCGGCGCCCAGACGAACATCGATCCCTTGGGTTTGGGGATCTCCCATCCGATGCGACCCAACCCCTCGATCAGTGCATCACGGCGACTCTGGTAGATGGCGCACACTTCCTGCGGGTAGTCGGCGGCCTCGTTCATGGTCACGGTGGCGGCGATCTGGACCGGCTGGAAGGTGCCGTAATCCAGGTAGCTCTTCAACTTCACCAAGGCTTGCACGACATCGCGGTTTCCGGCCAGGAACGCCACCCGCCATCCGGCCATCGAGAAGCTCTTGGTCATGGAGTACAACTCGACGGCGCACTCCTTGGCCCCCTCGGCCTGCAGGATCGAAGGGGGTTCGTACCCGTCGAATCCGACGTCGGCGTAGGCGAAGTCGTGCACCACGATCATGTCGCGCTCCCGGCAGAAGTCCACCACCTTCTGCATGAAGGGAAGGTCCACACAAGAGCCGGTGGGATTGTGCGGGAAGGAGATGACCAGCACGCGAGGTTTGGGCCAGCCCACGTCGTAGGCGGTTTCCAGACTCTCGAAGAAGTCACCGGCGAAATCGGACTGCACCCGCGGATCGGACAGACTGCGCATCGGAACCTGGCGGAGATCCGCTCCGGCGAAGAGCGGACCGTAGATGTGAATCGGATAACTCGGACTCGGCACGATGGCGGCATCGCCCCGGTCGAGAAGCACCCACATCAGATGGCTGAAGCCTTCCTTGGAGCCGATGGTGTTGGTGATCTCGACTTCCGGATCCAGCTCCACGTTCCACTTGCGCCGATAGAGATCGGCCACTGCCTCACGAAGTTTGGGCAAACCGCGGGACATGGAATACCGGTGATTACGGGCGATGTGAGCGGCTTCGCAGAGTTTCTCCACGGCGATCTCCGGAGAGGGAATGTCCGGGTTGCCGAATCCCAGGTCGACCACGTCCACGCCGGCCCGACGTGCTTCGATCTTCAAGTTGTTGATGATCGTGAACACGTAAGGCGGGAGGTTGGTGATTCGCCGAAATTCCATGGGTCCGACGCTACTTGTTCCTCCCCGACCACCGGTGCCGGATTCCGCAAATTCAAGCGAGATCGGCGGCGGCGAGCAGCGCCGCGCCTACCGCACCGGCCCGTTCGTCCCATTCGGCAACGAGGATCCGCGGCAGGTTCCGCCGTTGCGATGCATAGACGAAATCGGCGAGGTCGGCCCGCGCATCGTCGATGAACAATGCGGCCTCGCGGGCCACGCCGCCACCGACGACGATGACGTCGGGATCGAAGATGTTGGTGATGTTGGCCAGACCGCGGGCCAACCAGCGAGCGAAATCTCGAAAGATCCCGAGCGCACGCTGATCACCATCGAGAGCCGAGCGCGCCAGGTCCTCACCTGTCCACGGATGTCCGACACCGGACATCTCGACGGCGCGGGCCGCCAGTGCCGATCCGGAGGCGTAGCGCTCCCAACACCCTCGCTGACCGCAGGGGCAGGGCGGACCGTCGGGATCCACCACCATGTGGCCGATTTCCCCGGCGAAGCCCTGGGTTCCGCGGATCACCGAACCCCCGGCGACGATGCCGGCACCGATGCCGGTTCCGAGGGTGACGAGCACCATGTCATCGGTGCCACGACCGGCGCCGGCGCGCCATTCGGCCACGGCGGCGCAGGTTGCGTCGTTGTCCACGAACACGGCGCGACCGAGGCGCGAGCCCACGAGATCACCCACCGGCAATTCCACCACCTCGGGAAGGTTCGGCGAGGCCCGGACGACGCCCCGGCGCGTGACCAGCCCTGGCATGCCCAGACCGATCGGGACCGGGGACGACAGCGGTCCGCTCAATTCCTCGATCACATCGGTCACTGCGCCGATCATTTCCATCGGGTCCTGCGGAGTAGTACGCCGGGCTTCGGCCACGACGGCACCGTCGGACCAGAGGATCCCCAAGCACTTGGTTCCGCCCACGTCGACTCCGATGGTCGCACCGTCGGGTGCACCCGGTGTTCGGTCGGATATTCCCACGGGCGGTCGATCAGCCGGCCGCTTCGGCTCTGACCTTCAGCTCGCGCACGGTGTTCAGGATGCGCACTTCGGCACGTCTCTTGACGAACCCGGGCAGTGGCACGATCAACTCGATCGAGAGGTTGTAGGTCAGCACCACACCTCCGTTGGCCTCGGGAGCGAACATGTAGGCCCCGTCGACCGCCCGCATGATGTCACCTTTGACCATGCGCCACGCCAAGCGGTGGGGGGCAGCGCTGTAGTCGTACGCCAGGGTGTAGTGGGTGCTACGCCCGAGCGCCGATGTCCGGAACTCCACTTCGGTGGCCCGACCCTGGGCGTCGCGGGCCAGGACGACCGCCGACTTCACGTCCTTGGCCCAGTCGGGGTACTTCTCGAAATCGGTGGCGATGTCCCAGCACCGATCGTGGGGGGCTGCGATGGTGATCGTCAAAGATGCCGTGTCGGCCATGAACCTTTTCTATCGCATGGCAACCGATGCTCGGGTCATTCCCCTGTCCGACGAGGACCGAAGTCGCCGTGGGTGGACGCCCACAGCCCATTGAGGCCGAGCCCGAGCATGGGGACCAAAACTCCGAAGGCCAACGTGGACCCGGGACTCGACCCACCGTCGGCTTCCGCGGTGGAGCCCCGGGCCAACGCCGTGACCAAGGCCACGGTGGTCTGGGCCGCCAGGCATCCGTTCATGACCCTCTTCACCGATCGGGGTACGGCGTCACCCACCAAGAAATAGAGCTCGGCCACCGACATGATGTGCGTGCGGCTGCGCTGGACTGCGGTCCAGTACCCCCAGATGAAGGTCACCACTCCGATGGCGAACAGGACGAGAGCCACCACGACTCCCTGCACCTTGAAGAAGCCGTCGAACACCACGGCGGCCGCGATCGACGACGCAGTGAACACCGCAGTGCCCACCACATCGGTCCGCACGATGCCCGCGCCGGGAGACGTCGTCATCGTTCCACCCCCAGCACATCGCCCAACCGAGACGAAAGAACGTCGTAGGAGAAATCCTGCACCGCCCGCTCCCGCCCGGCGCGGCCCATGGACGCACGACGATCCGGATCTTCGAAGAGAGTGCGCAGGTGTCCGACGGCTGCCGCCACGTCGTAGGGATCCTCGAGGACGAAGCCGGTCTCGTCGTGCGCCACCGCTTCGGCGGCGCCGCCACTCGAACCGGCGATCTGGGGAATGCCACAGGCCGCCGCTTCCAAGAACACGATCCGAATCCCTCCTGCTCCAAACCGGCCCAGCGGTTCCGACACAACATGATCGACACGTCGGCGCACCCGTAGAGGCGGGGCAGATCGTCATGGGCCACCCGACCGAGGAATCGAACCGGCGCCTGCAGTTCCCGTGCCAGTTTCTCCAGTCGTTCGCGGTCGCGTCCGGCACCGGCGATCACCAATTCCAACCGTGGACGTGTCGCCGCCAGTTGTGCCACGGCCCGCACGGCGGTGTCGAAACCCTTGCGAGGAACGAGTCGGCTCACCCCCACCACCATCCCGGCGTCCTCGGCCACGCCGAAGTGTCGCCGAGCGAGTTGGCGTTCGCTCGGTGACAGAGGTTGGAATCTCTCGGTGTCGACCCCCGGAGGCACCACGGTCAGATCCAGCGCTCGACCAGCGGCGCGCTCGGCCTCGGCAGCCGGATATCCGCCGGCGGCCACGACATGGCGTGCGCCGCGCAGGACGCGGCCGAGAACCTGCTTGGCGCCGGGGATCCGGCCCGGCACGGTGACCTCAGCGCCATGGAGGACCACCATGTAGGGACGCTCCAGCGCACCACCCACCAGTCCGAGAGGCAGCGCCGGATCCAGGACCACGAAGTCGGCCCCCATCCGGCGAGCAACCTGGTCGATACGGCGCACCATCAGCGGATGGGGAAGAAGCACCGGTTCGCGGACGCGTTCGATGCGAAAGGGTTGCGCGGCATCGAAGATCTCCGCATCGGCGTGCGGGCTGGTGAGGACGGAGAAGGAATCGGCGGGAAGGCGTCTCCACCACTCCCAGAGAAGCGACTGGATGCCCCCGATCTTGGGAGGGAAGTCGTTGGTCACCAGAAGGTGCTTCACGACGGAGACCCGCTCGGCATCCGGGACGGGACCTCCTCCCAGCGATCGAGTTCGGCGACCACCAGGGGGTGGTCATCGCCGCGCACGGAGAGGGCCTCACGAGCAAGACCCAAACGGGCGGCGGTCCACACCGATTGGGACCTCAGATGGGGGTCGGGATGAGTCAAGTATCGCTCGACGGTGTGACGCACCCGATCACTCACCGGAACGGGCGCCACGTTGCCCAGGATAATGAGTGCGTTGCGCCGCAACCAGGTCGGATCGCGCCCGGCGATGTACCACCGCCCGAACCGTTCCATCAGCGATGCGTCGTCGGCCTCGAGCACGTCGAAGAGGTCCACTCCGGCATCCCCCGTCGGCGAGGAGTCGAAGACGGCGTTCGAGGCGCGTCGGCGAAAGCGCACATTGGGAGGACAAGTTTCCTGGCAGTCGTCGCATCCGTAGAGCCGATCCCCGAGGGCCACCCGATGATCGAAGGGAAAGACACCCTCCTTCTGGACCAGCCATGCCAGACATCGTCGAGCGTCGACGACTCCGTCGGCCACGATCGCTCCCGTCGGACAGGCATCGATGCACACTCGACAGGATCCGCAACCGTCGGGCACTCGTCGTGCCGTGGGTTCCAATGGGGCCGAAGTGACCACCGAACCGAGGACGTACCAACTTCCGCCACCTGGAACCAGGATGTTGGCGCTCTTCCCGAACCAGCCGAGACCGGCTTTGTAGGCCACTTCCCGATCGACCAGATCGTTCTCGTCCACGAACACCGCCGCCGCATATCCGTCCCGGCGGAGTCGTTCGGCCACCAGGTTCAACGACGTCCGCAAGGCGGCGTAGTGGTCGGCTCGGGCGTACCGCGCCACTCGCGCCGAATTCTCCGGGAGGTGCTCCTCACCCGTGTCGGAATCGTCGACGTAGCGTCGCGCTCCGACGATCAGTGATGCCGCCTGGGTCAGCGTTCGACCAGGATCGGTGGAACGCTGGGGATTGCGAAATGTGAACTGCATGGTGTCGGCCAGTCCTGCGTCCCGACGCCGAATGATCTCCCGCCGGGCTCGATCCAGAACCGCGGTGTCGCAGATCCCGACCCGATGCAATCCCACCGACTGCGCATAGGTCAGAAGCTCGCGACCGTACTCAGCATCCTTTTCGTCACGGTCCTGCACGATGACGAAGCGTAGGCACCAAGCCGGCTTCAGCGAGCGCTTTCATGGCTCGAAGTTCCGCCAGATCGAACACCACGGCGGTGGACTCGGGACGAGGTTCGACCACCACCCGATCCCCGGCATCCGAGCACAGATAGGTCACCATGCATTCGGCACAGTGGGCCGATTCGAACATGACACAGGTGGAGCAATCGATGACGATGGAGGTGGGTCCGAGTTCCATGGATTGAGTCTCTCCCAGGGGTGTGGCAGGGTTCCCGCCCACCGCAGCCTCAGCCGGTGGGATCGCTCAGCCGATCGGATCTTTCGTCTGAGCAGGGATCCGGATCTCGTCCCCGGGCACGATGACCACCGACGCGTCCGGCCAGCCATTGGCCAGCAGCAGTGCCGAGACCTCGACTCCCCACTTGTCAGCGATGATGGAGATGCTGTCCCCGGGCTGAACGACGTAGGTCCCCTGTCCGGGTCCCGGCGGCGGTGTGGTGGAATCGACCGGAAGCGGCAGGCCGGGCAGGGTCGTGGTCTGAACCGCCGAGGCGGGGATCAGGACCGTCTCGCCCACGATCAGAGGGTGGAGGACACCTTCTGGCCAATTGTTGTAACTGGCCAATTCCTCCGGATTCATTTTGTAGGACGAGGCGATGCCGTACACCGAGTCCCCGGCCTGCACGATGTACACGATCGGAGGCGGGGCGGTGTTCGCCGGGTTGGGGGTGGTCACCAGCGACGGAGGCGTTGTGGCGTAATTGGTCGACGACAGAGGTCGCAAGGTGGTGATGGTGGCCGAGGGATCGGCCCCACAGGCGCCGACCAGCAGCAGACCTGCGAAGACACCGATGACTCTGACCGCCGTTCTCGACACGCCGGACAATTTAGGTCTCCCGACCCGACCCTTCACGGCGCTCCCTGTGGACAATGCCACAAAGTCGGCGTTTCCGGCGGTGCTGACCGACTTCGTTCAGACCAGCGGACGATCCGAGGGTGCGATGGGTGCGGGCAGCGCGCTCTCGCCCATGAGGTACCGGTCCACGGCGGAGGCGCAGGCGCGTCCCTCGGCGATGGCCCACACGATGAGACTCTGGCCGCG
>JBJTYE010000120.1:0-29114 GCA_046082625.1 Actinomycetota bacterium | reverse complement strand
GAGATGGTGATGCCTGGTGACAATGTGACGATGACCGTGGAGTTGGGTAAGCCGATCGCCATGGACGAGGGTTTGCGGTTCGCTATCCGTGAGGGTGGCCGGACCGTGGGCGCTGGCCGTGTCACCAAGATCCTCAAGTGATCGACTGACATGGCCCAGATCATTCGCATCCGCCTCAAGGCATTCGACCACGAGATCATCGATCAATCGACGCGCAAGATCGTCGAGACGGTGACTCGGACCAATGCCACCGTGCGGGGTCCTGTGCCCCTGCCGACCGACAAGCACCGCTACACGGTCATCCGCGGACCGCACATCGACAAGGACTCCCGTGAGCACTTCGAGATGCGGATCCACAAGCGGCTGATCGACATCGTCGACCCCAAGCAGCAGACCATCGACAGCCTCCAGCGCATCGACCTTCCGGCCGGTGTGGAGGTCGAGATCAAGGTCCAGAACGCCTGATCTGCGGCGTCGGGGGACCCGTCTCCTCTTACCGATTTCACACCGGTCGCGACGTCAAGAGATCGTCAGGGAACGGTAGAACGATCTGGTGATGCAGTACTTCCCGCCGCCACTGGTGCCGGGGGATTCGCCCCGGCCGACTCGCCGCTCGGCGCGGCGCTGGATCCTGGCCGGAGTCATGGCCGTCTCGGCGGTGCTCGGCGGGTTCGTGGGTGCTCAGATCGCCCAGCCCGATCGCACGTCATCGAGCGTCGACACGGCCGCCGACGACGGAGGGCGGATCGAGGGGCAGGCGCAACCGGCCGATTCCCCGGGAAGCTCCTCCGAGCCGATCCTCACCGCTCCGGCCTCCCCGGGTGACGATCCCGAACTCGACGTGGCCGGCGTGGTTCGCACCATCGGTCCGAGCGTGGTCACCGTGCTGTCGACCTTGGAGGACGGAATGAACACCGGTCGGGGGACCGGGACCGGTGTGATCATCTCGACCGATGGCGAGATCGTCACCAATGCCCACGTGGTGGAGGGGGCCACCCAGGTGCAGGTCCTCTTGGAAGGGGCCATCGACCCCATCTCCGCCACCGTGCTGGCCCTCGATTCCGGCAACGACTTGGCTCTGCTCAAGATCGACCGCACCGATCTGCGCCCAGCGGTTTTCGCCGATCCCCGATCCATCGCCATCGGCGACGAAGTGATCGCGGTCGGTTTCGCTCTCAATTTGGACGGCGGTCCGACGGTCACGCGGGGCATCGTGTCGGCCCTCAATCGGACCATCTCCAGCGAGGACGGGGCTCTCGACGGGCTCATCCAGACCGATACGGCCATTTCGTCGGGCAACTCGGGCGGTCCTTTGCTCAACACCCGCGGGCAGGTGGTCGGCATCAACACGGCCGTCTTCCAGAGCTCCTTCGACGTGGCGGCCAACAACGTGGGCTTCGCGATCTCGGTGTCCGAGGTCGTTCCGGTCATCGGAGAGTTGAGGGCCGTGGCCAACGGCGAACCCCGTCGGGAGGGCTATCTCGGGGTCGGCCTGACCCTTCGCTCCGACGGCGGGCGCGGGGCTGTCATCAACGACGTCACTCCTGGCTCTCCGGCCGATCGAGCCGGACTGCGACCTGGTGACGTGGTCATCGCCGCCGATGGCAGCCCGGTGGACGGCCAACCGGCCTTCGTGGCCGCCATCCGCGACAAGTCACCCGGCGACACCATCGACATCCAGGTCCTGCGCGACGGACAGCGCATCACGCTGACGGCCACCCTGGCCGAACGCCCCACCCAATAGCGGAGCGTCCAGCCCGAGACACGGTCCGGACGGCTGATGGAACGGGCGCGTCGGTGGCTACCGTGCCGCCATGACCGACATCTTCCGAGATCCGCATCTGGGTGGCTCACGGCCCTTCGGCCTCAATTACTGGCCTCTGCCGGCCGACGATCCGGGGGTGGAGATTCCTCGGGAGTCGATCCGCCTGGTCAGTCCGGACGGGGCCCTGGTGCGCGGCATTCTCTGGACCCCGCCCGGTGGACGACCCTGGAAGACGGCGGTGATCCTCTCCCATCCCCGGGGCGATTTCAGCGTCCACTACGCCTGTCCGCTCCTGGCCGCCGCCGGCTATGCGGTGTTGGGATTCGGGACGCGCTACATGAACAACGACACCGACTGTTTGCACGAGCAGTGCACCATCGACGTGGAGACCGTGTATCAGGAGATGAAGAGGCGGGGAGCCGAGGCCGTGGTTCTCCTGGGGAATTCGGGCGGCGGATCCCTCATGGCCCTCAGCCACGCCGAGCGGGGCATCGGCGACGGCTGGGTGGGAATGGCCGCCCATCCCGGCGAGGGCGTGTTCATGCTCCAGGTGATCGACCCGAGCGTGGCCGACGAGAACGATCCGTTCTCCACGGTGCCCGAGTTGGACATGTACGACCCGGACAACGGTTGGCGGCCTTGGCCCGAACCTTGTGCCTACGACCCGGAGTGGCTGGCCCGTTACCGGGCTGCCCAGGTGGCTCGGGTGGCCCGTATCGACGCCATCGCCAAGGCCAGCATCGAGCAGTCCAACGCCGCCGCCGGCGATCTGCGGGGGTTGGACAAGGTCGCCGATCCCAGGTCCTGGCGCGAGCAGCGTCGTCGGGCGGTGTTCACCAAGTACCTGACCATCTACAGGACCCTGGCGGACCCGGCCTATCTGGACCTCTCCATCGATCCGGATGACCGGCCGATGGGCAGCCTGTTCGCCTTCCCGGATCCCTTCGACGCCAATTACGGCCGGGGTGGGCTGGCCCGGACCATGACCGCCCGCGGGTGGCTGTCCACCTGGAGTGGGCTCTCGAGCCACGCCAAATTGGCCGACACCATGCCCAGGGTCCGGGTTCCGACCCTCTTGATCCACCCGACGGCCGACACCGAGATCCGCATCCACCAGGCGCGGGAGATCGTCGAGGCCAGTGGCAGTGCCGACACGACATATATCGAGATGAAGGGGGCGCCGCATTATCTGGAAGGTCACCGGCAGGAGGCCTTGGCCCATGTGGCCGACTGGTTGGCCGAGCGATTCCCCTGATCCGGGTGTCCTGCCCCGGTCCGGATCCCGGTACGAGCAGTCGATCCGATGGGGTGCGAAACGAGCCAAATACCCAGGTCGGAGGTTGGGGGCCTCCGGAGACCCCCGGTAGCGTTCGGTCCTCGTGCACGTGGGACCTCCCATGTGAGCCAATCGATGTCTGTGTGAGCCCGGGAGCCGGGGACCACACGGCAACAACCGAAACCGATGCTCCGCCGGCCTCACGTCCAGCGGAGCATTTGCGTGAACGGCGGTTCGCCGCCGGGAGCGCAACGAAATGTCGTGTGAACGGCGGTTCGCCGCCGAGAGCGCAACAGATATTTATCGAGACTGCCAGAAGTTTCTGGGTGGATGAAGAGGCTGCCGTATGGCAAAGAAAGCGATCGTCGGCGAGAAGGTCGGCATGACGCAGGTGTGGACGGACGACAACCGCGTCGTCCCGGTCACCGTGCTCCGTGTCGAACCAGCCCGCATTGTCCAGGTCAAGACATCCGACAGCGACGGGTACGCCGCCGTGCAGGTCACCTACGGCCACCAGGACCCCAAGAAGCTCAACAAGCCCGAGGCCGGACACTTCGCCAAGGCCGGCGTGGCTCCTGGTCGTCGCCTGGTCGAGTTGCGTCTCGAGAGCGTGGACGGTTTCGAAGTCGGTGGCGAGATCGCCGTCGATCAGTTCGAAAAGGGCCAGAAGGTCGACGTCACCGCCGTGAGCCGCGGCAAGGGCTTCGCCGGTGGCATGAAGCGTCACAACTTCCGCGGTCAGGGAGCCAGTCACGGTAACCACAAGCATCACCGCGCCCCGGGCTCCATCGGATCCACCACCTATCCGGGTCGCGTGCTCAAGGGTCTGAAGATGGCCGGCCACATGGGACACGAGCAGGTCACCACGCTCAACCTGGAAGTCGTCGAGGCCGACGCCGAGCGCGGTCTGCTGCTGGTGCGGGGTTCGGTTCCCGGTCCGAACGGCGGCGTGGTCATCGTTCGCAATGCGGTGAAGGGGAAGTGATCTGATGCCTTCGATCAAGGTCAAGAATCAGTCCGGCAAGGACGTCGGTACCGTGGCTCTCAGCGACGAGGATTTCGGTCGCCAGTTGAACGTGCCGGTGATGCACCAGGTCGTCACCGCCCAGTTGGCTCACCGTCGTTCCGGAACGCAGAGCACCAAGACGCGCGCCGAAGTCTCCGGCGGTGGTCGCAAGCCTTACAAGCAGAAGGGGACCGGTAACGCCCGTCAAGGTTCGACCCGCTCGCCCCAGTTCTCCGGCGGTGGTGTGGCCCTCGGCCCCAAGCCCCGCAAGTACTCGCAGAAGACGCCCAAGAAGATGATCAAGATCGCCCTGCAGTCGGCGCTGTCCGATCGGGCGAACGAGGGCAAGGTCGTGGTGGTCGACGGCTGGAAGTTCGACACCCCCAAGACCTCGTCGGCAGTTGCTGCTCTCGAGGCCCTGAAACTGGAAGGTCGGATCCTGATCGTGGTGCGCCGCGACGAGATCAACGCCATCCGCAGTTTCCGGAACCTCCCTGAGGTGCAGCTGATCGAGATCGGCGAACTGAACGCCTACGACGTTCTCTGCAACGACTACATCGTGTTCTCCCAGGCCTCGCTGCCCGGGTCGGAGAAGGGAGACGAGTGATGAAGGATCCTCGTGACATCATCATCGCCCCGCTGGTCTCGGAGAAGAGCTACGCGCTCATCGAGACCGGGGTCTACACGTTCCTGGTCCACCCAGATGCCACCAAGCCCGAGATCCACGACGCCGTCGAGGCCATCTGGGGCGTCGAAGTGGTGAAGGTCAACACCCTGAATCGCGCCGGCAAGGCTCAACGCACCCGGGGGACCAACCGTCCCGGACGCCGGCCCGCCACCAAGCGCGCCATCGTCACTCTGGCCAAGGGCGCGGAAATTCCGCTGTTCGAGAACAACTGAGGCAACACGTCATGGCAATTCGTAAGCGCAAGCCAACTTCTGCGGGACGCCGGTTCCAGACGTCCTCGGACTTCTCCGAGATCACGTCGACGTCGCCCGAGAAGTCGCTGCTCACCAACAAGCCCAAGTCCGGCGGTCGCAATGCCTACGGTCGCAAGACCGCCCGTCACCGCGGTGGCGGCCACAAGCAGCAGTACCGCATCATCGACTTCAAGCGCACCAAGGACGGAGTGCCGGCCAAGGTCGCGACCATCGAGTACGACCCCAACCGCACCTGTCGCATCGCCTTGCTGCACTACTCCGACGGCGAGAAGGCGTACATCCTCGCTCCCAAGGGCATGAACGTGGGCGACACCGTGTCGAGCGGTCCCAAGGCCGACGTGAAGCCGGGCAACACCCTGCCGCTGCGGTACATGCCCGTTGGCACCGTGGTGCACAACGTCGAACTGCGTCCTGGTCAGGGCGGCAAGATGGCCCGGTCGGCCGGAGTCGGCGTGCAGTTGGTGGCCAAGGACGGCGACCACGCCACCTTGCGTCTGCCCTCCACTGAAATGCGCCGCGTGCTCATCGACTGCCGAGCCACGGTCGGCGAAGTGGGCAACTCCGAGCACGAACTGATCAAGATCGGCAAGGCCGGACGCAACCGCTGGAAGGGCGTGCGTCCTCAGACCCGAGGAGTGGCCATGAACCCCGTCGACCACCCGCTCGGTGGTGGTGAGGGCAAGACCTCCGGAGGCCGTCCTGCGGTGTCCCCTTGGGGCAAGCCCGAGAGCCGCACCCGGGACACCAACAAGCCCTCCCAGCAATTGATCATCCGTCGTCGTCGTTCCGGCAAGGGCCGTCGCTGAGTTTCGCAAGAAGGACTGGTTGAAGAGATGTCGCGCAGTTTGAAAAAGGGACCGTTCGTCGATGACCATTTGGTCAAGAAGGTGGACGCCCTCAATGCCGCCAACGAGAAGAAGGTCATCAAGACCTGGAGTCGTCGTTCGACGATCATCCCCGACATGGTCGGCCACACCATCGCCGTCCACGACGGTCGCAAGCACGTGCCGGTGTACGTCACCGAGTCGATGGTGGGACACAAGCTCGGAGAGTTCTCCCCGACGAGGACCTTCAAGTTCCACGCCGGAATGGAAAAGAACGTGAAGGGTCGGAAGTAATGACTGGTCCCAAGTTGAACGAACGCTCCTTCGTCGCCGGAGAGCGCACCGGAACCCGTGCCAGCGTGCGCGGGTCCAGAATGTCGGCTTCGAAGGCCCGCGTCGTCTTGAACCTCATTCGCGGCAAGGACGTCGTCACCGCCGATCAGATCCTGCAATTCACCGAACGGGATTCGGCCCGGGTCATCCGCAAGGTTCTGGCGTCCGCGGTGGCCAATGCCGTGAACAACGATCAACTCGAAGCCGAGACTCTCTACGTCAAGGCGTGCTTCGCCGATGAAGGTCCGACCCTGCGCCGCTTCAAGCCTCGGGCTCGCGGACGGGCGACGCGTATCAACAAGCGCACCTGTCACATCACCATCGTGCTCGGAGTCCTGGAATCGGATCAGCTCCGCATCGTGCAGGCTCGACGCGAGCGAGCCGTGAACGGGCGACGGGCAGGTCGGGGCGGCGTCGCCGACCGGCGGGCCCGAGTCCAGGCCAGTCGCGGAAAGCGCACCACCGGTGCGGCAACCGAGGGATCGACGGACAGCGCGACCGAGGACACCACCGAGCAGACGAGCGTCGACGACACCGGCAACGAGCAGTCCGGAGAGGCCGAGGAGAAGAACTGATGGGCCAGAAGATCAATCCCTACGGCTTCCGTCTGGGCGTCACCACCGACTGGAAGAGCCGCTGGTTCAGCGAGCGCAATTACAAGGACTACTTGACCGAGGATTGGAAGATCCGCGATCTCATCATGGACTCGTTGCCCGATGCCGCCATCTCGCGCATCGAGGTCGAGCGCAAGCGGGGCGAGACCCTGAAGGTGGACATCCACACCGCTCGTCCCGGCATCGTCATCGGGCGCAAGGGGGCCAAGGCCGACGAACTGCGCGCCGGTCTCACCAAGCTCACCGGCAACCTGAAGGTGCAGTTGAACATCGTGGAGATCAAGTCTCCGGAACTCGACGCCGCCCTCATCGCCCAGGGCGTGGCCGATCAACTCGTCGGCCGCATCGCCTTCCGCCGGGCCATGAAGCGCGCCGTGCAGAACGCCCAGAAGGCCGGAGCCCTCGGTATCCGGGTGCAGTGTTCGGGTCGTCTCGGCGGAGCAGAAATGAGCCGCACCGAGTGGTACCGCGAGGGTCGCGTGCCCCTGCACACGCTGCGCGCCGACATCGACTACGGCTTCCGCGAAGCTCGGACCTCGAGTGGCCGGGTCGGAGTGAAGGTGTGGATCTACCGCGGCGACATCCTGCCGTACAAGCCGCTGTCGGACGACAAGATCGTGCGCGAGGCGGCCATGGCCGTCGGTGAGACCTCGGGAGCCCCCGGCGTGCGCAAGGTCGTGTCCTCGAGCGGTCGCCGCAAGGCCGAGGAGGCCGCCGATGCTGCCGCCACCCCGCTGATCAAGGAAGCCGATCCCGAGTTGGAGAAGCTGCTCGACGAAGAAGAGGAAATCGCCCGTCGGACCCACGACGGCCACGAGACCCCGCACTTCCGGGGAATGGACTGATCCGCCATGTTGATGCCCCGCAAAGTCGCTCATCGCAAGCACCACCGAGGCCGCACCGGCGGCATGTCGAAGGGTGGCAACGAACTGGCCTTCGGTCAGTACGGGATCCAGGCACTGGAGCCCTGCTGGTTGACCGCTCGCCAGATCGAGGCCGCCCGTATCGCCATGACCCGCCACATCAAGCGCGGCGGCAAGGTCTGGATCAACGTGTTCCCGGACAAGCCGGTGACCAAGAAGCCCGCCGAGACCCGCATGGGTTCGGGCAAGGGCAACCCGGAGTTCTGGGTGGCCGTGGTCAAGCCGGGTCGCGTGCTGTTCGAGCTCTCCTTCCCCAACCGCGAACAAGCCATGGAGGCGCTCAACAAGGCCATCCAGAAGCTGCCGATCAAGGCCCGTGTCATCACCCGTGAGGAACAGATCTGAAATGGCAACCAAAGAGAGCAAGGACCGCGCCGAGCTGCGCGATCTCGATCTGGGATCGCTCGTCGAACAGCTTCGCAATGCCAAGCAGGAGGCGCTCAACCTCCGCTTCCGCAGTGCGACCGGCCAATTGGAGAACCACAGCGAGTTGCGTCGGGTCCGACGTCGCATCGCCCGCATCAACACCCTCATCCGCCAGCGCGAGATCGCCGCGGCCGAGGCCGGAGAGTGAGCAACATGTCTGACACCACACAGTCCCAGCAGCGGGCTCCGCGCAAGGTGCGCGAGGGCATCGTGTCGTCGAACAAGATGGACCGCACCGTGGTCATCGAGGTCGTGGAGCGCGTCCGCCACCCGAAGTACAACAAGTTCGTGATGCGTACCAAGAAGTTGTACGCCCACGACGAGGCCAACGATGCCAACGTCGGCGACCGCGTGCGGGTCATGGAGACGCGACCGCTGTCCAAGACCAAGCGCTGGCGCGTCGTCGAGATTCTCGAGCGGGCCAAGTGAGCGACCAGGGAACGACGGAGGAACAACGATGATTCAGCAGGAGAGCCGTCTCCGGGTCGCCGACAACAGCGGGGCCAAGGAAGTCCTTTGCATCAAGGTGCTGGGTGGCACGCGCCGCCGCTACGCCTCGATCGGGGACGTCTTCGTGGCCACGGTGAAGGACGCCATCCCGGGTGCGGGTGTGAAGAAGGGCGACGTCGTGAAGTGCGTGGTCGTCCGGGTGAAGAAGGAGAAGCGCCGTCCCGACGGCAGCTACATCCGCTTCGACGAGAACGCCGCCGTCATCATCAAGGACGACATGACTCCGCGTGGCACCCGAATCTTCGGGCCGGTCGGACGCGAGTTGCGCGACAAGAAGTTCATGCGAATCATCTCGCTGGCACCGGAGGTGCTCTGACATGAAGATCAAGAAGGGTGACGAGGTCCGGGTCATTTCCGGCAAGTACAAGGGCAAGTCGGGCACCGTCTCGCGGGTGCTCCCGGATTCGAACAAGGTCATCGTGGACGGCGTCAACGTGGTGAAGAAGCACCAGAAGGCCAGTGGGACCAACAAGCAGGGCGGAATCATCGAACGCGACATGCCCCTCGATGCGTCCAACGTGATGCTCGTGCACAAGGGCAAGCCGACTCGCGTCGGGTACAAGGTGCTGGCCAACGGCAAGAAGGTCCGCATCGCCAAGTCGACCGGTGAGGAAATCTGATGGCCACTGCAACGATGCCCCGACTCAAGACCCGTTACCAGTCCGAGGTGCGCGATGCACTGAAGGCCGAACTGGGCCTGTCCAACATCATGGAAGTGCCCCGTCTGGAGAAGATCGTGGTGAACATGGGTGTGGGCCGCGCCACGCAGCAGCCGTCGCTGCTCGAAGGTGCGGTGGCCGACCTGACCAAGATCTCCGGACAGAAGCCCAAGATCACCAAGGCCCGGGACTCCATCGCCAACTTCAAGTTGCGCGAGACCCAGGCCATCGGCTGCATGGTCACCCTGCGCGGCGACCGCATGTGGGAGTTCCTGGACCGACTCATCGCCGTGGCGATTCCGCGTATCCGCGACTTCCGCGGCCTGCCGGCCCATTCCTGGGACGGCCGGGGCAACTACACCTTCGGTCTTGCCGACCAGACGGTCTTCCCGGAGATCGACTACGACAAGATCGACGCGCCGCGGGGAATGGACATCACCATCGTGACCACGGCCCGCAGCAACGCCGAGGGCCGTGCTCTTCTCGAAGCCTTCGGGTTCCCCTTCAAGCGGGGGGCCGATGTCGGTGCTCCACCGAAGAAGAAGTCCTCACAGCGTGGTCCGCAATTCGCTGCCAAGAAGAAGAAGTGAACGGAAAGAACTGAATCATGGCAAAGAAATCTCTGATCAATAAGGCCGCCGCCAAGCCCAAGTTCAAGGTGCGCGGCTACACCCGTTGCCGCAAGTGCGGTCGCGCCCGTTCTGTGTACCGCAAGTTCGGTCTCTGCCGCGTGTGCCTGCGAGACATGGCCCACGCCGGCGAGATTCCCGGCCTGACGAAGTCGAGTTGGTGAGACCCTCATGTTGACTGATCCCATTGCAGACATGCTGACCCGCATCCGCAACGCCAATACGGCGATGCACGATGAGGTGAAGATGCCGTCCTCGAAGCAGAAGGTGGCCCTGGCCAAGATTCTGGAACAAGAGGGCTACATCTCCGGGTTCGGCATCGGTCCGAATCCCAAGGGACCGGGCGAGATCCTGACCGTCCAGATGAAGTATTCGGCCGAGCGTCGTCGGACCATCGCCGGCATCAAGCGCATCTCCACTCCGGGCCTCCGGGTCTACCGCAAGTCCGACACCGTGCCGCGCGTTCTCGGCGGGCTCGGTGTCGCCGTCCTGTCCACCAGTCAGGGACTCATGACCGATCGCGAAGCGCGCAAGCGCAAAGTGGGCGGCGAAGTCCTGTGTTACGTGTGGTGAAGTGAGGCAACGTCATGTCGCGTATCGGTAATGCACCCATCACCATCCCCTCGGGGGTGGATGTCAACATCAGCGGGCCGTCGGTCACCGTCAAGGGTCCGAAGGGCTCCCTCACCCGCCAGCTGGTGGGAGGAATCTCGGTCCGTCAGGCCGACGGCCTGATCACCGTCGAGCGTCCCGATGACAACCGGGAGTCCCGCAGCCTGCACGGACTCAGCCGGGCACTCCTCAACAACATGGTCCTCGGCGTCACCGAAGGATTCACCAAGGAACTGGAGATCGTGGGTGTGGGATACCGCGCCGAGTTGAAGGGTCCGTCGGCTCTGCGACTGAACCTGGGCTTCTCGCACCCGGTCGACTTCCAGGCCCCGGACGGCGTGACCTTCGAGGTGCCGGTGCAGACCCGCGTCATCGTCAAGGGAATCGACAAAGAGACCGTCGGCCAGGTGGCCGCCAACATTCGTTCCATCCGCAAGCCCGAGCCCTACAAGGGCAAGGGGGTCCGGTATCTCGACGAGCGCATCCTGCGCAAGGCGGGCAAGGCCGGCAAGAAGTGATGAACGCACGAGAGAACGGGTCCGGTAGGGAGAAGTCATGAGCAAGATCAGCAAAGAGCGTCGGGAGAGTCGGCTCCGCCGGCACAACCGCGTGCGCAAGAAGATCCACGGAACCGCCGAGCGTCCTCGCTTATCGCTCTACCGTTCGAACAAGCACGTCACGCTGCAGATCATCGACGACGACCTGGGCAAGACCATCGTCGCGGCGTCCTCGAACGAGCCGAGCCTGCGGGCCTCGGGCGGAGCGACCGTGGCCTCGGCCACGATCCTCGGGAAAGCCATCGCCGAGCGGGCCAAGGCCGCCGGAGTGACCAAAGTCGTTTTCGACCGGGGTGGGTACCTCTATCACGGTCGCGTCGCCGCCGTCGCCGAGGCGGCGCGTGAAGCAGGTTTGGAGTTCTGATGACCAACAATCCCACCACCACCAACCCGCGCCAAGGGGACCGTCAGGGTCCCGACGGCGGCCGCGAATCGCGCGTGATCCACATCAACCGCGTGGCCAAGGTCGTCAAGGGCGGACGTCGCTTCTCATTCACTGCACTCGTGGTGGTCGGCGACGGCGCCGGCCGCGTCGGGCTCGGCTACGGCAAGGCCAAGGAAGTACCGCTCGCCATCCAGAAGGGCACCGAGGACGCCAAGCGGAACATGTTCTCGGTCCCCCTCGCTGGGAGCACGATCACCCATCCGATCATCGGTGTGCTCGGAGCCGGACGCGTGATGCTCAAGCCGGCGGCTCCCGGTACCGGCGTCATCGCCGGCGGGGCGGCGCGCATCATCCTCGAAGAGGCGGGAATCCACGACGTGCTGGCCAAGTCGCTCGGCTCGTCGAACGCCATCAACGTGGCCCGTGCCACCATCAACGGACTCAAGTCCCTGCAGCGTCCCGACGAAGTGGCGGCCCGCCGCGGCATCCCGGCCGACAGTTTCGTTCCCAAGGGCCTCTTGAAGGCCTACACGCAGAGCAAGCGCTCCGCAGGAGGAGCCCACTGACATGGCCACCAAGAAAGCTGCTCCGGTGGCCTCGTTGAAGGTCACGCAGATCAAGTCGAGCGCGCATGCCAAGCCCAAGAGCCGTGGCACGCTTCGAGCCCTCGGACTGGGTCGTATCGGAAAATCGAACGTCCTGCCCGATCGTCCGGAGATCCGGGGCATGATCGCGCGCGTCCCGCATCTGATCGAGGTCGAGAACACGACCGAGTCGAAGGAGAAGTGACATGCGCGTCGATGAACTAGCGCCCGCGCCGGGTTCCAACCGTCGCAAGAAGCGTCTGGCCCGCGGTATCGCCGGCAAGGGCGGTAAGACCGCCGGCCGCGGGACCAAGGGTCAGCACTCGCGCGGTCGCGGCAAGGTGGCTCGCGGTTTCGAAGGCGGCCAGATGCCCCTCAAGCAGCGCGTCCCCAAGTTGAAGGGCTTCAACAACCCGTTCCGCGTCGAGTACCAGGCCATCAATCTGGACACGCTCTCCGAACTCGACGAGGCGGTCGTGGATCCCGAGATCCTCACCAAGCGCGGCGTCCTGCACAAGGGCGCGTTCGTGAAGGTGTTGGCCCGCGGCGAGATCACTCGCAAGGTCCAGGTGTCGGCCCACGGCGTCTCGAAGGCGGCCCAGTCCGCCATCGAAGCCGCCGGCGGCTCGGTCACCATCATTCCTCTTCCGTACAAGGTCCGCCCGGCAGCCAAGGGCAACCAGTTCACCAACCGCTGATTCCGGGTTCGCCCGGTCGTGACCGACAACTGAGGAGACGACGTGCTGTCGAATGTGAAGAACATCTTCAAGGTGCCGGACCTGCGGGGCAAGATCCTGTTCACGGTGATGATGGTGCTGCTGTACCGTCTCGGCACCCACATCCGGGTCCCCGGTATCGACGACATGGCCGTTCGTCAGTTGCGCGAGTCCGCTCGTGAGCAGGGAGCACTCGGGTTCTTGAACCTGTTCTCGGGTGGAGCGTTCTCCTCGTTCGCCATCTTCGCCCTCGGCATCATGCCCTACATCACCTCCAGCATCATCATGCAGGTGCTGACCGTGGTGATCCCGAAACTCGAGCAATGGCAGCAAGAAGGAGCGACCGGTCAGCGCAAAATCACGCAATGGACCCGCTACGTCGCCATCGCCATCGCCACCCTGCAGGCCGCCGGTCTGACCTTCATCTTCGGACAAGGTCGGGGATCGGCCTTCTTCACGGCCTCGGCCAATGCGCCCGACATCGTGTTGCTTCCCGATGGCATGTGGCCCCGCGGTCTCCTGGTCATCTTGTCGTTGGTGGCCGGTACGGCACTCCTGATGTGGATGGGCGAGATCATCAGCCAGCGCGGTATCGGCAACGGCATGAGCATTCTCATCTTTTCTTCGATCGTCAGTTCGCTGCCCTTCAGCTACTACTCCATCCTGCAGTCCAGGAAGTGGGTGGTCTTCGGGATCCTGGTGGCCGTGTCCGTCGGCATCCTCTTCGCCGTGGTGCGGGTGGAACTCGGCCAGCGGCGCATTCCCGTGCAATTCGCCAAGCGAGTGGTGGGTCGGCGCATGTTCGGTGGTCAGAGCACGTACATCCCGTTGAAGGTCAACCAGGCCGGCGTGGTGCCGATCATCTTCGCCAGCTCCGTCATGCTGCTGCCCGTACTGGTCACCAACGTCATCGGCAGCGACACCGGATGGCGCCGCAGCCTCACCCAGTGGGTGGACCGGAACCTGGTGTCCTCGCAAGGTCTCCTCTACATCGTGCTCTTCGGCATGCTGATCATCGCCTTCGCCTACTTCTACAACTCGATCGCTTTCGATCCGATTCGCCAGGCCGATCAGATCCGCCGCCAGGGCGGGTTCATTCCGGGTATCCGTCCCGGACCGCAGACCGAGGCGTATCTGGCCAAAGTGGTGAATCGCATCACTCTGCCGGGGGCGCTCTTCGTGGCCTTCATCGCCCTCCTGCCCTACATCGTGCTCTGGGTGGGCGACGTCCAGTCCTTCCCCTTCGCCGGGACCACGGTACTCATCGCCGTGGGCGTGGCACTCGAGTTGATGCGCCAGGTCGACAGCCAGTTGATGTTGCGCAATTACGAGGGATTCCTGAAGTGACGCCGACCTGGCGTCGGTGGCGACACCGGAAGTAAACCATGGCATCAGGCGTTCGACTGATCATCATGGGTCGCCAGGGCGCTGGAAAGGGCACGCAGTGCCAGCGCATCTCGCGTCACTATGTCGTCCCTCACATTTCCACGGGGGAGATCTTGCGCGCCGCCGTACGAGAGGGCTCGGAGCTGGGCCGGGCCGCCAAACAGGTGATCGAGAACGGCAGTCTCGTCAGCGACGAGATCATGATCGAGATCATTCGCCAGCGTCTGGGGCAGGACGACGCCCGCACCCGTGGATACATCCTCGACGGCTTCCCGCGCACCGTGGCCCAGGCCGAGGCACTCGATCGTCTGGCCGGAGACCGGCCGATCCATGCGGTGATCGAATTGGACGTGCCCCGGGAGTTGGTGATCGAGCGGATCTCCTCTCGCCGGGTGTGCCGGGACTGCGGGACCAACTACGTGGCCTCCGGTCGGGACCGCCAGCCATGGATCTGCGACGCCTGCGGGGGAGACGTGGTCCAGCGGGGCGACGACACGGCCGAGAGCGTGAATCGCCGCCTCGAGCTCTACGAGTCCCAGACCGCGCCCCTTCGGGACTACTACGGGAACCAGGGCCGGTTGGTGGTCATCGACGGCTCGTCGGCGCCCGACCAGGTCTTCGCCAACCTCCGGTCGGCGATCGATCTGGCCCGGGAGGGCCAGTGACTCCTCGTCCGGTCGTCCTCGGCACCCCGTGGGAGTGGCCAGAAGTTTCCCTGAAGGGCCCCGTGGGGCCTGGAAAAGAGGCCGGTAGCATGGTCCCTCGGCTCTCGAGCCGGTCTGCCCGCGTCGTCGGATTCGTCGCAGATGTCCACGTTCGTCCGCCCGAAGGAGTCAGTTCTGTCCAAGCCCAAAGATGATGCCATTCTCCTCGAAGGCACGATTCTGGAATCCCTGCCGAACGCCATGTTTCGGGTGGAACTCGAGAACGGCCACAAGGTCCTGGCTCACATCTCCGGAAAGATGCGCATGAATTACATCCGCATCCTCCCCGGGGACAAGGTGCAGGTGGAATTGACTCCTTACGACCTCACCCGAGGTCGCATCACCTACCGCTACAAGTAGTCACACGTCGAGTTGCCAGCAGTCATCGAATCGATCGAGAAGTGAGACGACCATGAAGGTCAAACCCAGTGTCAAGAAAATCTGCGAGAAGTGCAAGGTGATCCGGCGTCACGGTCGGGTCATGGTCATCTGCGAGAACCCGCGCCACAAGCAGCGTCAAGGCTGACGAGAAGAAGGAAAGAGCATGGCCCGTATCTCTGGAGTCGACATCCCCCGCGAGAAGCGGTTGGAGATCTCGCTCACCTATATCTTCGGCGTGGGTAAGCCCACCGCCCAGAAGATGTGCGGCGAATTGGGAATCGACCCCAATACGCGTGTGCGCGATCTCACCGACGAAGAAGTCAATCGACTTCGTGGATGGGTGGATCAGAACCTCACCGTCGAAGGCGACTTGCGCCGCGAAGTGCAGACCGACATCAAGCGCAAGATCGAGATCGGCTGTCTCCAGGGGGTCCGGCACCGCAAGGGCCTCCCGGTTCGCGGTCAGCGGACCCATACCAACGCGCGCACCCGTAAGGGACCGAAGAAGACCGTCGCCAACAAGAAGAAGGCAGTGAGGAAGTAGCCATGGCCAAGCCGAAGCCGGGAGGACGCCGCCCTCGCAAGCGCGAGCGCAAGAACGTCAGCGTTGGTGTGTGCCACATCAAGTGCTCGTTCAACAACACCATCGTCAGCATCACCGACACCGAGGGCAACGTGCTCTCGTGGGCCTCCGGTGGCGGAGTGGGATTCAAGGGATCCCGCAAGAGCACGCCGTTCGCCGCCCAGATGGCCGCCGAGAAGGCCGCCCGCTCGGCGTTCGAGCAGGGTATGCGTCGAGTCGAAGTGCACGCCAAGGGTCCCGGATCCGGCCGTGACACCGCCATCCGTTCGTTGCAAAACACCGGTATCGAGGTGACGGGCATCAAGGACGTCACCCCGATTCCCCACAACGGCTGCAAGATGCCGAAGCGGAAGAGGAACTAGAGATGGCTCGCTACACCGGTCCCAAGGTTCGCCTGTCGCGTCGCCTCAACACCAACATCTTCGACAACGAAAAGGGTCGCAAGGCTCTCGAGCGTCGGCCTTTCCCTCCGGGACAGCACGGCCGCACCCGTCGTCGGTCCGCCGGTAGCGAGTACTTGGCCCAGCTCCAGGAGAAGCAGAAGGCCAAGTACATCTACGGAGTTCTCGAGCGTCAGTTCCGCAAGACCTACGAAGAGGCCAACCGCCTCGCCGGTCCGACGGGTGAGAACCTGTTGCGGCTGCTCGAACTGCGTCTCGACAACGTGATCTACCGCGCCGGCTTCGCCAGCACCCGTCCGCAGGCCCGGCAGTTCGTGAGCCACGGTCTGATCCAGGTCAATGGTAAGCGGGTCAACATCCCGAGTGCCCGGGTGAAGAAGGGCGACGTGGTGTCGTTGTCGACCAAGGCCCAGAACATGATCGTCATCCAGCACAACATCGACACTCTCGACCGCTCGGTCGTTGGCTGGCTCGAGTCCGGCGATGGTGGCAAGCAGGTGACGGTTCGCACCGAACCGGCCCGCGAGCACATCGACGTCCCGGTTCGCGAACAGCTCATCGTCGAGCTCTACTCGAAGTAATCCCATCCCCTCCGAGGAACGGAAGTGAAACATGCTCGTCATCCAGCGCCCCACAGTTGAAGCCGTCGGCGAAGAGTCCGGCAATCGCCAGAGTTTCGCCATCGGACCTCTCGAGCCGGGATTCGGCCACACCATCGGCAACTCACTGCGACGTGTGTTGCTCTCGGCCATTCCGGGTGCAGCCATCACCACGGTGCGTTTCGACGAAGCGCTCCACGAGTTCGACACCATCCCCGGCGTATCCGAGGACGTGACCGACATCATCTTGAATCTGAAGGACATCGTGCTCCGCTCCACATCGGAAGAGTTGGTGACCATCCGCGTCGACGTTCGGGGACCGGCAGTGATCACTGCTGGAGACATCCAGTGCCCGGCCGATGTCGAGATCCTCAACAAGGATCTGGTCATCGCCACGGTGAACGCCAAGGGCCGTCTGGCCGTCGATCTGACAGTGGGTCAGGGTCGCGGCTACCTCACCAGCGACCGCGACTCCGGATCCCGCACCATCGGTGTGATCCCGATCGACGCCATCTTCACTCCGGTTCGCCGGGTCATGTTCGACGTGCAGCCGACTCGCGTGGAGCAGTCGACCAACTACGACAAGCTGGTGCTCGACATCGAGACCGACGGCACGTTGTCACCGCGCGAAGCCCTGGCCTCGGCCGGCGCCACCCTGCGCTCGCTGGTCGACCTGATCGCCAACCTCTCCGAGGAGCCCAAGGGTCTCGAACTCGGTGAAGTCATCCAGGCCGGAGCCGCCAGTCCGGATCTGGACATCGCCATCGAGGATCTCGATCTGTCCGAACGTCCCCGCAACTGCTTGAAGCGAGCCCAGGTCAACACCATCGGAGAATTGCTCAGCAAGACCGAGGACGACTTGCTGAACATCACCAACTTCGGGCAGAAGAGCCTGGACGAGGTCAAGCAGAAGCTCGACGAGCGGGGATTGTCCCTGCGCGGGTGAGCCCGACCGACAACTGAAGCGAAAGTAGAACGACAATGCCTGCAAAGCCCCGCCGAGCGAGGAACTTCGGGGGAAGTTCCCAGCACCAGAAGTTGATGATGGCCAACCTGACCGCGTCGTTGATCGCCGCCGAAGCCATCGAGACCACCGAGGCCAAGGCCAAGGCACTCCGGCCCATCGCCGAGAAGCTGATCACCAAGGCCAAGAAGGCCAATGACGGCGATGCGGCCAGCATCCATCGCATCCGTCAGATCCAGGGTTACCTGGGCGACAAGGAGATGACCCACAAGTTGGTCACCGACGTCGCTCCCCGGTACGCCGATCGCAACGGCGGCTACCTGCGCATCCTGAAGTTGGGACCGCGTCACGGCGACAATGCCCCGATGGCCCGAGTCGAACTCGTCTGAGGTGACGAGTTCGGTGCTCGACACCGTGAAATGACCGCATCATGACGACCACCGAGCCCGCCGTGAGGCGGGCTCGTCTGTTGCTGGCCTACGACGGATCGCACTTCCACGGCTTCGCCGAGAATCGCGATGTGAGGACGGTGGCCGGAACCCTGCGCGAAGCCCTCGGTCGCATCGCCCGGAAGGACGTAAACGTCACCGGTGCGGGACGAACCGATGCCGGAGTGCACGCCTGGGGTCAGGTGGTGAGTTGCGACCTTCCGTCCGACATCGACATCGAGAATCTGCCGCGCCGGCTGACCAAGATGTGTGCGCCCGGCATCGTGGTGCGCGCCGCGAGCTGGACCGACTCGGCCTTCGATGCCCGATTCTCGGCGCGTTGGCGCCATTACCGCTACGTGATCCTGAACGAAGAGGTGCCGGATCCGTTCCTGGCTCCGACCTCCTGGCACGTGGCCGATCCCTTGGACCTCTCGCTCATGCGACTGGGATGCGATCCCTTCATCGGAGAGCACGATTTCTCGTCGTTCTGCCGCCGTCCGCCCCACGACGACGGATCGGAACCCGTCTCCCTGCGCCGTCGGGTCCTGATCGCCCAGTGGTCGCAGACCATCAGCACCCGGGACCAGCGACTCCTGGTGTTCGACATCCGGGCTCAGGCCTTCTGCCATCAGATGGTTCGCTCCATCGTGGGCACCCTGGTGGACGTGGGGCTGGGGAAGTCGGCCCCGGGCCGGATCACCGGGATCCTCGCCGCCCGGGATCGGGCCGAGGCCGGACCGGTGGCCCCTCCCCAGGGGTTGACCCTCTGGGAGGTCGGATACGGTCCCGACCAGGCCGGAAATTGAGATCCACCCCGGTCGTTTTCCCCTGGATGCCCGTATCATTTTCCAGTCCCCTGCGGGTCGTCGGACCAGCGGAAGTTCTGAAAGAAGTAGTCAATGACCACGTATTCGCCCAAGGCCAGTGAGATCAGTCGCACCTGGCACGTCGTGGATGCCGAGGGCATGGTGCTGGGTCGCCTGTGCACCGAGATCGCCCGCCTGCTGCGCGGCAAGCACAAGCCGACCTTCGCTCCTCACCTGGACTCCGGCGATCACGTCATCGTCATCAACGCCGACAAGGTCGTCCTGACCTCCGGCAAGGCCAACACCCGCCTGATCCACAATTTCTCGGGGTATCCGGGGGGTCTCAAGAGCGAAACCTTCGCCAGCCTCTTGTCTCGTCGTCCCGACGAAGCCATTCGCGGTTCGGTGCGCGGCATGTTGCCCAAGGGTTCGCTCGGACGTCAGATGATCAAGAAGTTGAAGGTGTACGCCGGTCCGGAGCATCCCCATGGTGCGCAGAATCCCGTGGTGCGCGTCGTCGAACAAGCCCGGGCTCGCTGAGCCGTCGGTACGAATCAGGTAAGGATCTCCCATGTCGAAGCCCCTCACTCAGACCACCGGCCGCCGCAAGGAAGCCGTCGCTCGCGTTCGGGTCCGCCCCGGAACCGGCAAGGTCACCGTCAACGGCAAGCCCATCGAGCAGTACTTCTCGACCGCGACGCAGCGGAACTCGGCGGTCGAGGCCTTGCGCGTGACCAACACTCTCGAGCAGTACGACGTGGACGCCACCATTCTCGGCGGGGGAGTGACCGGACAGTCGGGAGCCATGCGCATGGGTCTGGCCCGTTCGCTCGTCGAACTGGATCCTGAGGCGCGTCCGATGCTCAAGAAGGCCGGTCTCCTGACTCGTGACGCCCGCCGCAAGGAGAGCAAGAAGTACGGTCTGAAGAAGGCTCGAAAGGCTCCGCAGTACACGAAGCGCTGATCGCGCTCGCGGACGGTTCATGCAGGACCACGCACTGCCTCGATTCGGTACCGACGGGGTCCGCGGTCGGGCCATCGTCGAGATCACTCCCGAATACGTCCTGGCCCTCGGTCGCGCCGTCGCCCGGGTCCTGAATCCTGACCGCCTTCTCATCGCTCACGATCCGCGACTGTCGGGCCCGATCCTGGAAGCGGCCTTCGCCGCCGGAGCGGCGGCCGAAGGTGTCGAGGTCGAACTCCTCGGCATGCTGCCCACTCCGGCCGTCGCCGCCCTCTCGGCCATGGAAGGCGTGCCCGGGGTCGTGGTGACGGCGTCGCACAATGGCTACCTGGACAACGGCGTCAAAGTCTTCGCCGCCGGCGGGCTCAAGGTCTCCGATGACGATCAACGAGCGATCGAGACCGAAGTAGCAGCATCGAAAAACCCGGCGTCGAATATCGCGGCATCTGGGGAATCGGCCGGCTCCCTCCTGCGACGTCCCGATGCGGCGGCTCTCTACATGGATCGCCTCGCCGGCTCGTACCCCGAGTCCCCACTGTCCGGATTGCGCATCGTGGTCGACGCGGCCAACGGCGCCATGAGCGAAGTGGCGCCGCGCCTTCTGGAACGACTCGGGGCCGAAGTCATTTCGATGAACGTTGCACCGAACGGGACGAACATCAACGAGCGGTGCGGGGCGACCTCACCGCAGGCGTTGTGCGAGTTCGTGGCCAATCTGTCCTCCCACGACGGCGGACTCTCCGTTGACCTCGGATTCGCATTCGACGGCGACGGCGATCGTCTCATCGCCGTCGACGAGCGAGGACGCGTCGTGGACGGCGACCGACTCATCGCGTTGTCGGCGCTCGACCGACGCGGTCGTGGGCAGCTGCTGGGGGACGGTGTGGTGGTCACGGTGATGTCCAATCTCGGTTTCCATCGCGCCATGAAATCCGCCGACATCGAAGTGGTGACGACGGCCGTCGGTGACCGGTCGGTTCTCGATGCCATGACCCTGCACGGCTTCGTGCTCTGGGGTGAGCAGAGCGGTCACATCATCCATCGCGATCTGGCCACCACCGGAGACGGCCTGCTGGCGGCGATCGAGCTGGCACGGCTGTATCGCCATCGACGAACGGAGTCCGGCGAACTCTTCTCCGACATGGCCGGACGGGTCATGGAGACCTTCCCTCAAGTCCTGCGCAACGTCTCCCTCGATCGTCCGAGCGGGTCCCGGATCGATTCGATCTTCGATCCCGCCGTGGATCTGGCCGACGACATCGACCGAGCCCGCGCCGAGCTGGGAGACGACGGTCGAGTGCTGGTGCGCGCCAGTGGCACCGAACCGCTGGTGCGAGTGATGGTCGAGGCATCCACCGAACAGCGAGCTCGCGAAGTCGCCGATCGCCTGGTGGAAGCGGTGCAGGCTCGCTACTGCTGAACCGCGTCGGCCCTGCATTCGGCCGTCGAATCCCCATCGACGACCCCAGGTAGCCTGACGCCATGTGTGGGATCGTCGCCCTCGTGAGTCGGCCGTCCCGACGTCCGGTGCCCACGACGGCCGAGATCCTGACCGGTCTCGATCGGGCCGTGGCGGCCGGACCGGACGCAGAGAGTGCCGTCGCGGCCCTGGACGTCGTCAATCAGGCGCTCAAAGGCGTTCCCGGTCTGGTGGCGCTCGACGACGATGGTCTGGTCCGGGCCATCACCGACCGCCTGCGGACCGTGTCGGAGACCGTGGACCGTTTGGAGGCCGCCCTCGAATCCGAGGCCACCGATCCCGAGGCCCTCGAGCGACAGTCGGCCCGACTCATCGCCTGGCGCGACGTGCTCTGGGCCATCACCCGGGACCGATTGGGGACCGCCCGGGCGGTTCGCGATCTCGCCGGCGAGAACGCGTCCTGGTCCACTCGTCGTGGTTATCTGACCATCCATCGGTCCCTGGCGGCTCTCGACCGTTTGGAAGTGCGGGGCCGGGACTCGGCTGGTATCCATCTGTTCGTCTGGAATCACGGTATCGATGCCGCCGACGAGGATCTTCGTCGGGCCATGGCCGAGCGCAGTCGGGACCCGTTGTTCCAAAGTGGTTCGATCCGCTCGATCGACGGCGTGCTGTCGATCGTCTACAAGGCGGCGGCGGAGATCGGCGAACTCGGCGACAACACGCGCGTGCTGCGCGCCGCGGTGGCCGCAGATGGACTCCTTCGTCGAGCACTGTCCCATCCGGACGCCCAGGTGTCGCTCGTCGGACACACTCGATGGGCGAGCGTCGGCATCATTTCGGAACCCAATGCCCATCCGGTGAACAGTGAGCGACGTCTCGACGACGACGAAGGGTGCGCGCCCTACGTCGTGGCGGCCCTGAACGGTGACGTCGACAATCACGAGGATCTGCGCGTGGCTCACGGTCTGTCCTTTCCCGGGCCGATCACGACCGACGCCAAGGTCATCCCGGCTCTCGTGAACTTGGAAGCGCGCCGTTGCGGTGACACGGTCGAGGCCTTCCGGCGCGCCGTGGCCACCTTCGAAGGGTCCGTGGCCATCGGGGTCATGGCCTCCGATCGTCCGGATCGGATCCTGTTGGCATTGCGCGGCAGCGGACAGGGTCTCTACGTCGGTCTCGCCGAAGACCTCTACCTCGTGTCGAGTGAGCCCTATGGTCTGGTCGAAGAGACGCCGACCTATCTGCGTCTCGACGGAGAAGTCGCCGGTTCGTCCGACGGACAGATCGTGGCTCTCGATGGCGAATTCGCCGGCGAACTCGCCGGGGTGCGACGACTGGCCTACGACGGCACCGAACTTCCCGTGGTCACGGGTGATCTCTCCCGGGCCGAGGTGACCACTCGGGACATCGACCTCGGCGATGCGCCCCATTTCCTTCTGAAGGAGATCTCCGAAGCCCCAACCAGTTTCCGCAAGACCCTGCGGGGCAAGATCGCCGAAGATGCGAGTGGCTTGCGGGCGGTTCTCGGAACACGGGCCCTGCCACCCGACATCGTCTCCGACCTGGCCGCCGGGCGCATCCGCAAGGTACGGGTCGTCGGTCAAGGAACGGCCGCCGTGGCCGGCCGCAGCTGCGCTCAACTGCTCGACGAGTTGTGCGGAGGTGGCCTCGACGTGGATGCCCTCACCGCCACCGAATTGTCCGGCTTCCACCTGCGCGAGGACATGAGCGACACCTTGGTGATCGCCGTGAGTCAGAGTGGTACCACCACCGACACCAACCGCACCGTGGATCTGGTGCGCTCCCGCGGTGGACGGGTGCTGGCCATCGTCAATCGGCGGAGCAGCGACTTGTGCGACAAGGCCGACGGAGTGCTGTTCACCAGTGACGGACGCGATGTCGAGATGAGCGTGGCCTCGACCAAGGCCTTCTACGCCCAGGTGGCCGCCGGAGTCCTGTTGGCTTGCGCCTTGTCCGATGCCGTCGCACCGGGTGCGTCGCGACGACGGCACGAACTTCTGACGGCTCTGAAGTCTGTTCCCGAGGCCATGACCACGGTGCTGAACCGTCGAGCGGAGATCGCCGATGTCGCCCGTCGTCTGGCACCCTCCAAGCGGTACTGGGCCGTGGTCGGGAACGGACCCAACGCCATCGCCGCCAACGAGGTGCGGATCAAGCTCAGCGAGCTGTGCTACAAGAGCATCTCCTGTGACGTCACCGAGGACAAGAAGCACATCGATCTGTCCTGCGAACCTTTGATCCTGGTCTGCGCCGCCGGACTCTCCGGGAGCACTGCCGACGACGTGGCCAAGGAAGTGGCCATCTACCGCGCCCACAAAGCGACACCGGTGGTGGTGGCCGACGCCTCGGATTCCCGGTACACGGGTGCGGCCGCCGTGGTCGGAGTGCCCGGAGTGGATTCTTCGCTGGCCTTCGTGCTGAGTGCCATGGTCGGACATCTCTTCGGGTACGAATCGGCTCGGGCCATCGACGATCTGGCACGACCATTGCGCGAGGCCCGGGAAGTGGTCGAACATGCCGTGGTCCGGCACCAGTCCGAGCAATCCGTGCTCGACGAAGTGTGCACTGGTCTGTCAGGTGTGTGGCAGAACTTCACCGAGATCGTGCGCGCCGGGTCCTTCGACGGTCAGCTGGAGGCCAGTACGGCGGTGCAGTTGGCGACGATGCTGCGCATCGTGGCCACCGACGGCGGCTCGGCCGATCCGGTCGAGGCCTACCAGGCCGAAACCGGGAAGGTGGGAACACCCGCGGCGTTGATCGACGACCTCACGGTGGCTTTGACCCGGGCCATCGAGGAACTGACCCGCCCCATCGACGCCATCAAGCATCAGGCCAAGACGGTGACCGTCGGCATCAGCCGCAGCGACGAAGGGGTGATGGACCGATCACTGGTTCGTCAGGTCCTGGCCACCGGCGCTGGACGCGACGTCCTCGGGTACCGGCACCTCAAGATCCTGGCCGACCTGGATCCGGCGGTCCTTTCGGTGGAGGGGTTCACTCGGTATCGCATCGAAGGGGATCCGACGCAGGCGGCGGCGACCATCTCCATCGTCGATCGCGGCGGCGTGTCGGTGGGTCTGTCGAGTCGAGTCGAATCCAATGCCGCCTTGGTCGGTACCAAACGTCGGGTGGCCATGGAACGCGACGTCCTGGTGGCCCGAGGCCGGAGCGATGGGCGTACGGTGATCTTCGTCCCCGAGATCAAGGGCGGACACACGGTCGGAATCACTCTGATGCACGTGCAGTTCCGCGATCGTCTCCCGAGTTCGGTGATGCGGCAAGTTCTCCAGGGATACGACCGTCGCTACGACCGCCTGGTCGACTGGGTGTCGGAGACCGAGGGCTCCATGCGCGACGAGGTCCTCGGTGAGGTGCCGGTGGCCGATCTCCTCATTCTTCCGATCAGCGAGGTGGCGAATCGCTGGCGCTCCACATCGGGCTGATGTCATGATCGTCGGAATCGGTGTCGATGCCGTGGACGTGCGGCGCTTCGCCCGCGTCCTGGATCGCACACCCGGCACCAGGAACAGATTGTTCACCACCGACGAGTTGGCCTACGCCGATTCGCTGTCCGATCCGACGCCGTCGCTGGCGGCGCGGTTCGCGGTGCGCGAGGCGGCCATGAAAGCGCTGGGTGTCGGACTCGGAGCCGTCGATTTCCACGACATCGCCGTCCGACGTCACGAGTCCGGTCGACCCACATTGCTCGCCGGTGGTCGGGCGGCCCGGCTGGCCGCCGACCTCGGTGTCGAAGCGTGGTGGGTGTCGATGACTCACACCGACGACCTGGCGGTGGCCTACGTGATCGCCGAGGGGCCGGCGGCACCGGGACCTACGATGACCCCATGAAACCCATCGTGACCCCACAGCAGATGCGGGTCATCGATCAGGAGGCAGCGACGTCGGGGGTGCCGGTCGACGAACTCGTGGCCCGAGCCGGAGCGGCGGTGGCTCGGGTGGCCCGGCGCATGCTCGGAGGGGTCTACGGCCGAACGGTGGTGGTGGTCGCGGGTCCGGGCAGCAACGGTGCCGACGGCCGAGTGGCAGCCCGCCTGCTGGCCGACCAGGGTGTGCGGGTGATGCTCCTCGACGCCCGCAACCTTCCGTTGCGGCTTCCGGTCGGAGATCTGCTGATCGACGCCGCCTACGGCACAGGGTTTCGCGGGCAGTGGAATCCTCCGGACGCCCGGGGCATGCCGGTCCTGGCCGTGGACATCCCCTCCGGAGTCGATGGGTCCACGGGTCTGGCCGCACCTGGTGTCTGGGCGGCCAGCCGCACCGTCACATTCGTGGCCGTGAAGCCGGGTCTGGTGCTCGGCGCCGGGCGCGAGCTGAGCGGAGAGGTCGAGGTGGCCGATATCGGCATCACCTTCGGATTGAGCACGGTGGCCGCCCATGTCGTCGAGGCTTCCGATGTCGACGAGTGGATTCCGCGTCGCTCCCCGTCGGCTCACAAATGGAAGAGCGCGGTGTACGTGGTGGCCGGGAGCGCCACGATGATGGGCGCGGCCCGGCTGTGCAGCGGAGCGGCCATGCGCATGGGTGCCGGGATCGTGCATCTCGGGACGCCCGGCATCCTCAGCGATCGTTCGACGCCCACCGAAGTGGTGCGCCGACCGCTGCCGGCGCTCGGCTGGTCGAAGGATGTGCTGACCGATGCGGAGAAATTTCGGTCGATGGTGCTCGGTCCTGGACTCGGACGCGACGACGGGATCGTCACCGAGGCCCGTAAGGTGATCGCCGGTTGGGACCGACCGCTGGTGATCGACGGCGATGGTCTCTTCGCCGTGGCTTGGGGCGGAGACGGCGCCCGGGACATCGTGCGGTCGCGATCCTCCTCGACGGTGGTCACTCCGCACGACGGGGAGTACACATCGTTGCTCGGGCATCCTCCGTCCTCCGATCGCATCGAGAGCGCTCGCGCATTGTCGGCGGATCTGAACTGTGTCGCATTGTTGAAGGGTCCGTCGACGGTGGTCGCCGAACCGTCGGGTGAAGTGCTCGTGATCACCGATGCCGACGAGCGATTGGCGACCGCGGGCACCGGGGACGTGTTGGCGGGAATGATCGGGGCTCTGCTGTCCCGCGGAGTGGCGCCCTTCGAAGCAGCGGCGAGCGCGGCCTGGTTGCATGGACGAGCGGCCACGTATTTCGGCCATTCCGAGGGTTTGGTGGCTTCGGACCTGTTGGAGGTTCTCCCGGCGGTGGTCGACGAGACGAGATCGACGTGATGCAGGACCGCCGACCGGAACGCGAGGTCGCCTCGGCACCTCGGGCGGCCTGGGTGGAAGTCGATCTCGGGGCCATCGCCCGCAATGTCGGCACACTCAGGTCGATGGCTGGATCGGCCGAGATGTTGGCAGTGGTGAAGGCCGATGCCTACGGCCATGGAGCGGTGCCCGTGGCCGAGGCTGCGCTGGCTGCCGGAGCCCATGGCCTGGCCGTGGCGCTGGTGCAAGAGGGAATCGCACTGCGCCGGGCCGGTATCGAGTCGCCGATCCTGGTGCTGTCCGAACAGCCGCTCGAACGAGTGGGAGACATCGTGGCCCACGGACTCATCGCCACGGCCTATTCGATTCCCTACATCGACGCCCTCGAATCCGAGGCGCGCCGACGCGACGTGGTGGGCCAGGAGGTGCATCTCAAGATCGACACCGGGATGAACAGGGTCGGCCTCCGGCCAACCCAGGCCGTGGAGTTGGCCGGAAGGATCCTGGCCTGTTCGCCGGTGCTCTCACTCGGGGGAACTTTCACGCACTTGGCCTGTGCCGACGATTCGGAGTCGTCCTTCACCGATCTTCAGATCGATCGTTTCGACGCGGCACTGGCCGATCTCCGTCGGGCGGGGATCGATCCTGGTTGGGTGCACATGGCCAACTCGGCGGGAGTCATCGCTCATCCGCGAACCCATCGCGACATGGTGCGCGTGGGCATCGCCATGTACGGCATACCCCCGGACCAATCGATGTTGGCGCAGTGCGGCGCGCTCGAACCGGCGTTGTCGTTGCGGGCCCGAGTGTCACTCGTGAAACGGGTGTCGGCCGGAGAGGGCGTCTCGTACGGACAGCGCCACCATTTCTCCCAGGACACCACCGTGGCCACCGTCCCACTGGGGTACGCAGACGGTGTGCCGCGTCGATTGTCGGCGGTGGGTGGCAAAGTCCTGATCGGTGGCCGCCGCTGTCCCATCGTGGGGGTGGTGACCATGGATCAATTGATGGTGGATGTCGGCGATGCCGAAGTCTCCGTGGGTGACGAGGTGGTGCTGCTCGGCACCCAGGGTGAGCACGTCGTCTCTCCGAATGCGTGGGGAGCATTGTTGGACACCATCGGATACGAAATCGTCTGCGGACTCTCGCCGCGCTTGCCAAGGCTCTACATCGACACGCGCGGCGATGATTGAATCGAAGGAGTGGAGAACACGATGAGTCATCGCTTCGAACCCACAGCCGAGCGGCTGATCCCGGAACTGACCGTCCGTGAAGAGATGGTGCTCCTGGCCCGCACCTTGTGGCAGGAGGGCTACAACGACCACCTGGCCGGACACATCACCGTCAACATGCACGACGGTACGTTGCTGTGCAACCCGTGGATGCTGTTGTGGAACGAACTGCGTCCCGAGCACATCATCCGGATCGATTTGGACGGCAATCTGGTCGAAGGGGAGTGGCCGGTGCCTCCGGGCATACCGCTTCATCTCGAGCTGCACCGGGCCCGACCAGGAGTGGAGGTGGCTCTCCACAATCACCCGCTCTACGGCACGGTGTGGGCCGACGCCAAGGAGATCCCGCCGGCTCTCGACCAGTCGAGCGTTCTCGGGGGCGGGGGCGACTTGGTGCTGGTGGAGGAGTACGGAGGCACCGTCGACGATCCGGGGACGGCGGCCGCCGCCGTGGCCGCCATGGGGGATGCCGAGTTGGTCCTGCTCGCAGGTCACGGGGTCTTCGTTCTGGGCAATTCGATACGAGCCGTCCATCAGCGGGCGGTGGCCCTCGAACAGCGTTGTCAGCGGGCTTGGCACGTTCGGGCCATGGTCGGAGCGGGACAGCGCATCGATTCCGCTCTTCCGGATTGGTACCTGGACCGCATGAAGGTCTCGTCGGGTGACAAGTTCATCGGGTTCTGGGAGGCGATGGTGCGTCAAGAGTTGCGCCGCGACCCGACATTGCTGGAGGATCGGTCCGCGAGCCCCGGTTCGTCCTCGGGACGGGATGCCGGGACGTGAAGGCGGAGGATCGTTGCACGGTGATCCTGGACGTCGCTGGCCAGCGGGTCCGGCTCGTCGGTCGGGACGGCGACGAGGAGGCGACGGAGGGGATCGACACCGTCGACGATGCTGACGCCTGGGTCGCGGCCGTCGAACGCCTGGGAGCCCACCTGCACGCCGCGTTGGCGATCCGGGCGACCGCTGTGGGTCTGGTCTGTCTCGACGCCGATCGCCGGGCGGTGCACCCGGTCGTCTGGGCCCATGACGATCGTTCGGCTCCGGACGCCGCCTGGTGCCGCAAGAAATACGATGACGAGTGGTGGCGAAGCGAAATCGGCACGGTGCCCGAAGCGCGCCATCTGGTGACCAAGTTGTCGTGGCTCCACCGAAGTGATCCCGACACCTGGGCGCGAACTCGTTTCATGGGCAGTCTCGAGGATCATCTGCGCGGCTCGCTGACGCGGGGACCGATGACGACCCGAG
>JBJTYE010000119.1:0-11883 GCA_046082625.1 Actinomycetota bacterium | reverse complement strand
ACCACCTTGGCTCGGCAACGTGAGGTGGTGGACGGCATCGTGTCCTTGGTGAGCACCCATCTCGCCAACACTCTCTGGTCGGGCCCGGCCCGGCAGACCTTCGAATCCGAATGGCAGTCCTCCTTCCGGGTGGCGCTCACCCGGCTCGGAGAGGCCTTCGACATGGCCGGACGCGACTGCCAAGCACGGGCCAACGAGTTGAGGCGTGTGATGGGAGTCGGCTGAACCTACGCTGGCGGACGTGTTGCGTGTCGAGTTCACCATCGAGCCCTTCGTGGACGGACGGCCCGGTCCGCACGTCCTGGAGACGGTGGCTGCGGTGGAGGCTCTCGGTCTCACAGTGGACTTCGGTCCATTCTCCAGCTCCTTCACGGCGGAGGCTGGTGCCGTGGCTGACGCGGTCTCGGCTCTGTTGGGCCAGGCCTATGCCCATGGCGCCACTCACGTCTCACTCCACATCGAACCGGCGGATGCAGGTGACGTGGGATCCTCATGAGTGCCGATCTCCCGCCGGCGATTCGCGAGATGTTGACGCCGTTGGCTGAGGCCCTCGGTTGCATGTTGATATCCGGTGCCGACATCGAACCTGCGGACATTCCCTTGGTCCTCGACGGTGATGTCATCGGCGGCGTTCGACTTCCGGACCTCCATGGGGCCTTGGAGCGGCTCATCGACGGTGTGGAACGAGAGATGGGGTGCGCCCTCTCCACCATGTCCCGGGAGCAGAAGCAACGGGCCATCCGGTTACTCGACGAACGCGGGGCCTTCATTCTGCGGCGCGCCGTGGAAGACGTGGCCGATGCCATGGCCGTGTCGCGGATCACCGTCTACAACTACTTGAACGCCATCCATCGTTGAGTCGGCGAGTACCCCGATGTTCACCTGCATCAGGTCGGGGCGAGGGGCAGATAGTCCTGGAGCCGGCCGAGCGTGAACCCGGACCAGTCCAACCAGGCCTTCAACGTCTGCAGATTGCTGAGCAGATCCTTGCGGAAATGGGTGAGGAAAATGTCGCCGGGCTGGAGGACTCCACGGTGCATGATGTCGATGTTGCCCTCCCACAAGGACGAGTTCCACAACACCACGGCGTTGAGCCCGCAGGACGCCGCGGCGCGTTGGGTGTTCTTGTCCCAGCTTCCGAAGGGCGGACGCATGAGGTGGCCGACGTATCCCAGCTCGGTGCGGATCAAGCCGGCCATGCCGCAGATCTGTCGGGTCTGTTCGTCCAGGTCCATCCCCTTCAGCGTCGGGTGGCCGAGGGTGTGGGAGCTGATGGTTCCTCCGACTTCCAGGACCCGGGCGAAGTAGGCCGGGTCCTGCCTGAATTCTCCGGACACCAAGAAGAGCGTGACCGGCCACTCGTTCTCGACGATGAAGTCCATGGCCGCCGGATCCCGGACGATGCCGTCGTCGATGGTGAGGAAGACCACGTTGTCGGTGGTGTCGACCTTGCGGATGACCGGCGCCATTCCATCGACGGGCACCACGGGATCCACCGGACCGCTCGGAGTGCCGGGGGGCAACGTCGTGGTCGTGGTCGTCGTCGTGGTGCTGGTCGTGCTGGTGGTCGTCGAGGAGGTGGGGGGAGTCGTCGACGACGGAACCTCATCGGACGAGGTGGTGTCGGAACCACACGCCACCGAGAGCATGACGACGGAGAAGACGACGACCGACGTCACCAGCGTGGTCGATGCCTTCGAACGTTTGGGTCTCATACCGCCTCTTCGGAAATCCACTCTAGAATTGCCGTGTCATGACACCGGCACTGATCGCTCTCGTTTCCGGGATCCACCCGATGGCGACTGCTCCGTCGGAGCCGGTGTCGGCCGGTGAGGCCATTTCGCGGCCGGTGATCGTCCTTCTGGTGATTCTCGGAGCCTTCGTGCTCACCCGCCTGTCACGGGTGGTTCTGCGTCGCGTGGTGCGTTACGTGGCCCGGCGCAGCATGGTCCGGCCTTCGCAGTGGTGGAAGACCCGAACACGGTATGGCGAACACGAATTGGCCGGGGTGGGGGAGAATCGCCAGCGCCAACGCATCGATGCCGCCGCCCGCATGCTGCATCATCTCTTCGCTGTGGTGCTGTGGGTCGGGGTGTTGATCGCCGTCTTCCACATCTTGGAATTGAACGCCACGTTCTTCCTCTCCAGTGCCGGATTCATCGGGGCTGGCGCCGCCATCGGTGGACAGCACAAGGTCAACGACTATCTCACCGGTTTGTCGGTGTTGCTCGAGGATCGGTACGGAGTCGGCGACGAAGTGGAGATTCCGGGACCGTTCCCGAACGGGGTTCGGGGCGTGGTGGAACACATCGGTCTGGTCTCCACGCGCATCCGTGACGGCTACAGCACGGTGCACTTGCCACACATCGCATTGGTGGCGGTGCGCAACCTGTCTCAGGAACCGATCGAGACTCGACTCACGATCCAACTGCCCGACGATCTGGAGAATCTCGAGGCCGCCTCGCGAGCCGCCGAGACCATTCGCGAATTGGCCGGGTCACCGCATCTCACCGGTGTGGTGCTGGTGGACGACGTCACCACGGCGACGCCGATCGCCGGCAACGAGCAGATCGAGGTCAAGGTGCGCACGGCCAAACCCCTCTCGGCAGCTGAACGCGAAACTCTGATCCGGCGAACCGAAGAACGACTCTCGGCTCAGGATTCGTGATTCATTCTTGACTACGGTGCGGGGGATGTACGAACCTCGTTTCGAGTCCCTGGCCCGACATCCGCTGCCGACGTGGTTCGCCGACGCCAAATTGGGCCTCTTCAGCCACTGGACCATCGGTTCGGTTCCGGCCTTCGCTCCGGTGGGCAAGGATCCCTTCACCCTGGCCCGTGAAGAGGGTGAGGCCAAAGCTTTCAGTCACACTCCCTATGCCGAGTGGTATTGGAATTCGATCAACATTCCCGGATCGCCGGCGGCCGCGCATCACGCCGAGGTCTGGGGGAATTGCGACTATTCGGTGTTCGTGGAGACGTTCTTCGCCGCCAGTGCCGGGTGGGATCCCCGTCGGTGGCAATCCTTGATGGCGGCCTCGGGTGCCAAGTACTGCGTGGCCGTCACCAAGCATCACGACGGCGTTCTGTATTGGCCGTCGGACACCCCCAATCCGCATCGTGGTCCGGCCTGGTCGTCGACACGAGACCTCATCGGGGAATGCGCCACGGCGGCCCGAGCGGCTGGTCTCCGCTTCGGGGTCTACTACTCCGGCGGAATCGACTGGACGTTCCAGGGTCTCGGGATCGACGGATGGTCGGCTCTCTTCCGAGCCATTCCCCAGGACGACCTCTACCACGAATATGCCGATGGCCACTGGCGCGAACTCATCCGTCGATATCAGCCCGATGTGCTCTGGAACGACATCGGGTATCCCGGGTTCGGTGACGGAGCGGCCGGAGTGATGGCCGACTTCTACAACGGCAATCCCGAGGGTGTGGTGAACGACCGCTTCGATTTGCTCGGTGTCCTGCGCGGTTCGGCCCATGCCGATTTCCGCACCCCCGAGTACACCACGGCTTCCGATGATGCCCAGCGCCACTTCGAAGTCTGCCGCGGTATCGGCACCAGTTTCGGCTACACGCAGTACGAGAACGACTCGACGTATCTGCCGGTGCCCGAACTCGTCGAGATGTTCGTGAACATCGTGGCCGACGGTGGCAATCTCTTGCTCAACTACGGGGCCATGCCGAGCGGTGAGATTCCCTGGGAGCAGCAGTTGCGCATTCTCGCGCTCGGTCAGTGGCTGAGTGTGAACGGGATCGGCATCTACGGCAGTCGGCCCGATGACCCGTCACGACTGGTGACCGATGAGGGGATTCCGGTGCGTTGTACCCGTGGGGCCGACGGAGCCCGGTACGCCTTCGTGTGCGGTCGACCGGAGAAGGCCACGGTGGCGATCGACGGACTGCCGGCCGGTGAAGTGCATCTGCTCGGCTATGCCGGACGGTTGCGACGTGACGGCGACCGTGTGGTGTTGCCGACCCGTCCCGACAGCACGCCGGTGTTCGGTCTGCGCATCGGCGACTGAGGTTCAGGTCTTCTTGCGGACGTCGAACCAGTCGCCGGTCTCGAGCTCGATGACCTGAGTCGGTGCGGCGCGTTCGAAGGCCCGGCGGGTGCTTCCGGTGACGATGTAGAGCACTTTCTGCCACCAGGTCATGTCCCGGCGAGGATCGGTGGCCGTGGGAATGACCGTGTGGGCTCGAGCGGCCAGCGCGGCGCGAATGGATCGCCGCGGTCCGGCGGTGACCGGCAACACCACGGCGGTGACGGCTTGGGTGGGGAGCAGGGCCACGTCCACCGGTGCCAACGACGCCGCCACCTTTCGTGTCGGCTGATGGGGTTCGATCCACACCCGACCCTGTGACTCACCGACGGCATCGACGGCCTCGACGAGATAACCCACGGCGATGAGTCCGAGAGGCAGTCCGGTGCGGGTGACGGTCACCTGTAAGGACCCTCCCTCGGGAGCGGGGACCGCGAATACGTCACCGGGTTGATGACGATGGGTATCGGTGCAACCGAACGACCGGGCCATCTTCACCGCCTTCACCGGACCGTGGACCGGGACCGGCGTATCCGATGAAGCGACCAGCGCTCGCATGGTGGCCGGATGCAGATGATCATTGACCGAGGTGCACAAGAGAACGGCGCCGATGGTGCCGCTCTCGCGACGAAGATCGGCCAGCGTGGTGAAACCATGGGTGTGGCGGCGGTCGAAGGCTCCGGAGACCGGATCGTCGGTGAGCCAGGGATCGATCAGAAGTGACGTACCACCAAATTGGATCTGCCAACTCTGGTAGTCGTCGAGACGACGGACGATCATGCGTCACCATCCCGACCGTGTCCGGCTTGCGTGGCCGCGATGTCGTGGATCGCCACGGTCGCAGTGTGCTCGATGGAGGTCGAGGAGGTTCCGATCCGCAGATCGTAGAGACCCGGATCGATGCGCCAGCGTCCGGAGGCATTGTCGCCACTGACGGTCGTCTGCCCGGTCACCTGGGGTCGCAGCGAGGACCGGTAGCGATCCCCCGGATCCCAATGGGCGAAGGCTCGGGGTGGCAGGGTCATGGTGACCATCCGGGTCTCGCCTGGTTCCAGTTCGACCTTGGCCACGGCTTTCAATTCCTGAACCGGTCGTTGCACCGACGGCGAACGCGGTGCCACGTACACCTGCACCACCTGTGAGCCGCGTCGGCTTCCGGTGTTGGTGACCGGGACGGTGACCGTCACCGAGGCCGTGGTTTCGAGATCGTCACCCGTGCTCACTTCGTATCGATCCATGTCGGGGGCACCGATCGAAAATGTCGTGTACGACAATCCGTGACCGAAGGGAAAGCGCACCGGAACACCACGGGTGTCGTACCAGCGATAGCCCATCAACAGACCTTCGCCATAGCGAACCTGGTCGTGTTCACCCGGGAAGTTGCCGAAGGCCGGCGTGTCCTCCAGTCGATACGGAATGCTGGTCGGAAGTCGACCACCGGGATCATGAGTTCCGAGCAGGACGTCGGCCACGGCGCCACCCATCTCCTGGCCCCCGAACCAGATCTGCATCACGGCCGCAATGTCGTCGGCCCAATCCATGTCCACCGGGGATCCGGTGTTGACCAGGACGATGGTGCGCTCGTTGGCGGCGCGTACCGCTCGAATCAGTTCCGCTTGCCGACCGGGAAGATCGAGGGTGTCACGGTCGTGTCCTTCGCTCTCCCAATCGTCGGTGGTCCCGACGATGACCACGGCGACATCGGAGCGGGCCGCCAGATCGGCCGCTCGTTGCACGGAATCCCCGGTGTCCACGAGCCGCATGCCCACTTCGGCTCCGTGGGCCCATTGCTTCGACGTGGCGTCACAATGAAGCACGAACCGGTACGGCCGGTCGGCCTCGAGTGTCACGGTTGCGGTGATCTCCTCGCTTCCGAGTCCGAAGAAAGCCTGGCCTCGTGGCGGGATCTGCGACTGTCCATCCACGACGCAGACGTCGTCCACGAACAGTCGACAAGGGCTCAGTTCGACCAGTGACAGCACGTACTCGCCGGATTCGTGCACGGTGACCAGACCCTCGGCGGTGAAATGGAAACCGGACGTGGGAACACCCGGATCGTTGCGAGCCACCACCAGTAGGCGACCATCGGCTCGATCGAAACGAGCCAATACCGCAGCGTCGATCCCGTCCGCCGATTGCGGTCCGTCGAACACGGAGATGGCGAACCCCGGATCTCCCGCTGGTGTCCGCACGGTGTCGGCGTCGATGGCCGGAGTGGTCTTGTCGATCTGGCATCCGGCTTCGTGAGTGAGGGTCACCGAGTCGCCGAGACTGGAGCGGAGCGCATCGATGATGGGGGTGCGGTGATGCGGCTGCACCTCGGCCGATCCCCCACCCATGATGCGGGCCCGGGCGGCGTTCGGACCGATGACCGCCACGCTTCTCGTTGTCGCTCCGTCGAGGGGCAGCAACGGCCGCCCGGCGACAGGGTCGTTCTTCAGAAGCACCATCGAGGAGCGTGCCGCCCGACGAGCCAATTCGCGATGTTGCAAAATGTCCACGGCGTGTGGGGCGATGGGATCGTCGTCGAGAGCCCCCAGGCGGTCGAAGACGGTCAGTAATGTGCGGGCGGCGCGATCGAGATCGGCTTCGTCCACCTCACCGGATCGCACTGCTTCGGCGAGGAACCGACCGTAGGCTCGCGCCGGGGCCGGCATTTCGAGATCCAGTCCGGCCCGGGCTGCTCCGGCGGTGGTGGTGCCGGCGAACCAGTCGGTGATCACGAAACCTTCGAAACCCCATTCGTTGCGCAGGATGTCGGTGAGGAGTTCTCGATCCTCGGAGCAGTAGGTGCCGTTCAGGCGGTTGTAGGAGGTCATGATGCCGAGCGATCCGCCGTCGCGGACGGCCATCTCGAAGGGCAACAGGTAGATCTCCCGCAAAGTGCGCTCATCGATCACGCTGTCGATGGTCATTCGCTCGAATTCGGCATCGTTGCCCACGAAATGCTTGACAGTGGTGGCCACACCATGGGCTTGCACGCCGCGGATGAATGCCGCCGCCAAGAGACCGGAGAGCAGCGGATCTTCCGAATAGCACTCGAAATGACGACCGAAGAGCGGTGAACGATGCAGATTGACCGTCGGGGCCAACAAGACTCGCGCTCCCTTGGTGCGAGTCTGCTGTCCGAGAGCGTCACCCAGTGCGTGGAGGAGGTCCACATCGAAGGTGGCACCGAGGGCCGAACCACACGGGATGCACAAGGTGGACACCTGCGAGCCGATGCCCGGAATGAACGGACCACGGGCCCCAGCCGGTCCGTCGGTCACCGTCACCGACGGGATGCCCAGGCGCTCGACGGCAGCCGTGGTCCACATCGAGATCCCGGAGGTGAGGGAGGCCTTCTCCTCGACGGTCAGGTTGTCGAGCAGGGCATCGAGGTCGCGGCTCACGCCCCGATCTTGGCAGTCGCGCCGAGGATCGGCCGATTCAGACCCCGAAGGAGGTGGCCCGGATCTTCTCCACCCACTCCGGCGGTCCCTGGAGGTCCACGCGGGTATGGGCCTGGCGGCCGTACATGAAGAGCACCAGTTCGCCGACGTCTCCGGTGACCGTCACCGCGGGCTCGCCCTTCTTGGCGCGGATCGGCTGGTGGCCGGTGGGATGCAACACCAGACCGCAGGGAGCCGACCGGGCCAACAGGCGGGCCCCGCGGGTCAGCATGTAGAGGAGCTGCCGCTCGAGATCGGCATCCAGGGTTCGCGGCTGCCAATCGGCCCGGGCCCGTCGCACGTCTTCCACGTGCACGAAGAACTCCACGGTGTTGGCGAGACGGTCGACGGGTGTCAGTCGCATCGGCGACAGACGCGGCGGACCGTTGCGGATGGTGTCCACGAGACGGGCCCAGTCACCTCCGGCGGTGCGAGTCCGCACCCGATCTCCGTAGGAGGAGAGTCGCTCGATGAGTATGCCGGCTGCGGCGTCGGGTCGTCGTTCGCGCACCGCGATGTGGGCTGCCAGATCTCGGGTGGTCCATCCGGCACACAGCGTCGGCGCGTCGGGTCCGAAGTTGGTGAAGAGATCGCAGATCAGATCCCGTTCGGTGCGGGCCGGATTGCTCATCGTGCCTCCTCGCGCCAGGGCACATCGGCGGGCCAGAAGCCGATGCCGCCATTGCGCATCAACATATCGGTGTGGGTGCGGTCGGTATGGACACTGCGCCAGGTGAGCATCTCCTGGGCCAGACCCAAGATGCGCGAGGGATCACTGATCGACGTTCGCCAGGTGGCATCGACGGCCAGGTCGAAACACAACCAGGAACCGTCCCCGAACTGCACGTAGGCCGCGTCCTCGGTGCGGAGTACGGCCAGATGACTGGTAGCGAGCCGCGTGTCGCGGGGCCATCCCTCCTTCATGTGCGGGATCAACATGTGACGCCAATCGAATTCCCAGTGGGCCGCCGTGCGCCAACGCGGCGGCTCCCCACCCTGCAGGAAATCGGTGAGGGGCAGGCCGTCGCACTGGCGGGGAATGGGACGGCCCACGCTCTCGGCGATGGTGGGCAGCACGTCGACGCTCTCGGTGAATTTCTCGACGACGTGGCCGTGGGCATTCGGGTACCGCGGATCGCGCCAGATGAGCGGAATGTGGTGGCTCTCCTCGAAGTAGCCCACCTTCTCCTTCAATCCGTGATCACCCAGCTGTTCGCCGTGATCGGCGGTGATGATGACGATGGTGGACTCCCACAGTCCACTGCGCCGTAGATATGCGGTGAGTCGGCCGACCTCGTAGTCCACGGCGCTGATGAGTCCGAAGTATTGCGACCGCAGATGGGCGAGTTCATCCGGATCGGTGGGGGCCGCAGTGTTCGGGAACTGCAACAACAGATCGTGCAGAACGTGGCGATCGGCGTGCGGTGCGATGGGTGCTCCCACATCGGCGGGATCGTAGAGATTGGAGAAGATGCCGGGCGCCGAATAGGGCGGATGGGGCCGCAGATACGAGGCGTGGAGGAACCAGGGCGACGAGGGATCGTCACGGCCGTCCAACCATTCGATGATGCGATCGGTGGTGAAGGCCGAGACTCCGACCTCGGCCGGACGTTCGTGTTCGGTGGCCAGCAGTTCCAGATGTCCGCCAGAGACGTCGTAGCCCTGGGCGGCCAGGTGGTCCTTCCAGGGCTGGTGATCCTCGGACAGGTTCAGGATCCAGGCGAATCCGGGCAGCAGTCCCTCGTAGGTGTCGAGGCGGCGGTCGGCGGCCGAGGTGGTGAGCCGAGAATCGATGGATTGGTCGGTGTAGCCGAACAGGACGCTCTCGTAACCGGCGCGATTGGCGAACAGGGCCACGTTGTCGAAGCGCCGATCCAAGGGAGTCCCGTTGGCGACCACCCGATGATTCATTTGGTACATACCGGTGTAGAGACCGGCTCGGCCCGGTGCACACGGAGTGGACTGGGTGTAGTGGCGGGCGAACCGGACACCGTGCGCCGCCAGTTCGTCGAGATGCGGGGTCTGCACCAGTGGATGTCCGGCACTGCCGAGGGCATCGCCGCGGAATTGATCGAGGGTGATCAGGAGAACGTGAGGGGGATGGTGCCGGTTCACGCCAGGACGTACTCGTAGCGACCGTCGTTCTCGACGCGGCGCATCTCACCGGACAAACGCAGATGCTCCAGATGGGCGAAGGTTTCGCTGTCGGCCATACCGCCGAGCGAACGCGGTGCGAACAAGTGGGTGGACATCTCCATCACCGTGGCCGGACGGTCGAGTTCGGATGCCGCGTCACGCAAACGTTGCAGACGGCCCTCGTGGTGATCCTTGATGTCCTGGGCTCGACCAGCCAGATCGTGGAACACGTCACCATGCGCCGGGAGGGCCGTCTTCACCTGCGGACCGAAAGCGGCCACCTTGTCGAGGGAATCGAAGAACAACTTGAGCGGATCCCGGGCCCTGATGAGACCGCTGATGTGCGGGGTGATGGTGGGCAGGACGTGGTCGCCACACAGCATCAATCCCTCCTCGGGATCGAACAGACACAGATGATCGGCGGTGTGGCCAGGAGTGTGCACCGCCACCCATTCCCGCCGTGCGAAATGGTGGTGTTCGGCATCGGCCAGGCGCACCGTCGGCCGCGGCAGGCGCAGGAGTCGCGGCACTTTGCGGGTCACGGCGATCCGTGCTCGGCGCTTCCAGGGAATGTCCATACCGGGTCCGCCCCACGGCGGCGGATCCCAGGGCATGCGCGAACGGGGCAGATCCTCGAGATCGTCGGCATCGTGATCCGACGGTTCGGTCGGGTCCCAGAAGACTCGGAACTTCTCGTGGGTGACGATGTCGCAGCCGGTGTCCGCTTGCAACCAATGGGCCCCGCCGAAGTGGTCGGGATGGCTGTGCGTGACGATCACCGAGTGCACCCGCTTCAGGGGGACGCCCGCTTGCTCCAGACGCTTCTTGACCATGGCGTAACTGGCTTTCTCCGGAAGGCCGGGATCCACCAGGGTGACGCCCCGTTCGTCTTCGAGGATGTACATGTTGACGTGACCCAGGCCCGGAATGGAGATGGGCAACTGGGCCCGCAGGACTCCGGGGGCGACCTCCAGGATCTCGTCACTCGCCGGCAGTTGTTCCTGCTTCGGGGGGCGAGGCTCAGTCACGGTTCGAGGGTACTGCCGGGTCCGAACGTTCACCAATCAGAGGTTCACCGCCTCGAGACGGTGAACGAATGAAGGGACTCAGGTCGGGTCGGGAGTGGGTGCGTCGTAGGTGGGCGGCGCGGCCGCCGGGGGGACGAAGACGTTGTCGCGGTAGAAGCGAAGTTCGTTGATGCTTTCGCGGACGTCGTCGAGGGCCCGATGTTTGCCGGCCTTGAACGGTCGCACGTTGTCGCTCCCTGGATACCAGCGACGTACCAATTCCTTGATGGAGCTCACGTCGACACAGCGGTAGTGGAGGTGGTTCTCGATCTCGGGCAGGTAGCGCGCCAGGAAGCGGCGGTCGGTACCGATGGAGTTGCCGCACAGCGGCACCGTCTTGGCTTCGGGAACGTGCTGTTTGATGAACTCGAGGGTGAGTCGCCCGGCTTCTTCCAAGGAAAGGGTGGACTGCTTGATGAGCTCCAGCAATCCGGACTTGGTGTGCATGTCCACTACGAAGGGATCCATCACCGCCAGCACGTCATCGGCGTGGTGGATCACCAGATCGGGTCCCTCGGCCAGGATCTCCAAGTTGTCGTCGGTGACGATGGTGGCGATCTCGACGATGACGTCCTTGTCCGGCGACAGGCCGGTCATTTCCAGATCCATCCACACGAGCACCCTTCGACGATAGGTCATGGCTGCGGTAGGGAAGGGGGACGGGCTGGAAACGAAGGATCACATGGTCGGGCCGTTACAGTCGGCCCGGTGGACGACCCCGCTGTGATCGTGCCCATCGTGCGATTGGATCCGGATCTCGAGTTGCCGAGTTACGCCCATGCCGGTGATGCCGGATTGGATCTGCGCGCCCGCGAGGATGCCGTGGTTCCCGCCGCCGGGGGCCGGGTGTTGGTGCCCACGGGCATCGCCCTGGCGCTGCCGCCGGGATACGCCGGATTCGTGCTCCCACGCAGTGGTTTGGCCCTGAAGCACGGAGTGACCGTGGTGAACAGTCCGGGACTCATCGATTGCGCCTATCGCGGTGAGATCAAAGTGGTGGTATTGAACACCGATCCGCAGTCTTCGTATCGCATCACCCGCGGTGATCGCATCGCCCAGTTGGTGGTGCAGCGCGTGGCGGAGGTTCGCTGGAGTGAAGTGGACTCCCTCGACGACAACGACCGCGGCGGCGGGTTCGGTCACTCGGGCCGCTAGGCACGAGGGCGCGACATCACGTCACTCGGGCCGTTAGACGTGATA
>JBJTYE010000118.1:0-12939 GCA_046082625.1 Actinomycetota bacterium | reverse complement strand
GGTCGGTATCGGGGCGCTGGCCATGACCGTCATGTTCTTCGCCGCCAGCATTCCCATCGCCGAACAGCGCAGCGCCGAGCGGCGACCGGGCTGGGAGGCCTACAAGGCCAGGACCCCGATGGTCCTGCCGCGCCTCCGCTCCCCTCGCTGAAGGGATTCCGAGGAGGAAACCTCACAAGAAATCCTCCCGAATCGTTCAAGATTCCGCCGGGGGCTTCCGATAGTCAACGGTGCTCACCAAGGCCCTGCCCTATGTCTCCGCCGTCATCGGCGGACTGACCGGCCTCATCGCCGGGGGATTCGCCTGGTTGCACCGCACCCGCAAGATCGTGGACGGTCTGCGCGCGGAGCGACGCGAACTGGCCGACGCCAATGCCAAATTGGCCCACGCCGCCACGCACGACTACCTCACCGGACTCCTCAATCGCCAGGGGATCATGGCCCTGCTCGACACCGTGGCGGAGGACCGTTCGCGTGGGGGTCGTATCGCCGTGCTCTATTTGGACGTGGATCGGTTCAAGGGCATCAACGACTCCCTCGGCCATGCAGTGGGTGACGAGCTCTTGCAGATCATCGCCCGTCGACTGCTCGACGTCCTTCCCGATGGCACGCACGCCGGACGTCTCGGCGGCGACGAATTCGTCGTGGTGCTGGAGGACGGCTCGCAGCTGGACACGGTCATCGAGATCGCCCGCTCCGTCGCCGCGACTCTCGATACCGAGATCGAAATCCGCGGTGGAGAGACCGGCGGTCAGCACCTGGCCGGCAAGCCGGTGCGCGTGTCGTCGAGTATCGGCGTGGCACTCGGACCGGACGAAGGAGACACCGCCGCCGACCTACTCGGCTTCGCCAACGCCGCTCTGCATCGGGCCAAGCGCAGTGGCCGCAACCGCGTGGAGATCTTCACCCCGCTCATTCGCACCGAAATGACGGTGCGCGCCCGCGAAGAGGACGAACTGCGTCGCTCCATCAATGCCGGCGACGTGGTGCCGTTCTTTCAACCGGAATTCGACGTCACTTCCGGAGCATTCGTCGGCGCCGAGATCCTCGCCCGCTGGCTGCGTCACGACGGAACCATCACCAACGCCGGGACCATGCTGTCCATGGCCGAGGACGCCAGCACCTGGGAGCGACTCACGGCCGCCGTCATGGAACAGGCCCGTCCGGTCATTCGTCGACTGTCGGCGGCCGGTCTGCCGCCAGGATTTCGCTTCCGGGTCAATCTTCCCCAGCAGTGCACTCCGAATGCCTGGAGGCACGGATTCGTCGACACATATTTCGACGACATCAATCTGCATCTGATCACCTTGGACGTCTACGAGACCTCGGTGCAACGCGATCTCTCGACGGCCAGCACCGTCCTCGCCGATCTGCGAGAGCGAGGTGCCCGGGTCTGTCTGGAAGTGGACGCCACCAGTAGCGGATCCTGGCACGTCCTGCGGACACTGCCGTTGGACGAGATCCGTGTCGACCGGACCCACGTCGACCGGACCCATGCTGACTCGGTGGCCGGGGATCGCGACCGTTCGGTGGTCCGAGCTCTCGTCAACATGGCCCTTACCATGAACCTCACCGTCTCGGCCGACGGAGTCGAATCCGGAGCCGAAGCCGACGCTCTCCTGGCTCTCGGATGCCACCGCCAACAGGGTCACCTGTACGCCCCGGCGATCACCGCCTGGGCCCTCGAGGATCTCCTGCTCGAATGGGCCGTGGATCGCGCCGTCGACCAACTGATGGCCTAGCGTTTCTCCTTCGTGCCCTCCCAACACCGCGGCGTCGTCTGGATGCTGATCAGCGCCAGCGCGTATTCGCTCTTCACGGTCTTCGGCAAGAACGTCCTCGAGGAACTGGGCACTCTCGACGTGCTCTTCTGGCGCTTCGCCATCGCCGCTCCGGTGGCTTGGTCGTTCATCTTCATCCGCTACCGCCGCGGCGGGGCCTATCCCCTGTCGGTGGCCTGGAAGCCTCGCTTCGCCGCCGGGGTCACCTTCGGGGCCATGGCCTGGATGGCCTTCGCCGGTCTCGACGATCTGCCCGGGGCCTTGTACATCGTCATCATCTACACCTACCCGGCCATGGTGGCCGTGGGGTCGCGACTGCTCGGTGCATCACTGCCGACCCAGGTCTGGTTGGCGGTCGGCGTCACCCTCCTCGGCATCGCCTTCACCGTGCCCGAAGTCGTCAACGGCGCGGGTGGTGCCACCCTCATCGGACTCGTGTACACCTTAGGCAACGCCCTGTTGTACGCCGGATACGTGCTCTACAGCGAACGTCTGGTGACCGGATCCGGCGGCGGCGACGGATTGGTGGCCTCGACCTGGAGTCTGACCGGATCGTTGGCCTTCGCCCTCGTCATCGCTCCCCTGTCCTGGCCCATCGAGGTTCCCGAGACTCTCGGCGTGGCAACGTCCATGATCGGTCTCGGGGTGGTCAGCACCGTGGTGGCGTCCATGGCCTTCTTCCTCGGTGTCCGCCATCTCGGTCCGGCACCGGCAGCGCTCATCGCCTCCACCGAACCGGTGCTCACCTTGATCTGGATCGTCCTGGTCCTCGACGAATCCCTCGTTCCCATCCAATTACTGGGCGCGGCTCTGGTGATCACCGGGGTGGTCTGGTCGCAACGAGCGCGGACCGAAATGCCCGAAGGTCAACCGACCAAGGCCTGAAGTTCGTCCACCGTCACCGTGACCGGAGCGGAGACTGTCTCGCTCGGCAACGTTCCTCCGGTACCGACGTTCGACGACCACACGACCCTCCACTGCACCGACACCGTGGCGGCGAAGGCACCACCAGGTCGTCCGGTCGAGGAATGTCGATAGGTGTACATGCACGCCGACACCGCATCGTCTCCGTCGGTCGGCCTCCAGACCCGACCCGGGCCGCGACAACTCACCGAGCCCCGGCGGGTTCCCGACGGCGTGCCGTCGTCCTCGGTCGAGAACGAAAGCACCACCGGGGTGGCGGTGGTGCGCGCCCAGACGGTGCCGGTGTCGGTGGGAATCCAGGCGTAGACGCTCACCGGAACCCAGTTGGAGGCGTCCAGCCAGATCCATGTCCCCACCTTCACCACTCCGGCATCGGCCGGCGGGGCCATCCGTAGTCGCGGCGACGGCAACAGACTGCGCACCTGCACGGCGGCCTGACGGGCCAGCTGTGAGGTCTCCACCATCGGCACCCAGACCAAGGTCCGCGTGCCGTCCCGGGCGATCCGTTCGTACAGTCGATACCGAATCCCGTCCACCACTTTGGTGATGTAGGTGTCCTGACCGAGATTCATGTCGTAGGTGGTGAGGGTCCGCCAGGTGTACTCCGATGACGAGCCGCTCGAGGGCTGGGTCCGCGAGTACTGCACTCCCGCCCAGATCAGTCCCTCGCCGGAGCCTCCCGAACCGATGGTCCCATCGGCGGCCTCGACCGGGACGGCCGAACATGTCGTGGCACCCACCGCCACCGCGCAACAACAGATCACGTCTCGAACGCGCACAGATCCTCTCCGTTTCTCCACTCCAGTACTTCGTCATCCACCCAGAGCCACACATCGTCCACCCGCTGCATGGTCCAGATCGATCGAGCGCTGAAGAGGCTTTCGTCGAATACGGCTCCACCGCTCACAAGCACCGTGTCGTCGGTGAGACAGGTGGTGACCGAAGCTCGATCAGGACTCTGGAGATCCACACCATCGATGCGGTACCGCAACGACCCGCGTCGCGATGCCACGATCTGGGTGCCACGGCGCTCCGCCATGAGTTCGGCGAGGCGCCCGTGCAACGGACTTCCGACCACGGCCAATGCGTCGACGTCGCAGGTACGCGGGCGACGTCCGCATTCGATCCGTCGCATCATGAGAGCGTCGAAGGATGCAGCGACGGCACCTTCCGACGACGACGCCGAACTGGTGGTCGGACGGGACCCGAGAGATCGCGACGTCGACGCCGGACCGGAGGTGGAGACGGAGGTCGAGGACTTGATCGGGGACCCACATGCGGTGGCGCCGACGAGGACGGCAGCCGTGATCCAGGTTCGACCGGTGAACATCGTTCGGGACGGTGCCCGTCGGTGTCCGGAGAATCCATGGGCCGATCGGCCCAGAACCGTCGTGGACCAGAACGTCGCCATCTGTCAGACTCGCCACGTGACCACTCCTCTTTCCCGCCGCATGTTCCTGGCCCTCGGGGCCTCCGTCGTGGTCGCCGCCTGTAGCGGCAACGACACCTCGACCGATTCGACGCCTGCGTCCACGGAGCCGACGTCGCCTCCGCCTTCGACCACACCGGTCCCGGAGTCCTCGATCACCCAGGAGCCCTTCACCCTCGGGGTGGCGTCCGGGGATCCGACCGCGACCTCGGTGATCCTCTGGACCCGTCTGGCCCCGGGTCCCGAGGGCGGTCTCGACGCCACCGATGTCGATCTCCTCTGGGAGGTGGCTCAGGATCCCGATTTCACCGAACTCCTGGCCTCCGGTCTGGTGACCGCCGAGGCTCGCTACGGCCACACGGTGCACGTCGACGCGGCCTTCACCTCACCCGACGGCCGGGGATTCTTCCGCTTCCGCACCGGGGACTGGACCAGCCCGACCGGCACCACTCGTCTGGCACCTGCCGCTGGTTCCACCGAGACGACACGAATCGCCACCGCCTCTTGTCAGAACTGGACCGACGGTTTCTACGGCGCCTACGCCGACATGGTGGACCAGAAGCCGGATCTCGTCCTCTTCCTCGGTGACTACATCTACGAGGGCGGCCCGGGCAGCCTCGAGAACGGCGACGTGCGGTTGCACGACGGCGAGGAACCCGAGACGCTGGAGGGCTACCGCGATCGCTACGCCCTCTACCGCAGTGATCCGTTGTTGCAGGCTGCTCACAACGCCTGCCCCTGGATCGTGATCTGGGACGACCACGAAGTCGAGAACAACTACGCCGGGTTGGTGGCGCAATTGGGTGGTGACGGATCACCCGTCGATCCAGCCGCTTTCACGGCGCGGCGCGCCGCCGCCTACCAGGCCTGGTGGGAGCACATGCCGGTTCGTCTGCCAGCGCCGACAGATGAGAACTTGACGATCTACCGCCGCTTCACCTGGGGCGATCTGATCAATCTGGTGGCCCTCGACGGCCGCCAGTACCGCGATGATCAAGCCTGTGGGGACGCCGTCCTGCAGACCACACCGGCGTGTCCGGAGGCCAGCGATCCGACCCGATCGATGCTCGGTGATGAACAGGAGCAATGGGCCATCGACACCATCGCCGACTCCACGGCGGTCTGGAACGTCCTGGCCAACCAGACGGTGATGTCGGACATCCGGTTGGGTGAGGCGGTCCTCAACTACGACCAATGGGACGGCTATGCCCCGGGACGTGACCGCCTCCTGACCGGTATCTCCGAACGCCAGGTGCAGAATCTGATCGTGCTCACCGGGGACATCCATCTGGCCGGGGTCGGCACTCTCACGGTGACCGGCGATCCGGACACCGTACGCGGCGTCGAATTCGTCACCACGTCCATTTCATCCGGTGGCAACACTCCCGATGGAGCCGAGGATCTGTTCATCGCCCTTCCCACCATCGTGGACGCCGAACTCGCCCACCGTGGTTACACATTGCACACGGTGAGCTCTGATTCCTGGACAGCCGATTACCGCATCGTCGAGGACGCGCGAATCGAGGGTTCAGCGGTGAGCACCTGGAAGCGATTCGAGGTCGCTGCCGGCACTCCCGCGGTCGCCGAGATCTGATCGCCGCCGTTCGGCCACCTGCAAGCGGATTCCGCCGGCGATTCCTTCCGGATTCAGAACCGCAGTGATGATCAACAGCACGCCGCCGATCAGAGCCTCCCATCGACCCATTCCACCGATGATCTGGTTCATCCCGTAGAAGGCGATCCCGGCTTGGGCGGTGATTCCTGCCGTCACCGCGCCACTCACACTGGTGATTCCCCCTAGGTAAGCCACGGACAGCGCTGTGAGAGACGCGATGACACCATACGAAAGATCCGATACCGAGCCGAAGCGATATGCGATCAGTGTGCCGCCAACTCCGGCAATGAACGACGATGCTGCGAACATCGTCATCTTCACTCGTGTGACATCGATACCGACGGCCGCTGCCGCCCGCTCGTTGTCGCGCACGGCCAGCATCACCCGTCCGGATCCCGAGCGTCGAATATTGGCGACCAAGAGTCCCAAGAGTGCCAAGACCACGATGAGGAACACCGCAAAGATCGGGCGCGACACCTTGTCCCCGTAGACCAGGCCGAAGTCCCAACCGCCGATCGAAGGGTTCGGAACCTTTGCTCCTCCGGTGGAGATGTCTCCGATCACCCACGGGTTCTTGAAGACGAACTCGGCGATCGTCACACCGCCAGCAAGGGTGACAATCGCGAGATTGGTACCGCGAACGCGCAGTGCAGGGATTCCGACGATCAAGCCGAACAATGTCGCAGCAAGAGCGGCGAGCAACGGTGCGAGTGGAAAGGGAATGTCGTATTGCACCGCCAACTTCGACAGCGCGAAGCCTGCGATTCCGGCGAAGGCCATCTGCGACAGTGACGTCTGGCCACCGAATCCGGTGAGTACGACCAGTGACAGGGCCAGGACGGCCGCAATGACCGTGGTCATGATGGCGGCCCGCCATAGCGGTCCGAGTACGAAGACTGCAATGATCGCAAGGAATGTTGGACCAAGAAATGACACCGGGGTGACATGCGCCGGTGGCACCTTTGGAAGCTTCCACATCTTGACGGCACCGCGATCCGGGAGACGCTCACCGAGGAAGACCATCGTCAAGATGATGATGACGAATGGGATTCCCTCGCGTGCCCCGTATTCGGGAAACCACGAAATGTCGTTCTGCAACTTGGTACAAAGTGATTGACCCATACCGATGAGAACACCAGTGGCGACAGTGGGCCAGAAGAACTGGAACTTTCCGATCAGCGCCGCACCGAGCGCCGGCACCAGGAAGCCGAAAGTATAAATCGTCGGATTCAATTGCAACTGTGGCGCCGCCAGGATGGCCAGGAACGAGGTGATCACCGACGAGAGCACCCAACCGATGCCCGCCAAACGATCGGGCGAGTAACCGAGTAGGAGTGCCCCTTTTTCGTTCTCGGCCGAAGCCCGAATGGCCAATCCCAGCCGCAGGTATCGACTGGCGAGCCACAGCGCACCGGTGATCAACACGACGATCAGGAGGAGCCACAGGCCATCGCGGGGAACCGTGAGATCACCGGTGATCGTCACCGCCTCGCGCGGCAGGATATTCGGCACGCGAATCGCCGACTGATCCTCGAAACGACGCGTCACCAGCGTGATGAAGACGATGATGAGACCAACGCTGGCCACGACCTTGGCCAACGCTGGGGCTTGTCGGAGAGGCTTGAAAATGAGGACGTACACCAAGAAACCGAGAACGGCCGCTGTCAGCAACGCCAACACCAGAGCCCAGCGATATCCCACGTCCTCGCCGAAGTGGTAGCGGTCGGGCAGTCCAGGAATCGGGAACGGATACGAACCGTTGCGCAGGTCGGCGTACACGTAGGTCGACCACATGGCCATGGACCCTGCAGCGAAGTTGACGACGCCTGAGGCCTGGTACGTGAGCACCATGCCGAGACCCAAGGTCGCGATGATGCCCCCGGCAGCGCTGCCGAGCAGCAGATAGAAGAGGTAGTCGGTCATCGACCGCTCACCACGCCCATCTGCTGCTCGACACCGTCTCGCGGATCAGGGGAGATACGGGAGGCTGTCAACCAGTCCGAGTCCCTCGACCGGGCCGACCAAGCCACCCCCCTTGTACTCGGCGAACGGGAAGACGAACGAACACACGGCTGGGTACGCCGGTGAGGCGCCACAGGCCAGCGGCGTCACACCTCCGAAGAAGAAGAGCCCTTCGCCCGTCTTCAGGAATTCGTACAGCGACGACCCGGTGAGTTCGAGGCCCTGTTCGACCATCGTCTGGCCATAATCGACGAGCGACATGTACAGGCTGTATCCGAGTCCACCGAGGCCCAGACCCGCTGCTGTCACCTCGTCCTCGGCGATGCCCATTACCGGTGCGAGCAATTGACGGAGCAGAGCCCGCTCAGGTGTCTCGGTCTCCTCGGGCAACCCGGCGAACATCCAGCCCGTGGCATCATCACCGACTGCGTCGATGACGTCCTTGTCGGCGCAGATGTTGGTCGTGATGACCGGAATCGTGATCCCGAGGGAAGCTCGGCCGCGCATGGTGCCGATACACCCGGCATCGGCGTACAAGGACACGATGACATCAGGCTCACTGCTCGCTGCTTCGCGTACTAGGCCTTGGTAGCCAGCGTCGGTTTCATTGTCGCCACCCTTGACGGCGGTCCAGGTGATCCCGGCCTTGTCGAGGGCGGCCTCCAGGGAAGCGGCCGTCGAGTTGGCCCCGGCGTTGTCGGCGTGGATGATCGACACCTTGCTCGCGTTGTAGTAGTCCTTGGCGACCGCCGCGATGGCTGCCTGAGACGTGGCGTTGCCACCGGTGAGGAACAGCGCGTTGGCGGTGTAGTCGATGGGCAGAATCGGCAGCACGCCGATCACCGGAATACCGGCTGCTTCGTAGGTCTTGTAGTCCGGAAAGAGATCCAGACCCAGCAGAACCAGTTCAACGTTCTTGCCGACCAGTTCCTGGGCACAGGCCTGCGAGGTTTCAGGCGAGCCATTGGCAACACATGTTTCGAGCTTCACGGGTCGATTTCCGAGGCCACCATGCTCGTTGGTGTAGTCGACAGCCGCCTCGAGGAACCGCCGAATGTCTGGGAAGTCGAGACCGGCTCCCCCTTCGGTGTTGACCATGCCGACGACCATCTCAGGCCCTGTGGGTGGACCGAGTTCATCGGCCGGGGCCATCGAATCCATGGGGGCCTCACTGGCTGGTGGAGCCTCGGTCCCCGATTCGACGGTATCCGTGCTTTCCCCATCGTCACCGCCGCACGCAGCGATGAGCAGGCTGGCAACGACAACACCGGCGAACGCCGTGCGATGTCGTCGAGATCGTGTCGTACCTGACATCGGTGATCGCTTCATGGTCTTCCCCCTTTGGTTATCGGCACAGTTGCGCCGATGGTTGATTGGCTTTTCGCTAATTGGCCACGCTCGACGGCACCCAACTGCCGTGGAACCCGAAGGGCACCCGGGGCAGATGGACCGTGGCGATCGGATCGGCGCTCATGGTCTTGGCGTCGAAGATCACGTATTCACTCGAGTCCGACGCCGCGTCGTACACGAAGGTCATCAGATAGCCGTCGTCCTCGGCGGTGCCTCCGGCAGCCGGAGCGAACACCGCCTCGCCCGAGACCCGACCCTTGCCCAACTCGATGGAGGTCCGCGTCCCGGTCTGCCGGTCGTACTTCAGGATCGCGCCGGCATCCACTTCACCGAAGCCGGCATTCCCCATGGACATCTCGTATCCGTACCGATGTTTCCGGCCGATCACGGCGTCGTTGACGCGCGGGAACTCGGCCGAGCGGTCGTCGATCTGCTCCTCGCTGACCTTGCCGGTGCGAGTGTCGATTACCCACCGCCACAGCATCGGTAGCGGGAAATCCATGGCATCCTTCTTCCAGATGTGCGCGAAGCGAGCCACATCGAGAACGATCTTGTCGCCATCTTCGTAGCTGTTCATCGGATGGAACACGTAGCACGGATCGATGTCGTACCACTTCACCTGGGAATCGTTGCCCGTCCGGGGCATCACGCCGAGACGTGCCGGATAGGTGTCGCTCCATTCGATGGGCATCTTGCCTTCGAGAGCCAGATCCAGATTGAACACCGCCGGTAGATCCATGAAGATCACGTAGTTCTCGGTGATGTTGAAGTCGTGCATCATCGTGGGGCCGGTCACCGTGATGGGTTCCACTTGGGCAAGTGTGCCGTCGGCGGCGACCCGCAGATACGTGAGATACGGCGGCAAGGGTGCGTACCCGAACGCCAGCAACTCGCCCGTGACGGGACAGATCTTGGGATGCGCAGTGAAGGGACCCTTCAAGATGCCGTTGAAGTCGGTCGGACCGACGGTGTTCAGGTCGCCGTCCAGGACGTACGGGAAGTGCCCTTCCTCGAGGGCCAGGATCTTGCCGGCGTGCCCGACGATATGGGTGTTGGCTTTCGAGCATGTCATGTCGAGGGTGACATTCGGGTCGAGAATGTCGATCGACGGATCCTTGATGAACGGCGTCTGGACGTAGCGATTGCGATACCACTGGGCCCGGCCGTCTCGCAGACGCACGCCGTGGATCATGCCGTCGCCGAAGAACGGATGATCGCTCATGCCGGTGATCGGATTGGCTCCGTTGCGGAGGTACCGACCATCCAGTTCGGCCGGGATACGACCGACCACGGTGAGATCGGTGAGCGTGAGCTCGTCCTGAGTGGGACGGCCGTTGCCCTGCAGGTGGGCGGGGACTTCTTCGGTCAAAGACATGGTGATCTCCGTTCGTGATTGGCTATTTCTCGACGACTTCTGGTGAGCGCGCCCACATCAGTGCGGCGTCGAAACTCAAGGTGTAATCGGGGGTGAATTCGATGATCACTCGGTGGGGTGAATCCAAGAATTGGCGGAACGTCTCGGCGGCCCGGGCATTGTCGGGTCGCATGCGATGGGCGAACTCGGGATAGAACCAGTCCTTGGTGGCCCGGTCCTCGTGGATGACGCACGTCCCCTTGTAGGTCACGGTCTTGCCGCCTCCCATCTTGGAACCGGTGCTGTTGATGCAGATGGACGCTCGGGGATTTCGTTTCAGGGCCGGAATGCGCTTGCGAGTGGCGGCCGCGGTCAACCAGATCTTGCCGTCCTTCGGCAGATACGACATGACCACACCGAATGGTTCATTGTGACTGTTCACCCACATGAAGACGCACTCGCCCTGGGAACGGACGAGTCGATCCTCCAACTCCGCGGTGAGGGCGCAGTCGGTCAGGTCTTCGTAGTCGTCGGCTCCCCCTGTGGACATGTGACGACTGTAACAGGGGACGATCGAGGTGTATCAAGGGGCGAGACAGCCCGGTCCCGGCTCGCTCAGAATGAACAGCGGCCCCCGGCGCAGTCGGCTGACCTGGCGATATCTGTCGAAGAGCACCACGATCAAGGTGAGAAGGGCCACGAAGAGGGCCGTGTTCCCGAAGCGGATCTTGGTCTCGTCGGCTCCGAGCAGGGCATAGAAGACGATGACGGTGGTGGTGTTGGCCAGGACCATGACGAGATACAGGACTCGCACGGTCCGCATGGTCACCCGCTGTTCGTTCAACCATTCGCTGAGGAAGGTGTTGACAACGATCACCACCGTGGTGCCCAGGGCCACGGCCCAGGGACTGACATCGAAAGCCGGCAGGATGTTGGCCAGGATCATGGCGACCATGGTGGTGAGGATCACCTTTTCCACGAAGGACCACCCGAACGTGGCCGTGGGCCTCACCACTCGACCGGGAGGATCCCAGCCCAAGTGCGACCCGACGACGTCGGCGTCCATGGTGCGGAACCAATCGTGACCGGCGGCCGGATATCCCGAGCGAACTTCGGCACGACCGCGCCGCCACCACCGATGCACGCGTTCACCGAACATCGTGATCAGCACGGCCAGTGCTCCGGTCACCAAGGGACGATTGGTGAATGCCTCCGCCCACGATGCATCGACAGTGCCACCGAAGAATTTCGTCTTCAGCTCATCAGTGAGGTCCCACCGAGCCACGTGGAGCCACAGTTCCTGCGGGATCTTGATGACGATCCAGATCGCCGCCACCATGAAGAGAACGGGCCGCCAGGTGAGACGATTCGGTCGGCGACTCATGCGGTACGTCTCCACGGCAATGAAGAAATACTCGAAGGTGTTGGCGAAGATCACCAGATACCAGCGTTCCCCGGTGAATTCGAAGAGCACCACTCCAAGCAGCCGGTAGTACCACAGGACGGTCGCCGTGATCACCAGTGGTCCACCCACCCAGTTGCGCAATACCGAGACGTAGGCGATGCTCAGATAGAAAACGTCGAGGGCCTTGTCGTAGGTCTGGTAACCGGCCAGATTCAGTTCGGTGAACTGCTGGAAGACGCTCTGATCGACGGCGTCGATGAGTCCACAGACCAAGATGGCCGGTAGCGGGTAGCGCGGTATGCGCAAGGGAAGCAGACAACGCAATGCCACCACCGCTCCGAAGACGATGGTGTCGAGGGCCATCTCAGGCGCGTTGCGGAACCTTGGCGGCCACCTTGGTGAACTGCAGACAGCCGTCGTCGATGGGTGCCTTGACGATCATCTTCTTGTCCCGGGAGATCAACTGCGGATTCAGCCAAGGCTCGCGATCCCCCTGCTTGGGCATGAGGTGCATGACGCGGCGCATGTAGCCGGCCGAGAAGTCGTCCACCCATGGGCGTCGGGGCATATCGGCGTCCTCCGGCCGCAGACGCGGCGTGGCCATCTGGGTGCCGGTGGCTCTCAGGTGATTCAACACCCTGCACACGTAGTGGCTCACCACATCGGCTCTGAGAGTCCACGAGGCGTTGATGTATCCGAAGGTGGTCACCAGGTTCGGCACGTCGGAGTAGCCCAGTCCCTTGTAGGTCCACGTCTTCGAAAAATCCACCGGATCGCCGTCGACGGTGAAGGCCACTTCGCCGAGTGTCACGAGATTGAGACCGGTGGCGGTGATGACGATGTCGGCATCGATGGTGTCTCCCGATGTCAGGACCACCCCGGTCTCGGTGAATCGATCGATCTCGTCGGTCACCACACGAGCCTTGCCGGCCTTGATCGCGTCGAAGAGATCTCCGTTGGGAAGCAGACACAGCCGCTGATCCCACGGGTTGTACGACGGCGTGAAGTGCTTGTCCACGTCGTACTCGGGACCGAGTGCCTGACGTACCCCATTCAGCAGCAGTTCCTTCACCTTGTCGGGATGGGAGCGGGTTCGGTTGTAGATCTTCTCGCTGAGAA
>JBJTYE010000117.1:0-7228 GCA_046082625.1 Actinomycetota bacterium | reverse complement strand
CGCCTTCGGCGTCCTTTTCGTGGCGGCCTGGGAGTTGGTGGTCAAAGGCTTCGACCTGAAGCCCTACTTCCTCGCCCCGCCCTCGAGCATCTGGGACAAGTTCGTGGAGAACTTCGGCCTCATCTGGGGTGCGACCAAAGTCTCCGGTTCCAACGCTGTGACGGGTTTGATCGCCGGAGCAGTACTCGGAGCACTCATGAGCCTGGTGCTCAGTCGGTACCGGGTGCTCAACGAGTTGGTGACGCCCTTGGCCATCGCCCTGAACGCCATTCCCATCTTCGTGCTGGTGGCGGTGCTCAACAATATGTTCTCCATCACGAGCGAAGTGCCGCGCCGGATCATGGTGACGCTCGTGGTCTACTTCATCGTCCTGGTGAACGTGGCCAAGGGTCTGACCCAGGTGAGTCCCACCCATGTCGAGTTGATGAAGTCCTATGCCGCCAGCGACTTCCAGATCCTGCGGCGGGTGCGTATCCCCAATGCCGTGCCGTACCTCTTCACCGGTCTCCGGATCGCCGCTCCCGCCTCGGTCATCACGGCCTTCGTGAGCGAGTACTTCGGAGGCTCCCAGAACGGTCTCGGGAGCCGGATCACCGGCAATATCGCCATTTCGAAGAACGCCGTGGCCTGGGCCTATGTCTTGGCGGCCTGCCTATTGGGCCTGGTGTTCTATGTGATCTCCAGCGTGCTGGAGGGCGCAGCCACACCGGGTGGCGGCGCCAAACGCGCCAAAGAGGGTCGTTGACCTACAGTGGTGCGTCATATCCGCGGGCAACGGCCCAAGGGGAGGAGAAACATGAGAAGGAACAATGGTTGGAAGTTGGTTGCGGGGGCTCTCGCCCTCACGCTGACGGCAGCCGCATGCGGCGGCGACGACGGTGACAGCACCTCGACCGAGCCCAGCGTCAGCGAAGCACCCGCCGGCTCGGAAGCGCCAGCAGACGGTGAGTGCGCCGAAGTCACGTCGGTCAAGCTGCAGCTGCAGTGGTTCATCCAGGCCCAGTTCGCTGGGTATCTGGCCGCGCAGGAAGAGGGCTATTTCGCCGCCCAGTGTCTCGACGTCGAGATCGTCGAGGGTGGCGTGGACATCGTCCCGCAGCAGCAATTGGCCGATGGGGCGGTGGACTTCGCCATCTCCTGGGTGCCTAAGGCCCTCGCCAGCCGCGAGGCCGGTGCGAACATCGTGAACATCGCTCAGGTGTTCCAGCGTTCGGGCACCTTGCAGGTGTCGTTCAAGGACGCCGGCATCACCACGCCGGCCGACTTCGCTGGCAAGAAGATCGGAAACTGGGGCTACGGCAACGAGTTCGAGATCTTCGCGGCGTTGACCAAGGCCGGTCTAGATCCGGCGACGGACGTGACCCTGGTGCAGCAGCAGTTCGACATGGCTGCGCTGCTCGCCGGTGACATCGATGCCGCCGAGGCCATGACCTACAACGAGTACGCCCAGGTTCTGGAGGCCATCAATCCCGACACCGGCGCGCTGTACACCCCGGACGACTTCAATGTGATCAGCTACGAAGACGAGGGTGTCGGAATGCTGCAGGACGCCATCTGGGCGTCCGGTGAGCGTCTGGCCAGCGACGAGGCGTACAAGGACGTGGCGACCCGCTTCGTGGCCGCCTCTCTCCAGGGTTGGGCCTTCTGCCGCGACAATGCGCAGGCTTGCGCCGACATCGTGGTGGCTCGGGGCTCGAAGCTCGGAGCTTCCCATCAGCTGTGGCAGATGAACGAAGTGAACAAGCTCATCTGGCCGGCTTCGGGTGGCGCCGGCATCATCAGTGCCGACGCCTGGGAGCGCACCGCGACCCTGTCGCAGGAAACCAAGAACCTGGAAGGTTCGACGGTGTTGACCAAGGCGCCCGACGCCGAGGCCTACACCAATGACATCGTCACCGCGGCTCTCGCCATCCTCGAGGCTCTCGGAGTCGACGTCACGGGTGAAGGTTTCACCCCGATCGAAGTCACCCTCAACGAGGGCGGCGCCTGATCGAGTCGAATTTTCCTTCGGGAAGTGGGAATGGGCGGGTCGCTTCGGCGGCCCGCCCATTTCGCGTCCCCGACCTGCTCGTGACCGCCGCTCCGGTGGTCTTCGTTCTCTTCTGGAGCACCGGCTTCATCATCGCCCGCTACGGCACCCGCGATGCTGGGCCGCTGACCTTTCTCTTCCTGCGCCTGTCGGCGGCCGCCGTCATTCTCTGGACTCTGGCCCGGTTCACCAAGGCCCCCCGGATCACGGCCTCCCAGGCTCTCTGGGCCGGGGCGAGTGGACTCGGTATGCATGCGATCTACCTGGGTGGAGTCTTCGTGGCCGCCGATCTCGGTCTTCCCTCCGGTCTGTCGGCCCTCATCGCCGGCCTGCATCCGGTGGTGACCTCGGTCCTCGGGGTGCTGCTCCTCGGCGAATTGCTCCGGCGACGGCAGTGGCTCGGCGTGCTCCTCGGTCTCGGCGGTGTCGTGGTGGTCGTCGTGGAACGACTGCGTGCCACCGAGATCGACATCCGGTTCTCGGCTCTGGTGGCCATGGCGGTGTCCGTGGCCGGCATGACCGGGGGAACGCTGGTGCAACGGGCCCGCGGTCAGGCCATGCCACTGTTGCGCGGCACCGCTGTGCAGTACGCCGTTTCGGCGGTGGTGCTCGGTGTCGGATCGTTCGCCGTCGAAGGATTCGAGGTCGAATTCACGGCTCGTCTGTGGTGGTCGCTGGTCTGGTCGATCGCCGTGCTGTCCCTGGCCGCCATCTTGATCATGCTCTGGCTCCTGCAGCGTCAGGCGGCCGTGAAAGTGAGCAGTCTGTTCTTCTTGACCCCGGCACTCAGCACCATCGAAGGATCCATCCTCTTCGGTGAGCGCTTGGGGGCCCTGGCAGTCCTCGGACTGCTGATCGCTCTCGTCGGCGTGTTCTTGACGACGAGAACCACCGAACCCGTTCCGGGCTAGCCGGTGTAGCGAGCATCCGCCAGCGACAAGACCTCGTCGAGGATGGCGATTCCCTGACGGACCTCGTCATCACTGGTGGTCAGTGGCGGAACGACGTGGATCCGATTGAAGTGGCTGAAGGGCCACAGGTTGCGAGCCTTGCAGGCGCCGATCAATTCCACCATCGGGGCGTTCGCTTCTCCGGCGGCGTTGAAGGGGACCAGTGGTTCGCGCGTGGCGCGATCCTTGACCAGTTCGATGGCCCAGAAGACGCCGAGGCCGCGCACGTCGCCGACGCTCGGATGCTTCTGCTTCAACTTCTCCAGTTCGGGTCCGATCACGTCGCGGCCCAGGTGCCGGGCATGGTCGATGATCCCTTCCTCTTCGAAGATGTTGATGGAAGCCACGGCCGCCGCGCAGGCCAAAGGATGTCCGCTGTAGGTCAGGCCACCAGGGAACTGCCGATCCTTGAAGGTGTCGGCGATGTTTCGACGGATCACCACGCCGCCGAGCGGCACGTATCCGGAGTTCACTCCCTTGGCGAAGCAGATCAGATCCGGGACCACATCCCAGTTGTCGATGGCGAACCATTCGCCGCAGCGTCCGAAACCGGACATCACTTCATCGGCGATGAATACGATGCCGTATTCGTCGCAGATGGAGCGCACCCCGGCGAGATAGCCAGGGGGCGGCACCAGGATGCCGTTCGTGCCCACCACGGATTCCAGCATGATGGCCGCCACCGTCTGGGGGCCTTCGACCATCAAGGTGTCCCGCAGATGCTGCAGGGCTCGGGCCGACTCCTCGATCTCGTCGCCGCTGTGGAATGCCGACCGATACGGATAGGGGCCCCAGAACTTGACGACCCCGGGGATTCCAGGCTCGCTCGGCCAGCGTCGCGGATCTCCCGTGAGCTGGATGGCTCCGCCGGTGGCGCCGTGGTAGCTGCGGTAGGTGGTGAGGATCTTGTGCCGGCCGGTGTGGAGCCGCGCCATTCGGATGGCGTTCTCGGTGGCCTCGGCTCCGCCGTTGGTGAAAAAGACCATGTCGAGATCCCCGGGGGACCGCTCGGCGATGAGTCGGGCGGCTTCGCTGCGGGCGTCGTTGGCATGGAAGGGGGCGATGGTGCACAACCGGGCCGCCTGCTCCTGGATGGCCGCCACCAACTTCGGATGCTGGTGCCCGATGTTCACGTTGACCAGCTGGCTGGAGAAGTCGAGATAGCGCTTGCCGTCCTCGTCCCAGAACCAACTGCCCTCGGCTCCGGCCACCACGATCGGGCTGATCATTCCCTGGGCCGACCAGGAGTGGAAGACGTGCGAGCGATCGCTGGCCAGAGCTTGTGAGGGACGGGTTTCGAGAGTCGTCATGGGACAAGACTACGCGTCAGGGCTCACGGAGGACACATCGACTCGTCCTTGCTACGGTCGGTCCATGGGCGAGCGCATCACTTTCCGATCCAACGGCGGCACCTGCGAGGGATATCTGGCCCGAGGCGGAGGCCCGGGAGTCATCGTCATCCAGGAATGGTGGGGACTGGTCCCACACATCGAGAACGTGGCCGATCGCTTCGCCGAGGCCGGGTTCACGGCCTTGGCGCCCGATCTCTATCACGGGCAGTCCTCCACCGAACCCGACGGTGCCGGGAAGTTGATGATGGGGCTCAATCTCGCCCAGGCTGCCAAGGACCTCTCGGGTGCCGTCGATCATCTCGTCGCCGAGACCGGTCGGGCGCGAGTCGGTGTGGTGGGGTACTGCATGGGCGGTGGACTGGCTCTGGTGCTGGCCTGCCAGCGCCCCGATGTCGTGGCGGCGGCCGCGCCTTATTACGGCGTGATCCCCTGGCCGACGGCCCAGCCGGACTGGTCGAAGTTGTCGGCCACGGTGATCGGGGAATACGCCGAACACGACGATTTCGCCGGACCCGACGTGGTGCGCTCTCTCGAGACGCAGTTGCGGGATCTCGGCAAGGATGCCACCTTGCACATCCACGCCGGCTGCCACCACGGGTTCTTCAACGACACCCGAGCCGAGGTCTACGACGTCCGGGCGGCGCACACGGCGTTCGCCCGCACCGTGGACTTGTTCCGCACGTCTTTGTGATGACTCAGAGCTCTTCGATGGCGCGCTGAACCGCCAGCACGCGCCGGGCGTTGTCCACGTGCAGATTCTCGATCATCCGTCCGTCGACGGTGATCACACCGCGTCCCTGGGCCGTGGCCTCGTCGAAGGCGGCGATGACCCTCCGCGAATAGTCGATCTCTTCAGCCGACGGAGCCCAGACCTCGTTGGCGACCTCCACCTGCGTCGGATGGATCAGCGTCTTGCCGTCGAAACCCATGATCGATCCCTGCACGCATTCATCGCGGAAGGCCTCGAGATCCTTCACGTCGTTGAAGACGCCGTCCAGGATCACCTTGTCGGCTTCGCGAGCCGCCAGCAGTGCCGTGGCCAGATGAGGTACGAGGGGAGCCCGCCCGCGAACCTGGGTGGCGCGCAATTCCTTGGCCAGGTCGTTGGTGCCCATGACGAGGGCGGCCACCCGCCGATGGGTGGCGATACCGCGCACGTCGAAGATCGCCGTCGGCGTCTCGATCATGGCCCAGATCATGAGCGTCGCCGGAGCGCCGGCCCGGTCCAGGGCCGCACTCACGGCATCCACATCGGCGATGGAGTTCACTTTCGGTACGACCACTGCGGCGACACCGGAGGTTGCGGCCGCGGCGATGTCGTCGGCCCCCCACTGGGTGGCCAGTGCATTGCAGCGAATGGTGATCTCCCGGCGGCCGTATTCACCGCTCTTGGCGGCGGCCACGGCATTGGTGCGGGCCTCCGGTTTGGCATCTGGTGCCACGGCGTCTTCGAGATCGAAGATCAGAGCGTCGGCCGGAATCGATTTGGCCTTGTCGAGGGCGCGTTCGTTGGCGGCCGGCATGTAGAGCACCGATCGACGGGGTCGCAGGTCGGACATCGTGAATCCTTTCGATCAGAAGCCGTACAGAGTGGCGAGTTCGGGATCCCGGGCCGCCAGGTCACGGGCCAACTGCACCACGACCCGGCACTGCTTCACCGAGGCGTCGTCTTCCATCTTGCCGTCCAACATGATGGCTCCGGTGCCGTCACCCATGGCCTCGATGACCCGCATGGCATGGGCCACATCGGCTGGGCGCGGACTGAAGACGCGACGAGCGATGTCGATCTGGGCCGGATGCAGGGACCAGGCACCGACGCACCCGAGCAGATAGGCGTTGCGGAACTGGTCCTCACAGGCCACGACATCCTTGATATCTCCGAAGGGTCCGTAGAAGGGCAGGATCCCGTTCATCACGCAGGCGTCCACCATGCGGGCCATGGTGTAGTGCCAGAGATCCTGCTGGTGGGTGGCGCGGGGTGCATCGGGATTCTCCGGATCGGCGTCCTGGCGCACCAGATAGTCCGGATGTCCGCCGCCCACGCGAGTTGTCTTCATCCGACGGTTGGCCGCCAAGTCGGCCGGTCCGAGCGAGAGACCTTGCATGCGCGGCGATGCGGCGCAGATCTCTTCCACGTTGGCCACCCCGCGAGCTGTTTCCAGAATGGCGTGCAACAGGATCGGCTTCGACAATCGGGCCTTGGCCTCCAATTGGGCCAGCAGACGGTCGACGTAATGGATGTCCTCGGGTCCTTCCACCTTGGGGATCATGATCACGTCGAAGGCGTTGCCGGCTTCGGTCACGATGGCGGTGAGGTCGTCGAGCGCCCAGGGAGAGTCCAAACTGTTGACGCGAGTCCACAGTTGTGTCGAACCCATGTCGATGGTGCGGGCCACGCGGATCAGTCCGGCCCGGGCCGCTTCCTTGTCGCTCGCTGGGACTCCGTCTTCGAGGTTGCCGAGCAGGATGTCGACCGTCGGGATGATGTCGGGGAGCTTGGCGACCATCTTGTCGTTCGAGGGCGGGAAGAAATGGATCATCCGGCTCGGTCGAAAGGGGATGTCTCGCAGGGGCTCGGGGGCTCCGACGGCCAGGGGTTTGAAGAAGTCTCGGGCGTGTCGCACACTTCGAGGGTACCTGGCGTCCCGTACCCTGAGAGCCGTGCTTCTCATCGACAACCGCGAGATCGACGCCGTGCTCTTCGACGCCGGGGGAATCTTCGTCATTCCCGACCCCACGGTTCTGGCACCGTTGCTCTCGTATTTCGGCGCCACCGACGCGATCGATGCCTACCATCGAGCGCACTACCGGGGAATGGCCGCCAAGTCGGCGGCGGGCTCACCGGAAAGTGACTGGAGCGACTACAACCGGGCGTACGTGGCCAGCGTCGGAGTGCC
>JBJTYE010000116.1:0-8469 GCA_046082625.1 Actinomycetota bacterium | reverse complement strand
ACGATCCCGGTGCCTGACACCATCACGATCATCGACGACCGCACCGGCAAGAAAGTGACGGTTCCGATCACCGGAGGGGTCTTTCCCTCCTCGGCCCTGCGGGAACTCGACCCCAACCTCTTTCTCTACGACCCCGCCTACTTGAGCACGGCGGCCTGTCGATCCTCGATCACCTACCTGGACGGGGACAACGGCGTCCTGCGCTATCGGGGCTATCCCATCGAGCAGTTGGCGGAGAAGAGCACCTTTCTCGAGGTGGCGTATCTACTCCTCAACGGGGAACTCCCGAACTCCGACCAGCTGGCGCAGTGGTCCCACGACGTGGTGCACCACACGTTCATCCACGAGAACATGCGGAAGCGCTTCGTGGACGGCTTCCACTACGACGCCCATCCCATGGGCATGTTCGTGTCGGCAGTAGCGGCCCTCGGCACCTTCTACAACGACGCCAAGGACATCGACGACAAGGGCAGCCGGGACAAGCAGATCCTCCGTCTCATCGCCAAGATGCCGACACTGGCGGCCATGTGTCACCGATTCTCGGTCGGTCTCCCCTTCGTGTATCCCGACAACGACCTCACCTTCCCCGCCAACTTCTTGAACATGATGTGGAAGGTCGGCGAGTACCAGGTTCATCCGGTTCTGGAGCGGGCCATGGACATCTTGTTCATCCTCCACGCCGATCACGAACAGAATTGCGGCACCACTGCCATGCGCGTGGTCGGCTCCAGCCATGCCGACCCCTATTCGGCATGTTCGGCAGCCGCCGCGGCCCTCTACGGTCCGCTCCACGGCGGCGCCAATGAAGCGGTCGTACGCATGCTCGAAGAGATCGGGTCGCTCGAGAACGTCCCGGCTTTCATCCAGTCGGTGAAGGCCGGCCAGGGACGGCTCATGGGCTTCGGTCACCGGGTCTACAAGAACTACGACCCTCGCGCCAAGATCATCAAGCAAGTGGCCTACGACGTGTTCGAAGTGACCGGGAAGAACCCTCTCCTCGACATCGCCCTCAAGTTGGAGGAGGTCGCTCTCAGCGACGACTACTTCATCAGCCGCAAGCTCTATCCGAACGTGGACTTCTACTCGGGTCTCATCTACCAGGCCATGGGATTCCCGGTCGACATGTTCACGGTGCTGTTCGCCATTCCCCGAACCGCCGGCTGGCTGGCCCACTGGCAGGAACTCCTCGGCGACAAGGAGCAGAAGATCAGCCGTCCGCGCCAGTGGTACACGGGCGTGGACGTCCGGGACTACGTACCGGTGACCTCGCGCTGAGAACATGACCGAGGTCCCTGCGGTGGTTCGTCCCATCGAACCGCCGCGCTGGCTGCGAGCCGGCTCCGGGCTCGTGTGCGGACTGCTGGCGGTGGCGGTGGCGTCACTTCTGGCGACCGTGGCCGATGCCACCACGCCGGTCCGGGCCGTCGGGAACGCCGTCATCGACCGTGCGCCGCGTTGGCTCAAGACGCTGTCCATCGAGATCTTCGGGACGGCGGACAAGACGGCACTCCAGGTGGGCATCGTGGTCGTGCTCGTGATCCTGGCCCTCGGGCTCGGAGCGGCCAGTCGCGAATCGCCCGGCCCGCTGGTGGCGGGAATCGCCGGAACCGCCGTCGTCGGCGCCCTGGCGGCTGCCGACGCACCCTCTGTGAACGAATGGTCCGTCGTGTCCCCGATTCTCGGCGGCCTGGTCGGGATCGCCGCCGCCGTGTCTCTCACGACTGCTCTCGGCGCGCGCTGGGAGACGTTCCACTGGCGTCGCAACACCCCGGGCCAGTCTCGGGTCCCGCTCGGGTGGGATCGCCGCCGCTTCCTCCGGCGTTCGGTGATCGTAGGTGGTGCGGCCGTGGTGGCTGGCTCCGTGGCCCTCACCGGAGACCGTCGCCGCACCCGGCGTCTCGAGGCCCAGATCCCTTCCGACCTGCCGACAGTGGTCGATACGCAACGCAGTGTTCCGGCACCACCGGCGTTGGTCGACGAACCGACGTTCATCACGCCCAACGAGAACTTCTATCGCATCGACACCGCCCTGTCCTTCCCCACGGTCGATCTCGAGACCTGGACGGTGAAGATCACCGGTCTGGTGGATCGCGAACTCGAATTCACCTACGACGATCTCCGCCGTCGTCCGCAGATCGAACGCACCATCACGATCTGCTGCGTGTCGAACGAGATCGGTGGACCCTACGTCGGCAATGCCGTATGGCAAGGAGTGTCCCTCGGGGACCTGCTTCGCGAAGCCGGCATCGGCCCTCAAGCCCAACAAGTCTTCAGCACCAGCATCGACGGGTGGACTTGCGGATTCCCGGTGGCCGCCGCGCTCGACGGCCGCGATGCACTCCTCGCCATCGGTATGAACGGAGAACCGCTTCCGTTGCGACACGGATTCCCGGCGCGCCTCATCGTGCCCGGCCTGTACGGCTACGTCTCGGCCACCAAGTGGTTGAGCGAGATTCGTCTCAACCGCTGGGAAGACGCCGAGGGCTTCTGGATCCCCCGCGGCTGGGCTCGCGAGGCACCGATCAAACTTCAGTCCCGTATCGACCGACCCCGTTCGAGTCGATCGGTTCCCGCGGGCGAAGTGGTATTGGCCGGAGTGGCCTGGGCACCGGGGACCGGAGTGGGCGCAGTGGAGATCCGGATCGATGACGGCGACTGGATGTCCGCCGAACTCACCGCCGATGTCACCGACGACGCCTGGCGGGTCTGGCGGTTCGACTGGATGGCCACGCCGGGACGGCACGTGGTGCAGGTCCGGGCCACCGACAAGAATGGCGAGATCCAGACCGGGGACATCACCCCCGTGGCCCCCGATGGCGCGACTGGATGGCACACGCGGCGTTTCACGGTGACGTGAGAGCCGTCGGCCGACACCGATCCAGATCCAGCCGCCACCCACCGTCGACATCGGCGATTCGACACCCGGACCGCTCCATTTCCCGCAGCACGTCGGCGTACAGAGCGAAGAGTGCGGGCACCAGTTCCCGACGCGCCAGGTCGGCGGCGACGTCCCGGTCGAGATGCACTCCGTCCGGGCGCTCGCGCCGTCCGGCTTCGGAATTCGGATCGCTGAGGAATCGGCTGTAGCCGAGGCGCACCACCGAGATCCACGTGTCGTCGAAGGCCGTGATCACTTCATTCCAGGCCGCCACCGCTTCGGGTTCGTCCCCGAGGACGTCGTCACTGGTGCGCGTGGTCGGGGAATCGAAGACGACGACCGGAATCCCCGTTGGCGCCAGCACCGACTGCACCTCCTCCATCCAGGTGGCGAAATCCCGGCGGTACTCGTCACCGCCGACCTCGATCACCTCGCCGCCGTCACGGGGACGACGGTCCCACTGATTGGCCACTCCCGCCACGATCACCACCGCATCGACGGAATCCGCGTTGTCGGCGAGGATTCGCAGATTGTCCGGGCAGTAGGCGGAATCCTGCGTCCCTCCCGGACGATCGAAGACTTCGGCGGCCAGGAGCAGCGGACATCCGATCACACCACCGCTGATCACCCCGAGCGATGGATCCGCGGCGTCGGCGAAGGCTCGGGCCAGGTTCTCGGCCGTGGAGTCACCGATGACCAGAATGCGCAATGTCTCCGCTGCACTTCCCGACCCGGCGGTCGTCGGCGGCACCGTGGTCAGGACCCGCTCGGTGGTCTGCACAGTCGTGCGGTGGGCGTCCAGCCAGACGAACGGGAGCGCCACTGCCACCACCAACGCCGCCGGAGCGGCGATCCGACCCGATGCCAGAATCCGTCGTCGCCGGACCGGAGATTCGAGGATCAGATAACTGGTCGCGCTCACGGCCGCCGTCGCCGCCAACTGCACTGCGAACAGGGCGACTCCGTCGAGACCCACGCGGTCCGACGTCATCCAGACGAAGATCGGCCAGTGGTAGAGATAGAGCCCGTAGCTCACCGTGCCCACGATCGTGAGTCCTCGATACTCCAGCAATCGACGCAGAGGGCCGCTCTCCACCGCGCCGGCCACCAGAACCACTGACAGCAGCGCGAATCCCGCCAGTGCCCCCGAATACACCCAATCCGAACTGGTGGTCGTGACGCGAGCGATGATCAGAACGGCTGCACATGCCCCGAGCGGGATCCATCTCGTCCATACCCGTCCTGCGACGTGCGGTTCGGCCATTCGCTGATCAGGGGGCCGCCACCAACAGGCCAGTACGGCGCCGGCCAGCAACTCCGCGGCCCGGGCGTCGGTTCCGTAATAGAGACGATCGCCGCTCAGGAACACCGCCGACCCGACGGCACTGGCGACGGCGCATCCCGCCAGGACCACTCCGATGCCCCGACGGCGCAATCTCGTCGACGACGCGATCATGATCACGATCGGGAGGACGAGGTACAACTGAGCCTCGATCGCCAACGACCACAGATGCAGCAGTGGACTGACTGTGGCGAAGAGTTCCTCGTATGAGACATTCGCCGAGACGTACCGCCAGTTGCTGACATACAGCACCCCGGCGACGGCATCGCCGCGCAGTCGACCCTCCTCCACGGCGGTCGTGAGCCAGGGAGCGATCACCACCGCCAGGGTGATGGCGGCCAACGAGGCCGGAAGCAGACGTCGCAGGCGCCGACTCCAAAAGGATCCGAGACCGATGCGGCCGGAGGATTCGATCTCACCGAGCAGAAGCGACGTGATCAGGAACCCCGACAACGTGAAGAAGATCGACACACCGAGGAAACCACCGGGCAGCCACCCCAGCCCCGAATGGAACACCAGCACCATGATGACCGCCACACCGCGCAGTCCGTCCAGACCCGGCAGATGCGTGGACGAGCGCGGCGGCCGATCGCTCATGTATCAGCCGGCCCGGACGTCGATCAGGATCTTTCCGCTGTTGCGATTGTCGCCCATGGCCCGATGGGCTTCGGCGATGTCGTTCAGCGCGTAGCGACTGTCGATCACCGGCCGCAAAGTGCCGTCGTCGAAGAGCGGCAGGACTTCGGCGATGAACTGCTGTGTGACCGCCACCTTCTCTTCGAGTGGGCGGGCTCGCAGGGTCGTACCGATCCACGTGAGCCTCTTCATGAGGAGAAGTCCCACGTTCACCGGTGTGGTCGCACCACCCATGAGGCCCACCTGCACGATGGTGCCACGCGTCTTCGCAACTTGCAGATTCCGTTCCACCTCGTCACCGCCGACCACGTCCAGGATCACGTCGAAACCCCCGGGCACCGCAGCCCGAGCCGCACTCACCCAGTCATGGGGCGAGCGCTCCAGAACCACGTCGGCTCCGAGATCGCGACACAACTGCATCTTGGGCGCCGAACAGGTGACGGCGATCCGCGATCCGATGGCTTTGGCGATCTGGATCCCCGCCGTTCCGACTCCCGAGGCTCCGGCGTGGACGAGCGCCCACCGACCCGACGTCAGACCACCTTGGCGGACGAGGGCGTCCCAGGCAGTGAGGAACACTTCGGGAATGGCCGCGGCGTCGGCCACCTCGATCGACGCCGGGACTGGCATCAACTGGCGTTCATGGGTGCAGATCAACTCGGCATAGGCCCCGCCGGACTCGATGGCCATGACGGCGTCTCCCGGCTTCCAGCGCGTCACGCGCTCTCCCACCGCTTCCACGACACCCGAATATTCGAGGCCGGGAATCTCGAGGGTCACATGCGGACGCGGATCGGCGTAGCCGCCCATCCGCTGCAACACATCGGCTCGGTTCAGAGCCGTCGCCCGGATCCGGACCAGTACATCGTCGGGCCCGGGAACCGGATCAGGAACCTCCTCGAGACCCAGAACCTCCGGACCCCCGTGAGAACGCAGGACCACGGCACGCATGGCGGCTCACTTCATCTTCTGCTGAAGGCGACGATCGAGGGCGGCGAGATAATCCTCGGTGGTCAACCAGGGCTGGTCCTTCGAAATGAGGATCGCCAGATCCTTGGTCATCTCACCCTCTTCGATGCTCTCCACGCACACCTGCTCCAACTTCTCGGCGAAGTCGATGAGCTTCGGATTGTTGTCGAGGGTGCCACGATGCTTGAGGCCACCGGTCCAGGCGTAGATCGAGGCCACCGGATTGGTGGAGGTCTTGTTGCCCTTCTGGTGTTCGCGATAGTGACGGGTCACCGTGCCGTGCGCCGCTTCGGCCTCCACGGTCTTGCCGTCGGGGGTCATGAGGACCGAGGTCATCAGACCGAGTGATCCGTACCCCTGGGCCACGGTGTCGCTCTGCACGTCGCCGTCGTAGTTCTTGCAGGCCCAGACGTAGCCGCCCTCCCATTTCATGGCACAGGCCACCATGTCGTCGATGAGACGATGCTCATAGGTGAGACCCTGGGCATCGAACTGAGATTTGAACTCGGTGTCGAAGACCTCTTGGAACAGATCCTTGAACTGCCCGTCGTAGGCCTTGAGGATGGTGTTCTTGGTGCTCATGTACACCGGGTAGTTGCGCGCCAACCCGTACCGCATCGAGGCCCGAGCGAAATCGCGGATGGAGTCGTTGAAGTTGTACATGCCCATGGCCACACCCCCGTCCTTGCCGAAGGTGGCCACTTCCATTTCCACCGGCTTGCCCCCATCCGCCGGGGTGTAGGTGATCGTCACCGTGCCGGCACCGGGCACTTTGAAATCAGTGGCCTTGTACTGATCGCCGTGGGCATGACGGCCGATCACGATGGGCTTGGTCCAACCCGGCACCAACTTCGGAATGTTGCGGCAGATGATCGGTTCGCGGAACACCACGCCGCCGAGGATGTTGCGGATGGTGCCGTTGGGCGACTTCCACATCTTCTTGAGACCGAATTCCTCCACGCGAGCTTCGTCGGGGGTGATGGTGGCGCACTTGACGCCCACCCCGTGCTTCAGGATCGCCTTGGCCGAATCGATGGTCACTTGATCGTCGGTGGCGTCGCGGTACTCGATACCGAGGTCGTAGTACTCGAGCTGCACGTCGAGGTACGGAAGGATCAACCGATCCTTGATGAACTGCCAGATGATGCGAGTCATCTCGTCCCCGTCGAGTTCCACCACCGGGTTGTCCACCTTGATCTTGGTCGCAGCCATGTCGATTCGTCTCCTGACCCGTCGCGTCCCGCGGCGACGGCACTTGTATTCTACTTGTCCACATTAGTGCGGACCGTGTCGACCAGCCCTTTTCGGCGCGAAAGGCCTGCGAGTAGGGTCGGTCCGTGGCCGACCTCCTCGCCCTGTCCGCACGCATCATCGACTCCGGCCGGGCCGATGAACCGGTCAACCGCACGACCAACGAACTCTCCGAGATCGCCCCGGATCTGGCCCTAGTCGAGAGTTTCAGCCACGCCGCGGTCTGGGATACCGAAGCCGGTCTCGTCAGTTTCGACACCTCCGGAGTCCACACCGGAGCCGATGTGGTGACATCGATCCGCTCGTGGCGGCCCGATTCCCCGTTCAGCCATCTCGTCTACACCCACGGGCACGCCGACCACGTCGGGGGTTCGGGCTTCTTCGCCGCCGATGCCGAGAGTCGAGGCCACCAGCGACCCGAAGTGATCGGGCACCTCAACGTGGACAGGCGCCTCGACCGTTACGACCTCACGTCACCGTGGAATCTGTTCATCAACGCCCGGCAATTCGGGGGGTTGCGCAGTGAATTGAATCTGAGCGTGGGTGGCGACGAGACCGGAGTGTCGGTGGAGATCAAGGATTCCGCTCGACGCTTTCTGCCCCGGTCGATGCTGCGCCCGAGCACTCTGATCGCCGACCATGCCTCGATGACGATCGGTGACGAGAGGATCGAGTTCTTCCACGATCGCGGCGAAACCGACGACCATCTCTGGACCTGGGTACCGGAGCGGAAGTGGATCTTCTCGGGCGACTTCGTGATCTGGAACTTCCCCAACGCCGGAAATCCCCAGAAGGTGCAGCGCTATCCCCGCGATTGGGCCGCCGCTCTGCGCAAGATGATCGACGTCGGACCGGAACTGTTGGTTCCCGCTCATGGTCTGCCCATAGCCGGACGCCAGCGCATCGCCCGTGTCCTGGACGAGATCGCCACCGCCCTCGAAGACCTCGAACGTGAAGTCCTGGGCATGATGAACGCCGGAGAAACCCTCGACGCCATCATTCACTCGGTGCGCGTTCCCGCCGACACTTTGGCCAAGCCCTATTTGCGTCCGTTCTACGACGAACCCGAATTCGTCGTGCGCAACATCTGGCGCCTCTACGGGGGTTGGTGGGACGGAGCGCCGTCGCGACTCAAGCCCGCCTCGGACGCATCGTTGGCCGTGGCCATCGCCGAACTGGCCGGAGGCGCACATCGCCTCATCGAGCGGGCCGAAGCGGCTCATGAAGCCGGCGACCACCGCCTTGCCAGTCATCTGGCCGACTTCGCCGCCTGGGCCGCCCCCGATGACCCCGACATCCACCAGATCCGATCCCGGCTCTATCTGGCTCGGCGCAAGGCCGAGACCTCGCTCATGGCCAAAGGCATCTACTTGAGTGCGGCCCGCGAATCCCA
>JBJTYE010000115.1:0-3236 GCA_046082625.1 Actinomycetota bacterium | reverse complement strand
GATGCCTTCGGGACGCAGACGCTTCTCGCGCTCGATCCGATACTTCTCGCGCAGCGCCTCCGGACTCATTCCGCCGATCGACTGGTCATTCGATGCCATTTCGGCCCTCCGTGACGACACTTCTCAGACTGTCATCCTCGCAAGACCACCGATATCTCTCCAAGTCGGCCCCTACCCCTTCGAGCGGTCCTGAGGAGTCGCCCGGTACACGATATGGCGACGTCCCCACCACTCCGGCGTGTGCGGATGATCGAAATCGAAGTCGGGGCGGCGGGTCATCCCGATGCGCAGCATGACCGCCTCACTTCGCGAGTTCGTGGCAGTGGTGAACGAGAAGATCTCGTCCAGCCCCTGTGAGTGGAAACCCAGGTCCAGAACCGCCGACGCAGCCTCGGAGGCCAATCCCCGACCCCAGGCCCAACGAGCCAGCCTCCAGCCGATCTCGACATGAGGACCCATCGGCGTTTCGAAGGTGGTGCGGTTCAATCCGACGAAACCGGCGAATCGTCCCTCCACTTCGAGGGCCCACAGCCCGAAGCCTTCGGACTGCAATTGGTCGCGGATTCGTCGCGCCAGCGCATAGGACTGGGGGCGGTCGAGAACCTCCGGAAAGTACTTCATGACCTCCGGATCGGCGTTCAACTGCGCGAAGGGCTCGAAATCTTCGTCGGTCCAGGTACGCAATGCGATGCGATCGGTCTCGAGAACCTTGATCACGGCGACATTCAATCCTCGAAAACGACCTTGATGGCCGCGGTACCGGCAGTGGACGAACCGCCGCGTCGCGCCGCTTTGCGGTCACTCCGTTCGATCAACAACTTGTAGGCGATGCGGTACTTCGAACGGACCAACCGCTGGACGTCGGCCACGCCTTTTTCGTCGAGAACCACGGCCCGACACTGATGCACGGGGGCACCCTTGGCCGGGCGGCCACGAAAGTTGCAGACCTGCACCGAGACCCGTGGATTCGCACGGATTCGCTTCACCTTCCAGGACGTGGCATCGGTCGTGAAGGCGTACCCGTCCTCGTAGGGCACCACCCAGACGGCGGTGGGCACCGGGGTGCCGTCGCGCCGAAAGGACGTGAAGGAGATGTATTTCGCACGTTCGAGGTCAGTCATCACATTTGATTCAGTTTCTTCAGTCTCCGAGGAGTCCCTCGAGCCGATTGCCGACGGCTTCGATTTCCGGATTGTCCGACGCCACCCAAATCACCAATTCGAAGACGTCATCGTTGGAAACTGCCGCTGTGCTACGGCCATTCAATTCGAGGAAGACCGCAGTGGCCAACCATCCCAATCTCTTGTTGCCGTCGATGAGAGCGTGGTTGTTCACGATGGACTGCAAGAGGGCCGCCACCTTCGTCACCAAGTCTGGATACGCGTCCTGACCGAAAGCCGTCGTCGACGGCCGAGCTGCTGCTGATCCGAGCAATCCAAAATCTCTGATCGGGGGAGGATCACCGAGCAACTTCCGGGCCAGATCGACGAGATCCTCCAGATCGAGGTACTCAATTGAGCTACTCATTCACCGAGTCGACGTATGGCGTCAGCATGGTGTTCCATCACGCGTGAGGCCGCTGAGTCCACACGATCTCGATGCTGACCACGAGCGACGAACTCCCTCACGGCGCGACGTGCAGCTTCCTGCATGGAAATGCCCTCGACCTGGGCGCGCTCTTGAAGAGCCCTCTGTTCGCTGTCAGTGAGTCGGAGTGTCATGGCCACCGGGATATGGTATCACTTCGATACCAATTTGCGCACCGCTCGAAAGGTGTACGTGGCGGCCAGTCGTTCCGGGCGTTCCCGCAGACGCCACTCACCGAGTTCTCCCTCGACCATGCAGTCCCCCAGCGCATTCCACGGCACCGAGTCGTGCTCCTCGAAGTACGTGATCTCCATGCCGGCGTCCCACAAGGCGTTGAAGATCTGCGCCAAGCCGTGATTGAACGAGATGATCGACGGGCTGCCCAGGGGCTCATCGTGGGCCACGTAACTGAACTGCTCGACGAAGTCTTCGCCGAGCGTTTCGAAATAGGGATGGTCCACGGTGACCAATCCATCGGGTCGCGGATCACACAACGACCACAACATCGGATGTCCCTCACGAATGAACAACTCCCCGCCGGGTTTCAGGAGAGTGGCCACCACCTTGGCCCAGCGCGCTGCGCTGGGTAGCCAGCACAGCGCTCCGATGCCGGTGTAGACCAGATCGAACGAGCCGTTCGGAAGCACATCGGGTGCCGAATAGACCTCGGCCTCCACGAATTCGGCCGCAGCGCCGATGTCATGGGCCAAGCGACGAGCCACCTCCAAGGCTGGCGCCGAGAAATCGAGACCGGTGACCCGGGCTCCCAGCCGGTGCAGCGACATCGTGTCGGTGCCGATATGACACTGCAGGTGCACCGTGTTCTTTCCGGAGATGTCTCCGAGGCGCGGCAGATCGAAACGCACCGTTTCGGACAAATGATTCGGATCCTGGAACTTCTCGAGGCCGTATCCCTGTTCGTGATGCGGCACGCGCGCGTCCCAATTGGCGCGATTGACGGCAACGTAGTCGTCGTTCATGCCCCGTCTTTCATCAGCCGCTTCACATCCGCAATGTCCTGAGGCCGACCAGTTGCTCGCTTGTTGACAATCAGGTCCTCGCGCCCAATGACTGGCACCTTCACATCGCCAATGGAGACTTCGATATGACGAGTCCAGGCGGCTTCGAAATCGACTCCGGAAATTTGGGTCAGAAGATCGATTCGATATGGCGGATAGCCCAACTGCACGACACAGTCCGGCGAAACAAGATCGGAATGCGCGATACCTAGACCACCGAATCCGAATTCCTCGAGGGCCTCGAGAATCCGGTCCGCATTGCCAGCATCAGTCCAAATCCAGGCGTCGAGATCCCCTGTCGCCCTTGGCAAACCGTGAGCAGCCAATGCATAGCCACCAACGATCATGTAGCGAACGTCATGCCGAGCGAGTAACTCGACAAACTCGCTGGAGTCCTGATGGAAGCCGAGCGGCGAGATGGTTGTTTCACACCTGAATCCTATCGGTGACGAGCAACTGAGCGATCAGGGTCGTCACTCGTCCAAGGTGTAGCGGTACACATTTGTCCACCTTTTCTGATTAGAAACCGCCGGCACCATCGGGGCGGAGGTGACGCACCAGCTCCGGCACCGAGACTGCGGCAATCTGCCACACCTGGTCGACCAGCGCGAGCTCGGCGGCTACCTCGAG
>JBJTYE010000114.1:0-8323 GCA_046082625.1 Actinomycetota bacterium | reverse complement strand
GTTCCATTGGTCGGCATGGCGCGCCGTGATGACCGACATGCGCGGCCCCCCGGTGCCAACCAGGAGGGGTAAAGGATCTTGGATCGGCGTCGGTCGGCACGGGGCATCGGCGATGTGGAAGTGCCGACCGGCAAACGTGGTGCGTTCGGTGCCGAGGAGCGATCGAATGATCTGGATGGCCTCCTCGAAGCGGTCGACCCGGTCCTTGGGGGAGAGCAGGTCGATGCAGTAGGCGCGGTGTTCGTTCACCTGCCAACCCGCCCCCACTCCGAGGGTCAGACGTCCCTCGGAGATCCGGTCCACGGTGGCGGCCACGTTGGCCAGCACCGCCGGATGGCGCACGGTAGTGGGGGAGACCAGGGAGCCGAGGCGAAGGCGCGAGGTGGTGGCGGCCAGGGCGGCGATCACGCTCCAGCATTCATGGACTGAGCCGTCGGTGATCTCGTCGGTGGGTGAATTCGGCATGAAGTGATCGGCGTACCACAGACAATGCCAGCCAGATCGTTCGGCGTAACCGGCGAGGTCGCGGACTTCGGTCCAGGGACGTTCGGGTGAGGGCCAGAGAGAGAACTTCATGTGACGTCGACAGTAGCCCGCGTCGTCGGAGCCGTAACCTGACGCGGTGGCCGGGACCGATGAAGACGATCTGTGGGAAACCCATGCCAAGTGGTGGATCGAGGGTTTCACGGACGGAGCCGATCCGGAGTACGAAGAGCAGATCCTTCCGCTGGCGGCCGAGGAACTGGTCGGTTGTCGTTCGGTACTGGACGTCGGATGCGGGGACGGTCAGGTGGCGCGATTGGCGGCGCGGATCGGGGCGTCACAGGTGGTGGGGGTGGATCCCACCTGGAATCAGATCCGCATCGCCGCCGAACGAGGTGGAGGTGTGCACCTGGCTCGCGCCACCGCCGATGCTCTTCCCTTCGCCAGTGGATCCTTCGATGCCGCCGTGGCGTGTCTGGTCTTCGAGCACATTCGCCAGGTCGATGCAGCCATCGCCGAAGTGAGCCGCGTGCTGCGGCGCGGAGGGCGGTTCTGTTTCTTCCTGAACCATCCGCTCTTGCAGACGCCCGGAAGCGGTTGGATCGACGACCAGATTCTCGACCCTCCGGAACAGTATTGGAGAATCGGCCCGTATCTCGTCGAAGAGGAGTCGATCGAGGAAGTGGAAAAGGACGTCTTCATCCCCTTCATCCATCGACCACTTGGTCGCTACGTCAATGCATTGATCGACAGCGGCCTGTCCATCGAGCGGATGGCGGAGCCCGCCCCGCCTCCGGGCTTCCTGCGTCGCGCAGCCGAGTACGAGGCTGCATCCACCATTCCGCGGCTGCTGTATTTGCGTGCCGTCAAGAGGATCGTGTGAAGATCGCTCCTCGAATCGGGGTGCAATTCCAGACTCACGGCGTGTCGGCACCGTCGTTCCGTGACGCCGCGGTCCGAGCCGTGGAACTGGGCGTGGACTCGGTCTTCCTCTGGGACCACCTCGTGCCCTTCACCGGAACCACCGAGGATTCGGCGTGGGAGAGCTGGACCCTGCTCGGCTCCATCTCTCCCGAGTTGCGAGGAACGGACGTGGTGTCGGGAATTCTGGTGTCGCCGCTCACGTTTCGCCGGCCGGCGATATTGGCCCGGGCCGCGGCCACCGTGGCCGCCCTCGGCAACGGACGCTTCGTGCTCGGGGTCGGTGCCGGGGGATTCGATCCCGACGACGAACTGGCCGACACCGTCATGACCAGGGGTCGAAGGTCCGCTCGTTTCGCAGAGGGTTTGGAGAAGTTGGTGCGAGAAGTCCGCGGCCAGTGCGATCGTCACGGTGTTCGGATCGAGGTCTGGGTGGGTGGGGACGGCCCCCGGGTGACCATCCCGGCGGCGGCCCGTCTTGCCGATGGCTGGAGCGGCTTCGGACCGCCGGAGCGCTGGAGCCGGAGCACGGCGATTCTGGACGGCCTCGGGTCGCGGGATCTGGTGCGCAGTGTGCTGCTGACCATCCACGACGAACCGGTGCACCTCGACGACTACGTGAAGGCCGGCGTGGATCACGTGGTGCGGAGCGTGCCTCCCGAAGCCGATGGAACTTTCGAACTGGCGCCGATCGCCGCTTTGCTGACTCAGCGCATCGGCCTGTCGCGCCGTGGCAGTCAGTAGGTTTGAGGCGTGGCTGACATCTTGGTGATCACCGGCCTGTCCGGAGCGGGACGTTCAGCGACCGCTGCGGTTCTCGAGGATCTCGGCTGGTACGTGGTGGACAATCTGCCCACATCACTGGTGGACACCATCGTCGAATTGGCCAGTGCCCCCGGTTCGGGAATCGAACGCTTGGCCCTGGTGGCGGGTCGACAGCATCTGGAACTCATGCCCAAGGTGGCAAACATGCGATCGGCCGGCCATCGGGTGAGGGTGGTGTACCTGGACGCATCGAACGAGGAATTGGTGCGTCGCTACGAAGCCTCACGTCGGCGCCATCCTCTGGCCGCTGAAGCCGGCGGTCTGCTGGAGTCGATCGACCTGGAGCGCACGCTCCTCGAGCCGATGAAGGGCGACTGCGATCTGGTGATCGACACCACCAATCTGAACGTGCATCAGCTGAAGGCGAAATTGCTCGGATCCTTCGAGGACACCGTGCACGAACGTCTCCAGGTCGCCGTCGAGTCCTTCGGCTACAAGTACGGTTTGCCGATCGATGCCGACATCGTGATGGATGTCAGATTCCTCCCTAATCCTCACTGGGACGAGACTCTTCGACCGTTGGTCGGACTCGACCAGCCAGTGCGTGACCATGTGCTCGGTTTCGACAACGCCCAACAATTCCTCGAACATTTCGCCACGTTGCTGGAATCGGTCCTTCCGCAGTACAACGCCGAGGGGAAGAGCTACCTCACCATCGCCATCGGATGCACTGGAGGTCGTCACCGATCGGTGGCCATCGCCGAGGAATTGGCGGCCCGCTTGCGCCAGTCCGGTCAACCGGTGCGGACCAGCCACCGCGACCTCAGTCGAGGCTGAAGGGCTCACGTCCTGGCCGAAGTCCCCGCGTCTCGGCCCTGAGGACTAGTTTGTGTCCGGTCGAAGACGGCCCTGTCGGGTTGGTCGAGCGAAAGGACGGCACATGTCGGTGCGAGTGGGGATCAACGGTTTCGGGCGCATCGGACGGAACTTCTTCCGGGCCGTCCAATCCCAGGGGGCCGATATCGACATCGTGGCCGTCAACGACCTCGGTTCGCTCGAGACCATGGCGCATCTTCTCAAGTACGACTCGGTCATGGGCCAGTTGCCCCAGACCATCAAGGCCACGGCGAATGGCATCAGCGTGGACGGTGACGAGATCCGGGTTCTCAGCGAACGGGATCCGAAGAACCTGCCCTGGGGGGACCTCGGCGTGGACGTGGTCATCGAGAGCACCGGCATCTTCACCAAGCGCGACACTGCCGCAGCCCACCTCGAGGGTGGTGCGCCGTTGGTGATCGTGTCGGCGCCGTGCGACAACGCCGATGCCACCTTCGTCTACGGCGTGAACCACCAGGACTTCGATCCCTCCGCACACAAGGTGGTGTCCAACGCCAGCTGCACCACCAATTGCTTCGTCCCGATGGTCAAAGTTCTCGATGACGCTTTCGGTGTCGAGCAAGGACTCATGCAGACGGTGCACGCCTACACGGGCGACCAGTCACTGGTGGACGGTCCCCACAAGGACCTGCGTCGGGCGCGAGCCGCGGCCATCAACATCGTGCCGACCAGCACCGGTGCGGCCCGAGCCACGAGCCTGGTGCTGGCAGCGATGAAGGGCAAACTCGACGGGACCTCGTTGCGCGTGCCGGTGCCCACCGGTTCGATCGTGGACTTCACGGTGAATCTGAAGAAGGCGGCCAGTATCGAAGAGATCAACTCGGCCTTCGCCAAGGCGGCCGCCAGTGCACCATTGAAGGGAGTGCTGCGTTACACCGAAGACCCCATCGTGTCGAGTGACATCGTGGGTGATCCTCACAGCAGCATCTTCGATGCCGGCCTGACCATGAGCATGGGAACGATGGCCAAGGTGCTGGCCTGGTACGACAACGAGTGGGGATACAGCAACCGTCTGGTGCAGACGACGCTCCACACCGGTGCCGAAGTTTCCAAGAGTCGCTGACTCCATGTCGGACCATTTGCCGACACTCGAGGACTTGGGTGACGTCGCCGGCCGCCGAGTACTGGTGCGCACGGATTTCAACGTCCCCATGGACACCGCTCCGGACGGAACGCGTCGGATCACCGACGACTTCCGCATCCGTGCCGCCCTGCCCACCATCAACTGGCTCACCGAACGCGACGCCAGGGTGGTCTGCGCGAGTCATCTCGGTCGTCCCAAGGGCGCCCCGGATGCCAAGTATTCGATGGGTCCGGTGGCAGCGCGATTGAACGAACTCGCCCCCGGAGTCGAGTTGCTGGAGAACCTGCGCTTCGATCCGGGTGAAGAGGCCAACGATCCGGTCTTCGTGGCGCGACTGATGGAAGGCGTCGATCTCTACGTGGACGACGCTTTCGGAGCCGCCCATCGGGCCCATGCCAGCATCGTCGGACCCCCGAGAACCGTTCCGTCGGCCATGGGTCGTCTCCTGCAGCGCGAAGTGGAGGTGCTCCTCGGACTGCGGCAATCGCCCAAACATCCATTCGTGGCCGTTCTGGGTGGTTCCAAGATTTCGGATAAATTGGGTGTCGTGGAGTCCCTCTTGGACGTCGTGGACTCACTGGTGATCGGCGGGGCCATGTGCTTCACGTTCCTGGCCGCTCAGGGATTCTCCATCGGTGACTCGCTCTTCGAACCCGATCAGGTGGACACCTGTCGACGCCTCTTGGCCGGACCGAAGACGATTCACCTCCCCGAGGACATCGTCGGCCTCGACGCCGACGGGCGGTATGCCACATTTGGTCGGCGTCTGCCCGAGGGCGCCAAGGGCTTCGACATCGGACCGGGAACGGCGGCGGCCTTCAGCGACATCATCATGGAGGCCCGCACGGTGTTCTGGAACGGTCCCATGGGCATGTTCGAGGACGAACGCTTCGCCAACGGCACTCGTACCGTGGCTCAGGCCATGGCCGACACCAAGGCGTTCACCGTGGTCGGCGGAGGGGACTCGGCGGCCGCGCTGGCGCAGTTCGGTCTGGACGATGACGTCGACCACGTGTCCACGGGCGGCGGAGCGTCGCTCGAACTTCTGGAATTGGGCGATCTGCCCGGTCTGGCTGCACTGAGGGAGGCCCCCAATGTCCGGTGAGTCCCGTCGTCCGCTGATCAGCGGCAACTGGAAGATGAACATGAATCACTTCGAGGCCATTCATCTGGTCCAGAAGTTGTCGTACCTTCTGTCGAAGGACGACTTGGAGCGAGTCGATGTGAGCGTTCATCCTCCCTTCACCGACATCCGCAGCGTGCAGACGGTGCTGGAGAGTGATGGAGTGGCGATGCTCCTCGGAGCCCAGAACTGCCACCATGAGGACAAAGGCGCCTTCACCGGAGAGGTGTCTTCGGCCTTCCTCTCCAAGTTGGGTGTTCGACTGGTCATCTGTGGTCACAGCGAACGACGCCAGATGTTCGGCGAATCGGATGCGGACGTGGCCGCCAAAGTGGGGGCCGTGATCAAACACGGAATGACGCCCATCGTGTGCGTGGGAGAGACTCGTGAGGAACGCGACGTCGGTGGGACCATCGAGCGGGTGTCGAGTCAGATCCGTGGGTCCCTCGCCGGTCGCAACGCCTCCGAGGTTTCGACACTGGTCGTGGCGTACGAGCCGATCTGGGCCATCGGAACCGGTCTCACGGCCACGGCCGAGGACGCTCAGGAGGTATGCGCAGCGATCCGCCAAGTGGCGCGCGCCGACTGGGGTGCTGCTGCCGCCGAGGCCCTGCGCATCCAATACGGCGGCTCGGTGAAAGCGGGAAACGTGGCCGAACTGATGGCTCGACCCGATATCGACGGTGCTCTCGTGGGTGGGGCGAGTATCGATCCCGATGAGTTCGCCCGGATCGTCCAGTTCCAGGCCTGAGCGTCGGATCGGCGGAAGTCGACGCCGGCGGGACCGGCCGATTTCCTCGTCCCGCCCGTAGAGTAGGGGACCGTGCGCGACATTCTCATGTACATCATGGTGGTGATCAACGTCTTCTCGATGCTGGCCATGGTGGCCGGCATCCTGATGCACAGCGGCAAAGGCGGTGGACTCTCCGACATGTTCGGAGGTGGCGGTGGAGCCGGTCTCGGATCGGCGGCTGCCGAGCGCAACTTGAACCGCATCACTTTGTTTCTTGCACTGATCTGGATCATTTCGGTCCTGGCTCTCGGCTTTTTGATGGTTCGCTGAGACCGGTAAAATCTCACGAGACATACGAAGACCACGTCGAAGTGGCGGAATAGGCAGACGCGCTAGCTTGAGGGGCTAGTGATCGTAAGATCGTGGGGGTTCAAGTCCCCCCTTCGACACTCCACCCGGTTTCGTTCTGGTCATCTCTGCGCGTTGAGGTGTACTCTGACTGGGCAGAGGGGGGAGCATGACGATCATCGCCGGTTCCAGTGACGTCACCGATATGACCCCGACGGGTGAGCCGTTCATCGAAGGCAAGTCGCCTCGGCAGTTGGCCTGGATGCGTTTCCGACGCGACAAGGTGGCCATGGGCGCGGCCATCGTGGTGCTCTTCTACGTGGTCGTGGCGGTTCTGGCCCCGGTCATCTGCGCCGTCCTCGGGATCAGCCCCTATGAATTGGATCGCAATGCACTGAACGATTACGGCCTTCCCGCCGGGCCCTTCGGAGGCATCTCGCGGGAGCATTGGCTGGGAGTCGAACCCGGCACCGGTCGCGACATCCTGGCGCGCCTGCTCTACGGGGCTCGGGTCTCGCTCTTCGTGGGATTCCTCGGGACTCTCTTCACGACCACCCTCGGCGTGGTCATCGGGGTGCTGTCGGGCTACAAGCGGGGACGGGTCGACGCCGTGATCGGCCGGATCATGGACCTCACCTTGGCCTTTCCGTCGTTCCTCCTGATCATCGCCCTCACCGCACCGTTCACCCAGCGTTTGGAGTCGTTGGGGGTTCCGGAGGGCAACCCGGCCCGCCTCACCTACATCGTTCTGATTCTGGGCACCTTCGGTTGGGTGTACGTGGCTCGCGTGGTTCGCGGCCAGACGCTCTCGTTGCGCGAACGCGAATTCGTGGAAGCAGCCCGGGCCTCGGGGGCCGGAACCGCCCACATCATCTTCCGTCAGATCCTCCCCAACCTCTGGGCCCCGGTCATCGTCATCGTGTCCTTGGCGCTCCCCGGGTACGTGGCCACGGAATCGACCTTGTCGTTCCTGGGTCTCGGCATGCTGCCGCCGGCGGCCTCGTGGGGTGTGATGCTCGGAGACTCGGTGCGCTACTACCGGGCCGACCCCACCTACCTCTTCATTCCCGGAATGGCCCTGATCATCCTGGTCCTGGCCTTCAACCTCCTCGGGGACGGGATCCGAGACGCCCTCGATCCCAAGGCCGACCGACGGAATCTCGGCTGACCGACCTTCGGTCCAAAGCACCGACATATGGCCAGGTCCTGGGGATCTTTGTTCCAGTTGCCCCCCTGTGAGGATTAGAGTCGAAACGTCCGTCAAACGGATGGACAAGTAAGGGGGATACCAAACATGAAGCGCCCATACATTAAGCGCCGCGTCCTTGGTGTCATCGGATTCACCGTGGCCGCGACCATGCTCGCCGCTGCCTGCGGAGGCGATGACGGAGGAAGTGGCGGAGGATCAGGAGGAACTCCGACGGCCGGTGGCACGATCTACGTGCTCACGCAGTCCGAAGGTTTCGCCCACTTGGACCCGCAGCGTAACTACACCGGTGCCGACCTGGCCTTCGCCGGATCGACGATGCAGCGCACGCTGACCACCTACAAGTACGCAGCCGGCGAAGAGGGCTCGGACATTACCGCCGACCTCGCCACCGACACCGGTACGTCATCCGAGGATGCCAAGACGTGGTCGTTCACCCTCCGTGACGGCATCACCTACGAAGACGGCTCGGCCATCACCTGTGAAGACGTGGCCTACGGCGTGTCGCGTACGTTCGCCGTCGAGGTCATCACCGACGGCCCGACCTATGCCATCTCGTATCTGGACATCCCGGCTGACGAAGCCTCGGCGAACGGAACCGTCTATCCGGGTCCGTACACCGCGACCCCCGAACAGCAGGCCGAGTACGACAAGGCCGTGTCCTGTGACGGCAACACCATCACCTTCAAGCTGAAGGTGCCGGTGGCGGACTTCAACTACACCGTCACCTTGCTGTCCTTCAGCCCGGTTCCCAAGGCCGCC
>JBJTYE010000113.1:0-3745 GCA_046082625.1 Actinomycetota bacterium | reverse complement strand
ACGGGGAGTTCGGGTTGCTCATGCCGGGACCACGACGGTGGCGACGAAGGTCGCCGGTCCGGCCAAGGTGGCCCGACGTGTCATCCGGTCGACTGCGACGGTGGCATCGCCCCCGGGCATGTGGACGATCACCTCGGACGCGGAAGCGGGAACCAGTCCCCAGGACAACGCGGCCTCCGCCACCGCACAGGCACCGGTTCCGCAGGCCAGTGTCAACCCGGCGCCGCGCTCGTGCACCCGCATGGTGACGCCGTTGATCTCCGGTCCGGGCTCGACGATCTCCAGGTTGACACTCGGCACTTTGGCGCCCAATGTCGCCAGATCGACGGAGTGCACGTCGTCCACTCCCACCACGGCGTGCGGGTTACCGAGGGAAACGTGGCGAACGGGACGGTCTTCATGACACCCGAGAGCCGACCAGTTGTCCGGCGGCGGGATGTCCTCGATGATCCCCATGTCCACGCGCAGATTCATACAGTTCGGGTCGGAGGCCTCGGAATCCACGTCGACCTGCCGCACACCAGCAGTGGTCGCCACCTCGTATCGATGCGTCCGACCGTCGGATCGCATGTGGGCGGCCTGCACCAGACAGCGGATGCCGTTTCCGCTCATCTCGGCTCGGCTTCCGTCGGCGTTGAAGAGCTCCATGGCCAGATGCCCGGCGTCCACGACGTCCAGGATCAGCAGTCCGTCGGCACCGACCCCGGAGCGGCGATCGCACCACCGACGCGCCAGATCGGGCCAGTCGGGCTCTGGACCATCGCACAGTGTTCCTCGATCCAGCACCAGGAAGTCGTTGCCGAGAGCGTGGTGCTTGGTGAGCGTGTAGGCGGATGAGGCGTTCATCGACGAGGACAGGCTAATCATCCGGTCTCCAACTCGGCGACGAGGCGCGGACCGGCCTCCTGCACCGGATCGGCTTCGACGGGGATCCAGACGATCCGGGGATCGCGCCGGAACCAGCGCTCTTGTCGGACGGCGAACTGACGGGTCCGCCGCACGATCAGGGCGACGGACTCCTCGAGGGTGGTCCGGCCGGCGAGGTGATCGACGATCTCTTTGTAGCCCAGTGCCTGTCGCGCCGTCGGAGACAGTCCCCGCGCCAGGAGACCCTCGACCTCGACTACCAGACCGGCATCGATCATGGTCCCGACGCGGCTCTCGATGCGTCGAGCCAGCACCTCTCGTGGCCAATGCCGAGCGAATTGACGAACCGGCGTCGGCGGATAGGTGTCGACGCCGGGTCCGTAGGATGAGAACGGTCGACCTCCACCGATGGTGACTTCCAGGGCGCGCACGATGCGTCGGACATTGGTCGGTTCCATCCGTGAGGCCGCCACCGGGTCGAGGGTGGCCAACCGCTCGTGGAGGGCGGCCGGACCCTCGTCGAGCACCTGGTGTTCCAAGGATGAGCGGACCTCGGGCCACTGACCGGGAATGTCGAGATCGTCGACGGCGGCCCGCACGTACAGTCCGGTTCCCCCCACCATCAACGCGGCTCCGTGGCGCGCCTCGATGTCGGCGACCGCCCGGCGGAACTCCTCTTGGAAGCGAGCCACCGTGAAGGATTCATCGGCCTCCACCAGATCCACCAGGTGGTGGCGAACGGAGCGCCGTTCGCTCTCAGTGGGCTTGGCGGTTCCGATGTCCATCCCCCGGTAGACCTGCATGGCATCCACCGAGATCAGTTCCACGGACCGTGCACGACCCTCGGGGGATTCGGCGACGTGCATGGCCACGGAGGACTTGCCACTGGCCGTCGGCCCGACGATGACCAGAAGCGGAGCGCCGCTCAAGACACCGGCGCGGACATCACGAGGCCCCGACCGGAATCCGGACCCGGTGCGAGGGATCGGCCGTTGCTTCCCGGAAGATGCCGCGCAGGTGGTGGGGCGCCGCATCGGTGATCTCCACCAGGGCGTAACTCCCGATGCGTAACGGTCGATCCACCGGGAAGTGCACCAACTTGTTCTGGCGGGTGCGACCTGTGGTGACCGACGGATCGCGTTTGGACGGACCCTCGACCAGGACTTCCTCGGTGCGACCGATCCGCGCCCGATGCTTGCCGAGCGCCGAGCGTTCCACCACCACCCGCAGGCGCGCGAAACGTTCGGCCACCACCGCCGGATCCACGAAGAGATCGGTCATGGTGGCGGCCTCGGTGCCGTCGCGCGGTGAGAAGACGAAGGTGTATGCGTAGTCGTACTCGGCGACGGCCGCCACCTCGAGAGTGGCAGCGAAGTCCAGGTCAGTCTCACCCGGAAATCCGACGATGATGTCGGTGCTCACCGCCAGGTCGTCGATCCGACTGCGGGCTTCGATGAGTTTGTCGAGGTAGCGGTCGGCGGTGTAGCCCCGATGCATCACCGCCAGGAGCCGGTCACTCCCTGACTGCAGCGGGTAGTGAAGGTGTTCGCAGACCGTGCGGACCTCGGCCATGGCGGCGAAGGTCTCCGTGCGCATGTCTTTGGGATGCGGACTGGTGAACCGGACCCGCCGAATTCCCTCCACCGAACCCACCGCTCGCAGCAGTTCGGCGAACATGGGACGCAACGACACGTCCTCACCGGCGCGCCGGCGGTCGACCTGGATGTCGCGCCCGTAGCTGTTGACGTTCTGTCCGAGCAAGGTGACCTCGGTGACCCCCGAGCGGGCCAGGGTGCGTACTTCGTCCACGACGTCGTCGAAGAGACGACTGATCTCTGCGCCCCTCACCGCCGGAACGATGCAGAAGGCGCACGAGTTGTCACAACCGATCTGGATGGTGACCCAAGCGTCGTAGGACGTCTCCCTCTTGGCCGGCAGGGCCGAGGGGAACATGGCGTGGTCGTCCAGCACCGCTTGATCCAGGATTTCGGTGATGGGACCGTGGTGACGCGACTCCTCGACCAGTTCCGCGGTGCGGTGGACGTTGTGGGTTCCGAGAACCACGTCCACCCACGGTGCCTTGTTGCGGACCATGTCGCGGTCCTTCTGGGCCAGACATCCGGAGACCACGATCTGGCGACCAGGACGGGCCTCTTTCCACTGCTTCAGGTAGCCGAGGTGTCCGTAGAGCTTGTTGTCGGCGTTCTCCCGGATGCAACAGGTGTTCAGCACCAGCACGTCGGCGTCGCCCTCGTCCTCGGCTGGTGCCAGCCCGTCGGTCTCCAGCAGACCAGCGATCCTCTCGGAATCGTGCTCGTTCATCTGGCATCCGTAGGTGCGGACCGCATAGCGGCGGTCACCTTCGGAAGAGGGTCTGTCGGCGACGGACATGCTTGGAGGATATCGGTGCGTCACCGGACCGAATCAGTCGTCGACGTACTGATGGAGAGCCCGACTGGTGGCCACATGGCGCAGCCTGAACAATGTGCGCACCTCGATTTGGCGGACGCGCTCGCGGGTGATGTTGAAGGCCTGACCCACTTCCTCCAGCGTCGCCCCCTCCTCACCGTCGAGTCCGAAGCGCATCCGCATGACTTCTTGCTCGCGCTCGGGCAGTTCGCGCAGGATCGCCCGCACGGCGTCTCGCAGATCGGTGACGGCGATTCCATCGCTCGGATCTCCGGAGTCGGGAGAGGCCAAGTTGTCGGCGAACGTGGTGTCGCTGTCGTCGCGGGTGGGTTGATCGAGGCTGGTGGTGTCGGCGGCCAGCGAGAAGTACTCCTGGACCTTGCGCGGAGTCTCCCCCAATTCCCTGGCGATCTCGGCGAGAGTCGGCTCGCGTTGCAATCGCTGGAGAAGCTCACGCTGCACCTTCATG
>JBJTYE010000112.1:0-7894 GCA_046082625.1 Actinomycetota bacterium | reverse complement strand
CTCGACCGCGGTGTGTCACCCGTCGGAGTCACGTCGTCGCCGCGGGCCGACGAGAGGATCTCGGCGGTGATGGTTCTGTTGGTGGACGGACCGCAGGGAGCCGAAGTACTTCTCACTCGACGGTCGTCGATGATGACCAACCATCGCGGTGAGATCAGTTTCCCGGGTGGCCGCGCCGACGAGGGCGAAGGCATCGCCGACGCGGCGCGACGCGAGACCTTCGAGGAGGTCGGGGTCGCACCGTCCTCGCTGACGGTTCATTGCGAACTCAGCCCTCTGTCCACCTTCGTGAGTCGCAGTTACATCGTTCCGGTGATCGCGTCGGTCCCGACCAAGCCGATTCTTCGACTCAACGACCACGAAGTCGAGCGGGCCTTCTGGATTCCGCTGGCCGAGTTGGTGCGTGCGGACACCTACGTCTCGGAGTTCTGGACCTTCTCTACCTCCGAGCGTTCGACCGCCCAGGCCATGCATTTTTTCTACCTCGACGACGAAACCGTGTGGGGGGCGACGGCCCGCATGTTGCACGAACTGCTCACATTGGTGCACTCATGAGCGCCATCGGACTGCGCGCCGTCGTGGCCACCGATGCCGAGTGGATCCATCGGGCCTGCCAGGATCCGGAGATCCAACGGTGGACGACGGTGCCCCGGCCGTACACCATCGACCATGCCCGATTCTTCGTGGCCGACACCACTCTCGAATATCGACGTTGGGTCATCGAAGGCGCGGAGGGGAACGTGCCTCTGGGACTGCTGGGAATCCACAGCGTGCAACCGGACACCGGCGACGCCGACATCGGCTATTGGGTGGCCCGGTGGGGCCGTGGCCTCGGTGCCGGAGCGGCGGCGGTACGGGCCATGACCGAGATCGCCCGCACCGATGGGGCGATCTCCTGTCTCGTGGCATACGTGGCCGAGGAGAACCTGGCCTCCCAGGAAGTCGTTCGGCGAGCCGGGTTCGTCGACGTCGCACGACAGCAGGGTCCGGCCTGCAGAGATCTGCAGCCGGTCCCCACGGTCGTCTTCCGCCTGCAACTGCGCCCTTGACGGCCGCGTCTCCGGCGCGCCGCGGTCACGGACCGCCTGCGACACGGACGCTGCGATAGAAGATCTGCGCCCAGGTCCGACAGGACAACTTGGTGGCACCGGAACGTGAGCTGCAGTGGAGCAGCATGTCGGCCAAGAATTGACGGTCGATCCGATGGCGGATCGCACTGTTCCACCAGCGGCCCGTTGGCACGTTCACGGGACGACACGGCCCACCGGCGGGTGGGGTGCGGCAGATACGTTCCTGATCCGCCTTCTTGAAGTTGCGGTAGGCGAAATCGTGGCGCCGGCACGGCCCGGAGAAATCGAAGGAGCGTCCGGTGCTCCCGATGAGCGGAGCCGAGCACAGGTCGCTCGACCAATCGAGGCTGTGGTCGGAGGAACGACGTGCCAGGTCCAGGAACTGATCGAGGGGTGTGGCGAACACGAGGATCTGGATGCGGTCCACGGAGGACGCGGGGGCGGCTGCACCGGCCGTGCCGACGGAGGTCAGCGCGACGGCAGCGATCGCCGCGGCGATACGGAATTTCATGACGGAACTCCTGTCTCTCGTGCCGATCGAGACGACCGGCACGAGAGTGTGGTTCCCGAGAGAATCTTGACGGCGATCGGTGGTCGACGTCCGAGGAGTTCCGCTCAGTTCGTGTACCTGGCTTCGATCCGGTTGATCAACAGGGCCATCTCCACTGCACCGAGAGCGGCCTCGTCACCCTTGTTGTCCACGCCGGGTCCGGAGCGGTCGACGGCCTGCTGATTGGTGTCCACGGTGAGCACACCGAACATGATCGGCACGCCGGTTTCCAACTGGGCGTCCTGGATCCCGCGGGCGCACTCTCCGGCCACGAAGTCGAAATGGGCGGTATCGCCACGGATGACCGCTCCGAGAGCGATGATGGCGTCGTAGTTGCCCGATCCGGCGAGCGACATGGCGGCCAGTGGGATCTCGAATGCACCGGGAACCCAGACCACGTCGATGTCGGCGTCGCCGACCTGGCAACGCTGCAGACCACGGCGAGCTCCGTCCAACAGGGCTCCGACGATGTGATCGTTGAACCGCGAGCAGACGATGGCGATGGACAGTCCCGAACCGTCGAGGGATTCCGGGGTCACACGGCTTGTTTGGATGCGGGTCATGGCTGATCTCCTGAGACGAGGTTGGCGTCGGATGGTGAGGCGGGGAGATCGAGGAGGTGTCCCATGCGGTCGCGCTTGGTCTGCAGATAGCGGAGGTTCTCCTCCGTCGGAGCCACGTGCGACGACACCCGCTCCACGACCTCCAAGCCGTAGCCCTCGATACCTCCGTACTTGGCGGGATTGTTGGTGATCAGGCGCAGTTTGCGGGCGCCGAGATCGGCCAGGATCTGAGCGCCGATGCCGTACTCGCGACTGTCGACCGGTAGTCCCAACTTGGTGTTGGCGTCCACGGTGTCCATTCCGCCGTCCTGCAGCGAGTAGGCCCGGATCTTGTGCCCGATCCCGATGCCGCGCCCTTCATGGCCGCGCAGGTACACCACGACGCCGCGTCCTTCGGCGGCGATGAGCGACATGGCCGAGTGCAATTGCGGACCGCAGTCGCAACGGCGACTGGAGAAGACGTCCCCGGTCAGGCATTCGCTGTGCACTCTCACCAGGACCGGCTGGCCATCGTCGATGTCGCCGATCGTGAAGGCCAGATGTTCGGTGTCGTCGAGATCGCTGCGGAACGCAGTGCAGGTGAACACGCCCCAATCGGTGGGGACTTGAGCCTGACCGATACGCGTCACCAGCTTCTCGTGGTGACGGCGGTATTTGATGAGCTCGGCGATACTCGACAGCAGGAGTCCGTGCTCGCAACAGAAGTCGATCAATTGCGGCAGACGGGACATGGAGCCGTCGTCATTGGTGATCTCGCAGATGATGCCGGCGGGCTCGAGACCGGCCATTCGCGCCAAGTCGACTGCGGCCTCGGTGTGGCCGGCACGCTTGAGCACCCCGCCTTCGCGGGCGCGTAGCGGAAAGACGTGTCCGGGCCTGGCGAAGGCCGTGAACCCGACGGTCGGGTCCGCCAGTGCCCGCAGTGTGGCGGCTCGATCGGAGGCCGAGATGCCGGTGGACGTTCCTTCGATCAGGTCCACCGAAACCGTGAAGGCGGTGCGGTGGCTTTCGGTGTTGTGTTCCACCATGAGCGGCAATCGCAGATCGTCGCATCGCTCGCCGGTCAGAGGCGCCACGATCACTCCCGAGGTGTGTCGGACGAAAAAGGCCATCTTCTCGGGAGTTGCGAACTGAGCCGCCATGATCAAGTCGCCCTCGTTCTCGCGGTCCTCGTCGTCGACCATGACCACGATCTCGCCGCGGCCGATGGCGGCGACGACGTCCTCGATGGGGGCGAAGGGGAATCGGTCGGTCATCTCAGGTCCTCGTGTTGGTCAGGGGGGATGTCACGGATCGGTCGAGAACGATTTCGAGATCGTCACCGAGAGCGCGCGTGGAGCGGACACGACCGCGCCAGAGGTCCATCATGGTGGAGGCGCCGCGTCCGTCGAAGACCGGGGCTCCGTCCCCGCCCATGAGAGCGGGGGCCATGTGGAAGACGTAGCGGTCGACGAGATCCTGTCGATGGAAGGAAGCCGCCACTTTGGCTCCACCTTCGACCATGAGTTGAAGGACGCCATCACCACCCAAGGTGTCCAGCAGGTCGCCGAGGTCGCCGTTCCATTCCAGACAGGGATGGACCCGAGCCGACGGGGGCGCCGTTCCGAGCACCACCCGTCGCGGCGACGGACCGTCCACGAGGCGGGTGGTCAAGGAAGGGTCGTCACTGCGCACCGTTCCTGCGCCCACGACAATGGCGTCGCTCTCGGCTCGCAGACGGTGAACGGCGCGACGAGCCTCGTCGCCGGTGATCCACTGGCTCGAGCCGTCGGGGGCCGCCGTTCGTCCGTCGAGAGTGCAAGCGGTCTTCAGCACCACGAAGGGCCGACCGGTGCGTCGATGGTGGAGATACGGCTGCAGCTGCTCGCTGGCCGCTTCGTCTCCGATTCCGATCTCGACGGCGACACCGGAGTGGCGCAGGACGTCGAATCCTGCACCGTTCACCTGTGGATCGGGATCGGCGAGCGCGCTCACCAGGCGAGAGACACCGGCCTCGACGATGGCCTCGGTGCACGGGCCGGTGCGACCATGGTGACTGCAGGGTTCGAGCGTCGTGTACATGGTGGCCCCGCGGACCTCGGCGCCGGCTCGGCGGGCGGCGTCGAGGGCCACGATTTCGGCATGACGTCCGCCGGGAGGTTCGGTGGCTCCGTCGAAGGGGTCACCGGCGGCGGTGACCAGCACGCAACCCACCCACGGATTGGGAGATGTCCGCAATCGCACCCTCGACGCGATGTCGAGAGCGCGCTCCATCCACCGGAGGTCCTGCTGATCTCTATCCGAAGTCTGGGGGCTGCTCGTCATGTGTCTGGGGTGGTCCTCGACCCGGTGCAGGGGAAGACGGCACGCCCGAGCCACGACCCTCGCCCTGGTCGAGGACGACGGCCGACGCCGGAGACGCACCCGTGCTCCCATCCGGACTGTGACCGTCGGCCCTGGAATTCCACCAGGTCGGCCTCGGAAGCGGACTTCCGAGGTTCGCGGGCTGTGACCGCCGGTTGGGACTTTCACCCGACCCCGCACGGGGTGTTGTTGTTGTCCACTCAGCCTAGGCCAGACCCTGGAGCAATCCCCACGCCCGGAGAACGTGCTCCCGGGTGGTGGTGCGGCTTCCGACCGAAAAGCGCAGGACACTGCGTCCGTCGAGAACGGTCCGTGTGAAGAGTGCCGTGCCCGAGGAATTGGCCGCTTCGACCAACCGGTCGGTGGCGGCGTCGTCACCGCGGAGTCGCAGGCAGAGCAGATTCAACGGGTGGGGAGCCGCGACCTCGAAACGGGGATCGGCGGCCACCAGGTCGGCGAGTTCCTGCGTCAGCGTCACGTGCCGACCGATGAGTTCCTGGAAGGCGGCCACTCCGTCGAGTCGGAGAGCGAACCAAAGTTTCAGCGATCGGAAACGGCGTCCGAGAGGAATCTGCCAGTCGCGATAGTCGATGGCCGCTCCGGATTCGGCGGCTGCCGAGCGCAGGTATTCCGGCAGGATGCTGAGGGCACCGAGAAGGGCCTGGCGATCGTCGGTCCAGAAGAGATCGCAGTCGAAGTTGACGCCCATCCACTTGTGCGGATTCGTGCAGTAACTGTCGGCGAATTCGAGACCGCGGTTCACCCATCGGTGTTCGGGGACGAGAGCGGCGATGCCGTGCATGGCCCCGTCGACGTGCAGCCATACGCCGTTTTCACGGGCGATGCGTCCGATCTCCTCGGTCGGATCGAACGCACCCGACGACGTGGTGCCGTGCGTGCTGCACACCCAGAACGGTGTGAGACCTCCGGCCTTGTCGGCCATGATCTGGGCGCGTAACGCCAAGGGATCCATGGCGAAGGTCTCGTCGTGCGCGATGACGCGGATGTTGTCGGTGCCGATACCCGCGATGCGCAATCCCTTTTCGATACTGCTGTGAGTCTGGGACGTGCAGTACGCCACGAGTCGCGACGTGTCGCCGTCGGAATTCACGGCACCTCGGGTGGCCCGCCATCGTGCCGCCAGGATCGACGACAGAGTGGCTTCGCTCGCCGATCCCTGGATGACACCTCCTCCGGTGGCCGTCGTGCTGCGGAACTTCGGCGGGATGTCGAGGAGTTCCTGCATCCAATCGAGCATGAGCGTTTCGAGTTCCGTGCACGCCGGCGAGGTGGTCCAACTCATTCCTTGGACGCCGAGTCCGGCAGTCAGCAGTTCGGCCAGAATCGACGGGTAAGACGAGTTGCCCGGAAAGTAAGCGAAGAAACTCGGGTGCTGCCAGTGGGTCAGTCCGGGAAGGATGACATCGTCGATGTCGCGTCGCACGGCATCGAAGGACTCCGGCTGCCGCGGTGGATGCTCGGGCAGTCGACGTCGGACGTCTCCGGGTTGGAGGCCACTGGACACGGGGCGCGTCTCGATGTTCTCCAAGTACTCGGCGATCAGGTCGAGAATCTCCTGTCCCGCTCGGCGGAATTCCTGGGCGTCCATCGTCCTCTCCCCCTGCACCTTAGGTGAGGCGACGCCCTGGGAGGCCAGTCCGCGTCATCTCGTGAACGCCGCCGTTGCTACCGTGACCTCGTGTCACTTGCCGATCGACTGGAACGGTCGCGATTTGCGTCGTCGTCCTCCGATCTGGATCCGGCGCGTTTCGAGATCCACCGCACCTCGGTACGCGGTTTCGAGCAAGCTTTCGTGCACGAGCGCTCCGGGAACGGCGTGGCACTTCTCTGCGTCCACGGATGGCCCGAGAGCAAGAGAATCTTCTGGAAGGTGATCCAGCCATTGGTGGCGGCGGGATTCGATGTCATCGTTCCCGATCTGCGCGGTTTCGGTGACAGTGGTCCCGCTCCCGACGGCTTCTACGACACGCCCTCGCATGCCCGCGACCTCCAGGCCTTGGTGGTCGAGGAATTGGGTTATGACGAGGTCGTGCTGGTGGGCGGAGATCTGGGCGGCCCGGTGATCCAGGACATGGCCCTGCGCTATCCGGATCTCGTTGAACGGATGGTCCTCTTCAATTCACCATTGCCCTTCGATCGCGAGCGCATGGGTTCGATCGAAGGAACGAGAGCTCCGCGGGAGGCCGCCGACTACTTCATTCGTCAGAGCACCGATGCCGATGCCCTGGCCGCCGAACTGGACACGGCCGAGAGCCGTCGCCGGTACATCGCCACGTTCTATTCGAGTCGCTTCTGGGCGCATCCGGGAACCTTCGACGATGCGGCGGTGGCCTTCCACGTCGAACCGTTCGGTTCCGCCGAGGTGTTGCGAGCCTCCTTCGGCGCCTACGAATCGGTCTTCGATCCGGCCAAGCGCAGTGAGCCGACCCTGATGGGCCGCAACCGATCGACTCCCACCCTCGTCCTCCACGGTCCGAGCGATCATGTGATCTATCCGTCGTTCGACCGAATGGCCGCGCTGGTCTTCGATCGTGCGGTCGGCCCGTTCATGGTGCGCGACTGTGGGCACTTCGTGCCATGGGAGGCGCCGGACGCGCTGGTGTCGGGCACGATCGCGTTGTGCGCCGATCTTCTGGCGCAGTGAGCGCACGACGGTCGGTCAGAGATTGGGAGGCAGGAGCCGGTTGACGTTCTGGAAGACGAAGTAGAGCGTCACCAGGAACGGCAGCACTCCGACGGCCGCGCCGATGGCCCGGTTCCGGAAGCGTCTGGCGACCTGCCAGGCTCCGAGGACGATGAGAACCTCGAGCAGGATCCAACCGGCGACGTGGGGATAGGCATCGGAATCGCTGAACCATCCTTTGTCGAAGACGTCGCCGTCCGGCCTACTCCCGCTGTCGCTGGGGACCGGGCCGGCATCGGGCTCGGTCGTCGCCACGACCGTGCTCGTCGGCTCGGTGGTGGTGTCGACCGGTTCGGTGGTGGTGGAGCCGAGATCGTCCAGTCCCGAGGTGAGCCCGACGTCGCCTGCGTAGATGGCGGCCGGCGTGTCGGCGGGGGTGCTCTGCGAGGTGTCGAGGGTGGCGAAGACGATCAGTCGCTGACGGGCGGAGAATTCCGGATGACAGGTGGTGAGCGTGAGGGTGGCGACTGTCGGATCCACCGTGTCGACCACCCATGAATCCTCCGGTTGGACGATGCGTTGTTCGGTCACCTTGTAGACGAACTCGCGACCGAGGAGGTCGGTGACGATGATCGGATCACCCGGAGCCAACTCGTCCAGTTGGCGGAAGGGCTCACCGTAGGTGGTGCGGTGACCGGCGATGGCGGCGTTGCCGAGTTCACCC
>JBJTYE010000111.1:0-10069 GCA_046082625.1 Actinomycetota bacterium | reverse complement strand
CTCGGCATCGGTGGCCACGACGGCGCGCAGTCCGATGGCGCTCATGAGTGCACCAATGTGAGCAGTTCGTGCAACATGCGGGCCGTCGCCCCCCACACGGTTTCGTCGTCGAGGTAGAAGAAATGCATGGCCTGGGCGGTCGAACGCTCGGAGGTGGAGAAGGTCCAGAACTCCGAGACGTAGGTGTCCGCACGCACCAACTCGGCCAGGGGAATCCAGAAGGCCCGCTCGACTTCGTGGTCGTTGAGTCGAAGAATCGGCTTGGTCGGGACCGACGCGATCACCGGAACGATGTAACTGCGACTCACGAACGTTGACAGAGGGCTGAGTTCGCAATGAACCGTCATCGAGGACGGGTGGATACCGACCTCCTCGAAGGTCTCGCGTCGCGCCGCGTCCACGATGCTCTCGCCCTCGTCGGCGCGACCTCCCGGGAAACTGATCTCACCGCGATGGTTGGTCATCGCCGACGACCGTCGAGTGAGAAGTACTTCGGCTCCCTGCGGTCCGTCCGCCAACAGAACCATCACCGCCGAGATCCTCTCGTCGGCCCGCGGCGACGACGTGACTCCGACGGGTGACACACCGCGGTCGAGCCGCGCCAGGACCGTGGACAGCGACACATCCGAGTTCCGCCCGCTCCACGGGGGTACGTCGCCGGGACGTTTGAGCGTCGGTTCCGGGACGACCTGGGCCCCACCCGGACGTCGCGTCAGAGACGGGTCGGCGCCATTCACATTTCAGCCGGCGGTCGGTTTGGACGGCTTCCAGTTGCTGGCCTGCAACTCGCGCAAGACGTCGGCCAATCCGGCCTTCTTCATGTCGGCCAGAGTGCGACCGGGTGATTCGCCGCCGCGCTCCCACTCTTCCCAGGCCGCGACGATCTTGGCCACATCGGCTACGGGACGTTCGAAGGTGGAAGTCATGCTCGCAGTGTAGGGCCGTTCGACGACGCAGGCTTCGTGGTTTCAGTTCGCTCTCTTGCGATCCCGCACGCGAGCGGCCACGGTTCCCGCGACACGACCGGCCATCCGTCCGATCTCGTCGGACCTCCCCTCCGTTGCGCTCGTCCGGGCCTGCTTCTCGATCGGAGCGCGGTAGTCGGTTCCCATCACGACCACTGCGAAGACGGCGGCCAGGGCCACTTGTGTCAGGCGGACCGAGAGTTCGGTCCCGGGGACCGCCACGAGGGCCGCCATGAGCGCCACCACCACGACATCAGCCAGACGGTGCACACGCCGACCGACGAGTCGGAAGGCTGCGAACGGTCCATCGGCGATGGCGGCATTGAGGAGAACCAAGCCGCCGGTCACGGCTGGCAGGAGCGGATCGGGACTCTGGAGCCCGGACGCGATGGCGGCCAAACCGATGACGTACTCGGCCACCTGGTGCAACCAGAACGGTCTCTTGGCCGCGGCCCTCATCGCTCCAGCCTAGAAAATCCCGCCGAGATCGACGCGGAAACGAGCCCAAGAAACGAACCCGAGAAACAACCCGAGAAACAACGTGGGGCCCGGAAGATCCGGGCCCCACGTCTCAATTCGTTCGTCGGAGACGAACCGTCACATCATGCCGCCCATACCGCCCATACCGCCGGGCATGCCACCCGGCATGCCGCCGGCCGCGGCCTTCTCGGGCTTGTCCACCACCAGGCATTCGGTGGTGAGCACGAGAGCGGCGATGGAACCGGCGTTCTGCAGTGCAGCGCGAGTCACCTTGGCCGGATCGATGATGCCGGCCTTCACCAGATCGATGTACTCACCGGTGGCGGCGTTGAGGCCGATGGCACCCTTTTCGCCTTCGACACGCTGGACGACGAGGGCTCCCTCGAGGCCGGCGTTGTCGGCGATGTTCCGAGCCGGAGCGTCGAGCGACTGCCAAACGGTGAGCGCACCAGTGGCCTCGTCACCCGACAAGGAGTCCACGACCGCCTTGACGGCGGCGCGAGCCCGCAGGAGCGCCGTACCGCCTCCGGGCACGACACCTTCTTCGATGGCGGCGCGGGTGGCCGAGATGGCGTCCTCGATGCGGTGCTTCTTCTCTTTCAGCTCCACTTCGGTGGCGGCTCCGACCTTGATCAGCGCCACCCCGCCGGCCAACTTGGCCAGGCGCTCCTGGAGCTTCTCGCGGTCCCAATCCGAATCGGTGTTCTCGATCTCGGTCTTGATCTGGCTGATCCGTCCTTCGACGTCGGCCTTGTTGCCGTGGCCGTCGACAATGGTGGTCTCGTCCTTGGTGACGATGACCCGCTTGGCGCGTCCGAGCAGGTCGAGGGTGACGTTCTCCAACTTGAGACCGACCTCCTCGCTGATGACTTGACCGCCCGTGAGGACCGCCATGTCCTGCAACATGGCCTTGCGGCGATCGCCGAATCCGGGAGCCTTCACGGCCACCGAGTTGAAGGTGCCGCGAATCTTGTTCACGACGAGTGTGGCCAGAGCCTCACCTTCGATGTCCTCGGCGATGATGACCAGCGGCTTGCCGGTCTTCATCACGGCCTCGAGGGCCGGCAGCAGGGACTGCACGGTCGAGATCTTCGACCCGAACAACAAGATGTAGGGCTCGTCGAGGACTGCTTCCTGGCGCTCGGCATCGGTCACGAAGTACGGCGACAGATAGCCCTTGTCGAAGAGCATGCCCTCGGTGAAATCGAGTTCGATTCCGAAGGTGTTGCTCTCCTCCACGGTGACCACGCCGTCCTTGCCCACCTTGTCGATCGCATCGGCGATGACATTGCCGATGGCGGAATCGGCGGCCGAGATGGTGGCGACGCTGGCGATCTGAGCCTTGTCCTCCACCTTCTTCGACAGCGAGTGGATGCTCTCCACGGCCGCAGCGATGGCCTTCTCGATGCCCTTCTTCAGTCCCATCGGGTTGGCTCCGGCGGCCACATTGCGCAATCCGAAGTGCACCATGGCCTGGGCGAGCACCGTGGCGGTGGTCGTTCCGTCACCGGCGACATCGTTGGTCTTGGTGGCGACTTCCTTCACCAGTTGAGCGCCGGTGTTCTCGAAGGGATCCTCGAGTTCGACTTCCTTGGCGATGGACACACCGTCATTGGTGATGGTCGGTGCACCGAACTTCTTGTCGAGCACCACGTTGCGGCCCTTGGGCCCGAGGGTCACGCGCACCGCATCGGCCAGCTTGTTCACACCGGCCTCGAGGGCGCGCCGCGCCTCTTCATCGAACTTCAACATCTTGGACATGGGTCAGAACCTCACTTACCGACGATGGCCAGGACGTCGCGGCTGGTGAGGATCAAGAGGTCCTCGCCATCCACCGTGACTTCGGTGCCGCCGTACTTGGAATACAGAACGGTGTCCCCGGCCTTGATGGCCAAGGCGAAGTGCTTCCCTTCGTCGTCGCTCCAGCGACCGGGACCCACGGCCAGGACTTCACCCTGCTGGGGCTTCTCCTTGGCGGTGTCGGGGATCACGAGACCGGAAGCGGTGCGCTCCTCGGCTGCATTGGGCCGGACAACGATGCGGTCATCGAGGGGCTTCAGGTTCATGTTTCGAGCCTCCGTGGCTAGGTAGTGCTTGTCGATTATCTGGACGTGTGTCTCCGGATCGACACCGCCGGGGGCGGATCGCTCCGGGGCCGAGTTCGTGCGGTTAGCACTCCCTCATGGCGAGTGCCAAGGCTAGGGCGCTCGGGGTCCGTTAGCAACCGGAGACTGCGAGTGCTAACGCCTGGTCAGGCGCCGGTGGGCAGGGGTTGGCCGAGTCCAGCGCAGATGTCCACCAGACGGTCGAGGGGCAGTCCGACCACCGAGTCGAGAGGGCCTTCGATGCGCTCGACGAAGGCCGACGCCCCGCCCTGAATGGCGTAGGCGCCGGCTTTGTCCAGGGGTTCGCCGGTGGCCACGTAGCGGTGGATCTCGCCGGACTCCAGGTGGCGGAACCGAACCGTGGTGGTCACCACTTCCACGTGACCGTTCCAGTCCACCCCGCGACATCCCGGGCCGGCGACGGCCACCGCCAGCCCGGTGTGCACCCGATGTTCGCGTCCACTCAGAGCTTCGAGCATGGTCGTGGCCTCGGCGTCGGTTTCGGGCTTGCCGAGAATCCGGCCGTCGATCTCCACCGTGGTGTCGGCGGTGACGACGATCGTGCCCACGCTCGCCGCACCGACGCGACGCATGACGGCGTCCAACTTCTCGGCCGCCAGGCGACGCACGTACTCCGTTGCCGTCTCTCCGGCGTGCACCGATTCATCGATGTCGGGGAGCACCACCCGCGGTTCGACGCCGAGACTCCGCATCAACTCGAGTCGGCGGGGAGAACCGGAACCGAGAACGACGTCGGCCTTCATCGATCCACTCCCCTCATCCTCCCGACAGAGCCATCACATCGTCGTCGTCGGGCACCGCCAGATCGTCGAGTCGATCTCGGTAGCCCTCGGGCAGGGCCACGCGGATGGGTCCACTGGTCTTACCCCGCCGCAAACTCTCCCCTCCAGGAATCACCGAAAGCCCTGCACCGTGTTCGCTCACCATTGCGTCCAACAAGTCGTCCACTTCAGTGACGGTGTGGGCATTGGCCAATCGATGCCGGATCTCGCCCCCGACCGGATAGCCGGTGAGATACCAGGACACGTGTTTGCGGAAGTCGCGGACGCCGCGACGCGATCCGGAGGAATCCTCTCCGAAGTGCTCGTCGAGACCGCGCACGTGGCGTTTCATGACCTCCACCACCCATCCGAGCGGACGCGGACCGGGAACTGGATCTCCGGCGAAAGCCGCCCCCAGGTCACCGAACAGCCAGGGCCGTCCGAGACAGCCGCGACCCACGACCACACCGTCGCAACCGGTCTCGCGCACCATCGCCAACGCGTCCTCCGCCGTCCAGATGTCGCCGTTGCCGAGAACGGGAATGTCGGTGACGACGGATTTGAGCTCGGCGATGGCGTTCCATCGAGCTCGCCCGCTGTAGTGCTGCTCGGCCGTGCGGGCATGCAAGGCCACCGAAGCGATCCCCTCGTCCTGAGCGATCTCTCCGGTGGAGCGAAAGGTCATGAGGTCTTCGTCGATTCCCATCCGGAACTTCGCCGAGACCGGGATGCCGTACGGACGGGCCGCGTGCACGGCGGCCCGCATGATGGCCCGCAACAGGTTGGGTTTGGCCGGGACCGCCGCCCCACCGCCCTTACGCGTCACCTTGGCGGCGGGACACCCGAAGTTCATGTCGATGTGATCCACGGCCCCGGCGTCACCCAACTTGGTGATGGCCCGCGCCAACATCACGGGATCGCTTCCGTAGAGCTGCAGACTGCGCGGCGACTCACCGGGAGAGAAGGTGACCATCTTCTCGGTCTTGGCGCTGCCGTGCACCAACGCCGTGGCCATGACCATCTCGTTCACGTAGAGCAGGCCGGGAGCGAACTCCCGGCAGAGCGAGCGGAACGGGGCGTTGGTGACCCCGGCCATGGGGGCCAGGACGACCGGGGCCGGCAGTTCGAGGGAGCCGATGCGCAAGGCGGTCACGATTCGTCTCCGGCGAGGACCGGGAGTCGCAGATTGGGGAAGGCTCCGGTGTCGAGCGACGTCGGACCGTCGCTGCGCAATCGGTGCCACGCCGCGGCGCCGATCATGGCGGCGTTGTCGGTGCACATGGCGCGACTCGGCAGTGAGCAGCGTCGACCGATCTCGGCCGCCATGGCCGCGAACCGCTCTCGCAAGACGGTGTTCGCCGCCACTCCACCACCGAGGACCACACCCTTGGCGTCGACTGCCTCCACCGCCCGGCGAGTCTTGGCCACCAGCACGTCCACCACGGCCTCCTGGAAGGACGCCGCCACATCGGCCGTCGACACGTCGGGATGTCTGCGCACGTGATTCACGACCGAGGTCTTGAGGCCGCTGAAACTGAAGTCGAGACCTTCGTGCATCATGGCCCGCGGGAAATCGATGGCCGATGGATCTCCCTCCCGGGCCAAGGCGTCGATCGCCGGGCCACCCGGGTATCCGAGGCCGAGGAATCGGGCGACTTTGTCGAAGGCTTCGCCGGCGGCATCGTCGATGGTGCGCCCGAGCAGGCGATACCGACCGTGATCCTGCATCTCCACCAGCATCGTGTGGCCACCGGACACCAGCAGCACCACCAATGGCAGGTCCAGGGTCGGGTCCTCGAGGAGGCCGGCGTAGAGATGGGCCTCCATGTGATTGACACCGATGTAGGGAATCTCCCAGGCCAACGACAGAGCCTTGGCAGCCGAGACCCCGATCAACAGGGCCCCGATCAGACCCGGTCCGTGCGTGGCGGCCACAACGTCGATGCGAGAGGCGTCCACACCCGATTCCTCGATGGCCCGGGCGATGACCGGGTTCAGGACTTCGAGATGAGCCCGGCTGGCGATCTCCGGAACGACGCCGCCGAATGCGGCGTGCAGGTCGATCTGGGTACTCACCACACTCGACAACACGTCGCGACCCCCGAGCACCACGGCCGCCGCCGTTTCGTCGCAACTGGTCTCGATCGCCAAGACGAGTGTCGAGTCGTCGATCGATGGTGCTTTCACGATCGTCATCGCGCCACCACCGTGGCCCGCACTCGTTCCAGTCGCTGGCCGAACTCGTCACCCTGGATGTCGTGGGCCCACATCACCAGGGCGTCCTCGGAATTCTCGTAGTAGCGCTGACGGATGCCGGCGGGCGCGAATCCGAATTGCCGGTACAGGTTCTGCGCCGCGGTGTTCCCGACTCGCACCTCGAGCGTGAGTGCCGTACATCCGAGTCGGACGGCGGTGTCGATCAGGTGTACCAAGATCCTCCGGCCGTGTCCGTGGCGGCGGTACCGCGGATCGACGGCGATGTTGGTCACGTGTGCTTCGTCAGGGGCGAACAAGAGCCCCCCGTAGCCGATCAATTCCGACCCGAGGCGCGTCACGGCGTAGTAGCGCTCACCGTGGCGAGCGAGGTCGATCTCGCTGGCGAAGACCCAGGCGGTCCACGGCTTGGGGTGGCACTGCTCTTCGATGACCAGGACGTCGCGGATGTGGCGGCGACGCATGGGTTCGATCACGAGTGACGTTCCCGACTGACGGACGCGCTGCACGATGCTCACGTCGTCACCCCGGAGCGGGTGGCCCAGTTGATCTCGGCATCCGGTCGGCGCAGGTAGAGGGCATTCATCTCGTTGTGATCGGTGAATTCCTGGCGTCGGGCTTTGGATGTCGCCAGGTACACGAGCGAGGCCACACTCGGATGTGCCTCGAAGGAATCTCCGATGGTGGCGAAGCGACTGGCGGAGATCTCCGCACCGTAACGGAGGGCACCATCGCCGACACACAGGACGTCCTGGCCGCGATCGTCGATGGCCACCACCAGATCCTCGATCGAACCGGCTCGTGGTTCGACGAGCTGTCGGATGTCTCCGTCATCGGCTCGAAAGAACGCGAAGAAGACCTGCCCTTTGCGACCGTCGACCACCGAGGCGATGATCTGCGCCGATCGGAGACCGGTTCGTCGGAGAGGATGGGCCAGAACCTCGAGGCTGTTCAGCCCGATCATCGGGAGCTCGAGGGCCTGCGCCAAGGTCTTCGCCGTGGCCAATCCGACGCGCAGTCCGGTGAAGAGGCCGGGCCCGACATCCACGGCGATCGCCGACAGGTCGCGCAGATCGACGTCGGCGTGACGGCGGACGAAGTCCACGGCCGGGGCGACCGTCTCGGCGTGGCGACGCCCGAGCGTGGCTTCGAAGAGTGCCCGCATCCCCTGGTGATCCCCGATGGCCACACCGACGCGATCGGTGGCAGTTTCGATTCCGAGGACCAACATCGTCAGGCCGCCACCTGCCACGGCGCCAGAGCCGACACCAACGTCCTCCAGCGGGTCTCCCAAGCCGACCCCACGGCCCGGACCGTCAGGATCCGCTGGTCGTCATCGGTCGGCGACCGCTCGATGACCACTTCCAGGTGATCGCCGACGAAATCCGCGGCCGGGGCTCCCCACTCCACCACGAGGATTCCGTCGCCTTCGGCCAATTCGCCGAGTGCCAGATCCGCCACCTCACTCAGGAGATCGAGTCGGTACAGATCGGCGTGGTGGAGCGGGAGGCGACCCGTCGAATAGGTGTGCACGAGGGTGAAGGTGGGGCTGGTGATCTGTTCGTCGACACCCACGGCCCGACCGAAACCCTGTACGAAAACGGTCTTCCCCGAGCCCATTTCCCCACTCAGCAGGATCACATCACCGGGTCGACACGAACCGGCGATCCCGGATGCGATGCTCCGAGTTTCATCGGGGGATGCGGCCGCCATCCGAATGTCGGGGCACCGGAACACCCTATGAGCCTACCCACGGCCCGGAACGGCCTCACGGGGGCCATTGCCCAATTGAATTCTTGTTCCAGACCCCTGGAGTACAGTAGGGTCTCGATTCGAGGCCCGGCCGACCGGGATCGAAAGGGAGACAATCATGAAGAAGTTCAGTGTCATCACCCGAGCTGCCATCGTCACCAGTCTTCTGGCTGCGGTTGCGGTGCCGGCAGCGAACGCTGCGTCGGATAATGAAGCGAATCTCGGTAACTCGGCCCAGAGTGCCAACTCGAACAGCAGTCGCAACGACTACTGGGGCGGTTGCAACGGCGTCCACGGCGTCGACAACCCCGGCCAGGGCGAAGGTCCTTCTCAGGGATTCGGCGGCGAGGGGAACGGTCTGGACAAGGACTGCGTTTCGTCGACGGTCGCCGGAGAGCCAGTGCCCGAGACTCGCTGATCGGTAAGCATCGACGTCGACCCCCAGGGGCTCGACGAGAAGAGACATCCTGTGAGACCCGGCGCTTCGGCGCCGGGTCTTCGCTATTCAACCGACCGGTGTGGCCTCACCCAGGAAGCGAATCGGGCGCAATCGGGGATGGAGCTTGAATTTGGCGATGGCACAGTGCTCGATGTGCCGCACGGCCTCGGTCACCTCATCGGTGATGCACAACAGGTCCAGATCGTTGGCATCGATCAATCCACTCTCCACCATGGCGTCCAACTGTCGATGCAACGGCTCCCAGAATTCGCAACCCATGAGCACCACCGGGAAGTCGCTGATCTTGGCCGTCTGAATGAGAGTCAGAGCTTCGAAGAGTTCGTCCACCGTGCCGAAGCCTCCCGGCATGACGATGAAGGCATACGAGTACTTCACCATCATCAACTTGCGAACGAAGAAGTATCGGAAGTCGATACTGATGTCCAGAAAGTCGTTCGGCTTCTGCTCCCGCGGCAATTCGATGTTGCAACCGATGCTCTGGCCCCCGGCCTCCTGAGCGCCTCGATTGGCCGCCTCCATGATCCCCGGCCCACCGCCGGTGATGACCGACAACCCCAGTTCGCTCATGGCCGCCCCCACCCGGCGGGCCAACGCGTATTCGGGATCTCCCTCTCGGACCCGTGCCGAACCGAAGACCGTCACACACGGTCCGACGAAGTGCAGACGTCGAAAGCCACCGAGCATTTCCCTGGTGACCCGAAACAATGTCCCCAGTTCACGACGGCGAAGACGGGGTCCGCTCAGAAGTAGGCGATCGGGATTGATCTTTTGTGACATTGGTCCATCCATTCTCGGAACAACTCCCGCAAGACTGCCACGCATGGACACGCATTCCCACGGCATGGAGGTCATGAAGGCTTTCGCCACTCGGCGCGCGCTCGACGCCTACAAGGAATTTGCTGCCGGAGCTCCCTGACTCAGCGCAATTCGTACATGTCGTAGACCAGAGTCGTCGGTCCGGTGAAGGTTCCCTTGGCCACCGCCTGGATGCGGTTGACCCAGGCGTATCGCTCGTCGCCGATGTGGAACAAGGGCGTGGCGTACACGTCCCCGGTGTCGAACTGCAGTCGACCCGAATAGGTCGCATGGATCAGAGCCCCGTCATGGGTCTCCAAGGTGACTTTCACATCGAGTGTGCCGAATCCGTTCGGCGAGACCTGCAGCCAGTCTGCGGCCGCTCGCCCCTTCAAGGAGGCTGTCAGGCGCTCCCCTTCGACGGTCATCCCGACCACTTCACCGATCACCAAAGTCGGTGAGACGTTGATGGTTTCGGCCAGGGATACCGTGGCGACGCACAAGGGAACGAGTTCG